>JAJPHQ010000108.1 GCA_021325195.1 Gammaproteobacteria bacterium | reverse complement strand
TCCAGCGTGATCACGTCGCGGTTGCCGGTGGTGGTGACGTAGATGTCGCCGATTCCGAGCGTCTCCTCGACGGTGGTGACCTGGAAGCCTTCCATCGCGGCCTGCAGCGCGTTGATCGGGTCGATCTCGGTGACGATCACGCGCGCGCCGAAGCCTTTCAGCGAGTGCGCGCTGCCCTTGCCGACGTCGCCGTAGCCGCACACCACGGCCACTTTCCCGGCCACCATCAGATCCGTCGCGCGCTTGATGCCGTCGGCCAGCGATTCGCGGCAGCCGTAGAGATTGTCGAACTTGGATTTGGTCACCGAGTCGTTGACGTTGATCGCCGGCACCAGCAGCTTGCCGGCCGCGGCCAGTTGATAGAGGCGATGCACGCCGGTGGTGGTTTCTTCCGACACGCCGCGCCACTCGCTCGCGACCTTCTTCCAGAAACCGGGGCGCTCCGTGCGCGTCCTGCGCAGCAGATCCTTGATGACCTGCTCTTCGTGGTTGGCGCCTTTCTCGTCCACCCACTTGTCGCCGTCTTCCATTTCCACGCCCTTGTGGATCAGCAGCGTCGCGTCGCCGCCGTCGTCCACGATCAGCTCGGGGCCTTTCATGCCGGGATGCGTCAGCGCGTCCAGCGTGCACTGCCAGTATTCCTCCAGCGTCTCGCCCTTCCACGCGAATACCGGAATGCCGGCCGCGGCGATCGCGGCGGCGGCGTCGTCCTGCGTCGAGAAGATGTTGCAGGAAGCCCAGCGCACCGAGGCGCCCAGCGCCGCGAGCGTCTCGATCAGCACCGCGGTTTCCTTGGTCATGTGCAGCGAGCCGGTCACGCGCACGCCTTTCAATGGTTGCAGCGGCGCGTAACGCGCGCGGATCTGCATCAGCCCCGGCATTTCCTGCTCGGCCATGCCGATGCGCTTGCGGCCGAGGTCGGCCAGTGACAGGTCGCGCACCTTGTAATCGTGAGACGAGAGAGGAGAGACGGGAGACGTAACAGCGTTCATGGTGTGGCTCCTGTTGAAAGTCCGGCCACGGATGGCCGGTCTTTTGCGATCGCCGTTGTTGGAACAACGGCATCGCAAGGTGATCGGGCGCTGTTGGAAAGGGTGCCGAGCCTGACCGTGCTCCACGGTTGCAGCGCCCCTCGGCGGACGCGGGATTATATCCGTTCGTCGCGATGGAAAGATGAAAGCTTGCGGTGCTTGCCGACACTGGCCCGTTGCGATATCTTACGTTTGTCTTACGCGGGAGCGGCCATGGGCAAGGATCCGAAAATCACCACCACGGTTTCCACCAAGGGTCAGGTGATCCTGCCGGCGGCCGTACGCAAGCGGCGCGGCTGGAACACGGGCACCAAACTGATCGTCGAGGAGACGAAGCAAGGCGTGTTATTGAAGGAAAAATCGCCGTTCCCGCCGACCCGGATGGAAGACGTCTATGGCGCCGCCCATTACAAGGGGCCGCCGGTGTCGATCGAAGAGATGGACCAAGCCATCGAGCGTGAAGTGCTGCGCCGGCATGCTCGCGGTCGATACTAACGTCATTGTTCGCTGTCTGACGCGCGACGACGCGAAGCAGGCGCCGGTCGCGCGAGACTTCATCGACCACAACGATGTTCTGGTGTTGTCGACGGTGTTGGTGGAGTGCGAATGGGTGTTGCGCAGCGTGCACCGCTTGCCGGCTGCCATGATCGCTGCATTGTTGCGGCAATTCGCGGGATTGCCGACCGTCTCCATCGAGAATCCGGCAGCATTCGCGCTGGCGCTCGATTGGTTCGGCATGGGAATGGATTTCGCCGACGCGATGCACTTGGCGACCGCCAGTGAGGCGGATTGTGAAGCGTTTGCCACCTTCGATCGCAAGCTCTCGTCCGCCGCGCGCAAGGCCCGCGCGGGCACAGTAAAAGCGTTGTAGCTGCGATTACGCGTGGATGAAGAAATGGGCCGCGAAGCGGCCCATTTTGTGTTTCCGTCACTCGCCTGCAGGCAGGCTCCTACAGCTTCGCAGCCTTGCGCAATTCCCCGGCGCGGTCGGTCTGTTCCCATGAAAACGCCAGCGCGGTTTCGGACTTCTTCACCTTCTTGCCGTTGACCGTTTCTTCCCAGTGGTAGGTATGCTTGAACGGTTTGCGGCCGAAATGGCCGTAGGATGCGGTGCACTGGTAGATCGGGTGGATCAGGTCCAGCATCTTGATGATGCCGTACGGACGCAGGTCGAAGTGCGCGCGGATCAGTTTCTCGATCTTGTCGTCGCTGATCTTGCCGGTGCCGAAGGTGGTCACCGAGATCGAGGTCGGTTCGGCCACGCCGATCGCGTAGGAAATCTGCACCTCGCAGCGGTCGGCGATGCCGGCCGCGACGATGTTCTTGGCGACATAGCGCGCGGCATAGGTCGCGGAACGATCGACCTTGGACGGGTCCTTGCCCGAGAACGCGCCGCCGCCGTGGCGGGCCATGCCGCCGTAAGTGTCCACGATGATCTTGCGTCCGGTGAGGCCGCAGTCGCCCACCGGGCCGCCGATCACGAACTTGCCGGTCGGGTTGATGTGCACCTTGTTCTTGGGCAGCGACTCGTACCACTTCTTCGGCAGCACGGGTTTCAAAATGTATTCGCGCACGCCTTCCACGATCTCGGCGTGCTTGACCGACGGATCGTGCTGGGTCGAGAGCACCACCGCGTCGAGACCGGCGACCTTGTGGTTGCCGTCGTAGTGCAGGGTCACCTGCGACTTCGCGTCGGGACGCAGCCACTTCAGCTTGCCGGCCTTGCGCACCCTGGCCTGCTGTTCGACCAGCCGGTGCGAGTAGTAGATCGGCGCGGGCATGTATTCGGGCGCCTCGTTGCAGGCATAGCCGAACATCAGGCCCTGGTCGCCGGCGCCCTGTTCCTCGGGCCGCTTGCGTTCGACGCCCTGGTTGATGTCGGGTGACTGCTTGCCGATCAGGTTCAACACGCCGCAGGTCGCGCCGTCGAAGCCGACCACGGACGAGTCGTAGCCGATGCCCAGAATCACCTTGCGCGCCAGCGCCTCGATGTCCACCCATGCATCGGTGGTGACTTCGCCCGACACGATGGCGACGCCGGTCTTGACCATGGTTTCGCAGGCCACGTGCGCGCGCTTGTCCTGCGCCAGGATCGCGTCCAGCACGGCATCGGAAATCTGGTCGGCCACCTTGTCCGGGTGGCCCTCGGACACCGATTCGGAGGTGAACAGGTAACGGCTCATCGCGGGTTATATCCTTTGATACGGATGGAAGGATGGAGCAGGGCGGGCATGATACATGCGTCCGGGACGATTTGCATGGGCGGGTCGGAGCCTGCCTGCCGGCGATCGAGGCGCCGCCCCTCTGGCCCGAACGCCCCGTGGCCGCGGCGTGGACGCAGCCGCCAGCCGGTCAAGCCGCTGCCGCGAGTGCCCGCGGCACGCCGGCGGCCAGCGCGTCGAAATACTCGCGGGTGAGGCGTCGTTGTGCATGGGCGCTTTCGGCGGCGTTGACGACGGCGCGAAAGGCCGCGCTTTCGAGCCGGGACGAAAGCCCTGGCGCGCTTTCCTGCGCGGATTCAAGGCGGTCATCCGGACCGCACTTTTCGAAATGCTTCACGTACCAGCCGAGGTTCTTGCGCGCGATGCGCACGCCCAGGTGCTCGCCGTAGAAGGCATACAGGTCGTCGAGATGCCCGAGCAGAATCTCGCGGACTTCGGCAATGCCGGGCTCGGGCAGGCGCTCGCCGGTCGCCAGAAAATGCGCGATCTCGCGGAAGATCCAGGGCCGGCCCTGCGCGGCGCGGCCGATCATCAGCGCGTCGGCCTTCGTGTAAGCGAGCACGAAACGCGCTTTCCCGGGCGAGTCGATGTCGCCGTTGGCGAACACCGGAATCCGCACCGATGCCTTGACCGCGGCGATGGTGTCGTACTCGGCACGGCCTTCGTATTTCTGCGAACGGGTGCGGCCGTGCACGGCCAGTGCGGCGATGCCCGCCTCCTCCGCGATGCGGGCGATCGTCAGCGCGTTGCGGTGTTCCGGCGTCTGGCCGGTGCGGATCTTCAGCGTCACCGGCACGTCGACCGCTTCGACCACGGCCTTGCAAATCCGCGCCACCAGCGCCTCGTCGGCCAGCAGCGCGGAACCCGCCCAGGCGTTGCACACCTTCTTGGCGGGACAGCCCATGTTGATGTCGATGATCTCGGCGCCGTGGGCCACGTTGTAGCGTGCGGCTTCGGCCAGCATGGCGGGGTCGGAACCCGCGATCTGCACCGACACCGGGTCGGGCTCGCCCGCATGATCCATCCGGTGCAGCGACTTGCGGGTCTGCCACAGGCGCGGGTCCGAGGTGGTCATCTCCGACACGGCCAGCCCCGCGCCCAGCCGCTTGCAGAGCTGCCGGAACGGCTTGTCGGTCACGCCGGCCATGGGGGCCAGCACGACCGGCGGGTCGATGGAACAGGGGCCGATGCGCATGGCGGCAAAGCGTAGCAAGGGGGCGAAGTGCTGTCCCGCACGGCGCTCGCATCCTCCCGGCGCTGACGCCCGGACCGGCTCCGCTGGCCGCGGCCGCGACAGGTGGTCGCGGCCCATGCGGTCAACGCGGTGCTGGCGCAGGCCGGCAACCTGCCGCGCACCGTGAACTGATCATTGCGCGCCGGGTGAGTGCGCCTGCGGTGCGTTTTCCGGAGGCCGCAGCGCATGCATGAGCTGCTGCGGCGTTTTCAGGCGCGCGCCACGGAAGTAGCGCACGCGCAGGTCCAGTCCGCGCACGCTGCGGCCGATGTAGGCGAAGCCCACATCCGGCCAGTACGCCCGCTTGAGGGTGCGGGCGAAACCCTCGTTCTCCAGTTCCAGCAGCATGCCGATGCAGGGGTAGTCGCGTTCACGCGCCCAGGCTTCCAGCACATCGAACGTGTAGCGCAGCAGCGGACGCACCAGCCTGCCGTCGCGCCATGCCGCGCCCACGAAGCAGCGGTAGTAGTACATCGGCTGCTGCAGGCGCGGGATGGTCTTGGGCACCGCGGTGCTGACCGCGGCGATCCCGCCGTTTTCGTCGAGCACCCGCGCCACCACCTGCCGCGCGCGGCGGATCGCTTCCTCGCCCTCGACGTTGGCGTGCTCGCGCAACCAGAACGCGCGGATCGCCTCGGCGTTTTCGTCGGTCAGGCACTGCCAGTCGGTGACGTAGCGGAAGGCGGATCGGTCGGTCATCGCAACGCTCCCCGTGCGGAATCGCACATGTTCTCAGCCCCCGTAATGCGCGATCACCTCATCGTAGCGCGGCATCGCCGCCGCCGCACCCGGCCGCTCGGTGCTGAGCGCGGCGGCGCGGTTGGCGAAGCGGACAGCCCGGACAAACGGCTGTCCTTCGAGACGGAGCACCGCCGCGGCCAGCGCGCCGCAGAAACAGTCGCCGGCGCCGGTGGTATCGATCGCCTGGGCGCGCTCCGCCGGGACGCGATAGCACGGGTGGCGGTCTTGCAGGCGCCCCGTATCCGCATGCGAGACGAAACAGCCGCGCGCACCCAGCGTGATCACCAGCGTCGGCGCCGGAAGTTTCCGCGCCAGGGCGTGCAGTTCGGCATCGGACAGCGATGCCAGCTTGTCCGGATCGACTTGCGCGCCGGCGATCTTCGCGCACAGCGCCGCGAATTCGGTTTCGTTGGGCGTCAGCACGTCGCACAGCGCCAGCAGCGACGCATCGGTATCGGCGTGCACCGGCGCGGGATTGAGAAAGCGCATCGCGCCCCCGGCGTGCGCCAGCTCCAGCGCGCGCCGCACCGTCGCGAGCTGGGTTTCCATCTGCACCAGCAGTACCCGCGCGCCGGCGAAGACGTCGCGTTGCCCATCGAGAAAAGCGGGGTCGAGCCGCGCGTTGGCGCCGGCGTGCACGATGATCTCGTTCTGGCCCGCGTCGTCCACCCACACCGCGGTCGCGGCGGTAGGCGCGTCGGCGCAGGACTTCCAGCGGCAGGGCAGGCCGTCCGCTTCGGCATCGCGCTGTGCCTGCGCGCCGTTCCCGTCATCGCCGATCGCGGCGAGGAACAGCGTTTTCGCGCCTAGGCGATGACAGGCGATGGCCTGATTGAAACCCTTGCCGCCGGGGCCGGTCGTGAAATCGCGGCCGATCCGCGTTTCGCCGGGCTGCGGGAAACGATCGACGCGCCACACGTGATCGCGGTTGTAGCTACCGATCACGATCACCTGTACATCGGTCATCGCATCACGCCCCGGCGCCATGCCGCGCAGGCAGGGCCTCTGCCGCGCGGACGTGCCGGTGACGGAACAGCGGCACGAACAGGATCGCCATCAGCAGCGCGTACGCCGCGAACGCCAGCCAGATCCCGTGCCAGTCCTTGCAGATCGCGATGGCGTCGTTGCAGGCATGATCGGTGAAGAAATGGTCGATCGCGAAGCCCGCGGCAAGGCTGCCCAGCATCGCGCCCACGCCGTTGGTCATGAACATGAAAAGCCCCTGCGCGCTGGCGCGGATCTTCGGGTCGGCCTGGCCCTCCACGAACAGCGAGCCGGAGATGTTGAAGAAGTCGAACGCCATTCCGTACACGATGCACGACAGCACGATCATCCACAGCCCGCCGGCGGGGTTGCCGAAACCGAACAGGCCGAAGCGCAGCACCCAGGCCAGCATGCTCATGGTCATCACGGTCTTGATGCCGAAGCGCTTCAGGAAAAACGGAATCGTCAGGATGAACAGCGTTTCCGAGATCTGCGAGATCGAGATGATGATCGCGGGGTAGCGTACCGCCAGCAGGCCCTTGTATCGATCGAGCTTGGCGAAGTCCTGCAGGAAGGTGTCGCCGTAGGCGTTGGTGAGCTGCAGCGCCGCGCCCAGCAGCATCGCGAAGATCAGGAACACCGCGAAGTTGCGGTTCCGGAACAGCGTGAAGGAAGTGAGTCCCAGGCGATCGGCCAGCGAACGCACATCACCGCCGCGCAGGCGTGGCGGCGCCTTCGGCAGCGTGAACGCGTAAAGGCCCAGCGCCAGCGACGCTGCGGCGGCGATCCGGAACTGCCCGGCCGAGGTTTCCAGGTGCAGCAGGCTCACCGTCCACGTCGCCGCGATGAAGCCGATCGTGCCCCACACCCGGATCGGCGGGTAGTCGCGCACCACGTCCCGCCCGTCCTGTTTCAGCGCGTTGTACGCCACCGCGATCGCCAGCGAGATCGTCGGCATGTAGAAACACATGTTGACCAGCATCACCCAGAACAGCACGTCCGGGCTGCCGATGGTCGGCACGAAGAACAGGATCACCGCGCCGGCGATCTGGAAAATTCCATACAGACGCTCGGCATTGATCCACTTGTCGGCGATGATGCCCGCGATCGAGGGCATGAACAGCGCGGCGATGCCCATCGTCGAGAAAATCGCGCCGAAACTGGTGCCCGACCAGTGCCTGTTCTGGAACCACCACGCGCCGATCGTCAGCAGCCACGCCCCCCAGATGAAATACTGGAGGAACACCATCACGATCAGGCGCAGCTTCAGGTTCATCGGCGCTCCCCGCGGCGCGCCGCTCCCCGCCGGCGCTCGCGCGAGCGTAAGGCAGCACCGTCAGCCCGGCAAGCTTCAAATGGTGCAACGACGTTGTGACTGTTGAGACGCAGGCCACGGATGGCCGTCAACAAAGCACGAACCGGCGCCGTTCGCGATGCCGAGCATCGCAGCCGATCGCGCGAGCAAGGCGCGCATGTCCGAGCACAGGGACGTGCGAGTTCGCGCCGGCGCGCGATCGGCAAGAAGCGCAGGGCAGTCGAGCCGACTGGATGTCGGCGAGACCATCGCGTCCGGCGCCTAGCTTTTTTCGCCCCTTTTTGGGCAATGCCAAAAAGGGGCCCGCGCGCAATGGATGCGCGCGGAAAAGACATGGACGCCGAAAATATGTTTCGCGCAAGTCAACGCAAGAGAATCCACAACCCCAGCGCCGCGAACAGCGCGGCGGCACCGATGCGCGCCGCGCGCAGCGGCAGCCTCGCGGCGAAGCGCGCGCCCAGGAACACCACCGGCACGTTGGCGATCAGCATGCCGGTGGTGCTGCCGGCGATCACCTGCCACAGCGGTTGATAGCGCGCGCCCAGCACCGCGGTGGCGATCTGGGTGCGGTCGCCCAGTTCGGCCAGGAAGAATGCGACGACGGTCGCGATGAAAACGCCGCGCCTTGCATGGGAGGCTGCCGCCGGATCGTCGCCGCTCTTGTCCGGGAACAGCGCCCACACCGCGACCGCGAGAAACGACAAGCCGATCAGCCAGCGCTGCACGTCCGGCGTCAGCCAATGCGCCAGCCACGCGCCGGCTTCCGCCGCGATCGCGTGGCTGATCAGCGTCGCGACCAGGATGCCGGCGCAGATCGGCCACGGCTTGCGGAATTTCGCGGCCAGCACCAGCGACAGCAATTGCGTCTTGTCGCCGATCTCGGCCAGCGCGACCGCGCCGAGTGCGATCAGGAAGGCTTGCAAGGGAAGCTCCGATGGGCCGGGAACGACGACAATCCGCGCGCGATGTCCCGGCCCCGGGCGCATCACGCGAGAACTGCCGGTCTCGCCGCATCGCAAGCGATGTCCCGCGCCATGGCCTGCCGGCCAAGTGTGTTGACGCGGATCCCCCGGCGCCGTGCCGAAGGCGGCTACTCCCCGACGGAGCGCGCGCAGTGTAGCAAATTGCCGTCGCCCGCAGGCACGCTCCTACAATGAAGGTTCGCGACCGCGAACGACGAGGAACCGCCATGCACTACCGCCGCCTGGGATCATCGGGCCTGCAACTGTCGGCGCTGTCGTTCGGGGCGTGGGTGACGTTCGGCACCGCGGTCGATCGCGGCGCGGCGCGCGAACTGCTGGCCTGCGCGTTCGACCACGGCGTCAATTTCTTCGACAACGCCGAGGTGTATTCGCGCGGCGAGGCCGAGCGGATCATGGGCGACGCACTGGCCGACCTGCGCCTGCCGCGCGACGCGTTCTGCGTGTCCAGCAAGGTGTTCTTCGGTTCGGCGCGCGATCCCAAACCGACCCAGCGCGGCCTCTCGCGCAAGCACGTCATGGATGCCTGCCATCAGGCGCTGCAGCGCCTGCGCGTCGATTATCTGGACCTGTATTTCTGTCACCGCCCCGATCCCGAAACACCGATCGAGGAGACGGTGCGGGCGATGGACACGCTGATCCGGCAGGGCAAGGTGCTGTACTGGGGCACCAGCGAATGGCCGGCGGAGGCGATCCGCGAGGCGCACACGATCGCGCGCAGGCACGGCCTGTCCGCGCCGGCGATGGAGCAGCCGCAGTACAACCTGCTGCATCGCGAGCGCGTCGAAGTGGAATACGCGCCGCTGTACCGCGAGTTCGGGATGGGCACCACCACCTGGTCGCCGCTGGCATCGGGCGTGTTGACCGGCAAGTACGTGCACGGTGTTCCGGAGGATTCGCGGCTGGCGACGCCGGGCTACGAATGGCTGCGCGAACGGATCGAATCACCCGAGGGCCGCGCCGACCAGAAGCGCGTGGCGAAGCTGCTGCCGATCGCGAGGGAACTGGGCGTCACCCCGGCGCAATTCGCGATCGCATGGTGTCTCAAGAATCCGCACGTCTCGACCGTGCTGCTGGGCGCGTCCCGGCGCGGGCAGCTCGAGGAAAACCTCGCCGCGCTCGATGCCGTCGGCAAGCTCGACGAAGGGGTGATGAAGCGGATCGACGCGGCGCTGGCGCCCGGCTGAAGGCCGCGCCGCGTCCGGGCCGGGTCTCGGGAGCGGATCCCGACGTTACTTGCCGCCGCGGGCCGCCTTGAGCTCATCGGCGGCTTTCTGCGCCGCCTGCTTCGCCGCCGCCGGGTCGCTGTCCTTCAGGCCGGCCCTGGCGTAGGTCAGCGCCTGTTCCAGCGTCTTGTGCAACGCGGCGTCGCTGCCCGCGTCGTTCAGCGCACCATGACCCATGCTGGCGCAGGGGTTGCCCGCCTTGGCATCGAAATCCCTGCCCTGCGGGCCTTCCAGGCAATTGACCACGTGGTGCAGGTGCATGTGTGTCGTCGCCAGCGATCTGGCCGTGGCCGCCATCAGCGCATGCGCCTGCGCGGTGGCGGTTTCCTGCTGCGGGGCACTGGTTTGTGCCAGCGCGAATGACGAAAACGCGGCGGCGATGGCGACGGTTCCGATGACCAACGAACGTTTCATGGGGGCCTCTTGCCGGGCAGGTCCGGCTTCCGGACAGGATCGTGATGCTGGCCTGTCCCGCGTGAAGAGAATGAGAACGCTGCGGGGCTTGGTCCATTTCACGCGGGGTCCGGCGCATGGCCTCATCCCTCCGGATGGCACGGGTCGGGTGCTTCAGTGTCCGGGGGAGGATGGTGGCACGGGCGGGGGTGGCGGAGGTGCGATGGCCTGCGGCGGGGCAGGCGGTGCCGGCGGTACGGGCGGCAGCGGCGGCAGCATTGCCTGTCTCGGCGGCACCTTGAAGTCCAGCGCGACCCGCCTGCCATGCCGGCGCAACGCGAGACGTACGGCCTTGTCGCCCGGCACGGCGCGCAGGGCGCGCATCACGTCCTCGGGGCGCGTCACCGCGCTGCCGTTGACCGCGGTGATCACGTCGCCGGCTTCCAGACCCGGGTAGCGCTTCGCGTCGCTGGACAACACCAGCACGCCCCGGTCGGTGCCGAAGTAGCGGCCGAGACCGGGGTTCAACGGCGCCAGGTTCAGGCCCCACCACGGCGCGAAGAGCTGCCACGAGCCGTCGCGGACGCCTGCCGCGATGTCCGCGCGCAGCCCGGCGGATTGCCGGAGCGCAGCGTCGAGGTTGCGCTGGATCTGTTCTCCGAACCCGGGCGATTCCACTTCCGCGAGCGAATCCCGCGCGGCGCGCAGCGCCTGCCGCGCCGCTTCCCGTGCGGTGCGCGACGCCTGCTCGGCGTTCGACGATCCCTGCAGCGCGGCGCGGGTCGCCTCCCGGGCCTGTTGGGCGGCACGCGCGGCGTCCCGTTCCGCAACGCGCGACGCCTCGCGCGCCAGCGCCTGCCAGTCGCCCATCTGGAAGCGTTCCGGCGTCACGCGCAGCTCGAGGGTCTTGCCGCCGCGCAGCACGGACAGCGTCACCGGTTTGCCTGCCATCAGGTCGTCGCCGAAGATCGCGCCCCCGCCGCGGTCGGCCGGTTTGCCGTCCACGGCCGTGATGAGGTCGCCGGCCCGGACACCGGCGCGTTCGGCGGGACCGCCGGGGGTCACCGCGACCACGCGCCATCCCCCGGCAGCGGTGTCGGCGGCCAGACCCAGCATGCCGCGCCTGCTGTCGGCGAGATAGCGCAACGCGCTGGCGTTGGCCTCGTCGCCCAGCCTTGCGGACAGTTCGGCCATCCGCTGCGCGAGCTCGTTCATGCGCGTCTGCAGCGTCGCCAGTTCCCGCTGCGTGGCGGCCATCGCCGCGGCCGGCTCGCCGGCGGAAGACGGGGACGGTGGTGACGCGGCGAAGGCAGCGCCGGCCAGCGGCAGCAGCAGGGGAAGGATGATCAGGCGTTTCATGACTGGGTACTCCGGATGACGGTTGGCTTCGTGGCTCTTGATTGCAGCCCTCGCATCGAGGGGCGATCCGGCCCTTGCAAGCCAGGGGCGGACGGGCGCCGGGAACACGCGCGAGGCAGGTGGCAGCAAGGTCCGGTCGGGCTTTCCCCCGGCGTCAAAGAACCATGGTGTTGATCTGCAGGATCGCCGCGTGTTGTTCGGCCACGCTGTCGGGTTGCAGGTGCAGCAGGCCCAGGCGTTCCAGCAAGGCATTGCGCTGCTGCCACAGCGAGGCGGCGGTGCCGGGATCGCGGTTCGCGCTGATCTTGAGGTCGATCAGGCCGATCCGGTCCTGCAGCGCGACCGCCTGCGCCAGGGCATCGCCGTTCAGCGGCGGCCCGTCGCGGTCGAGCGCGTGCACCCAAGCCTGCAATTGCCGCGAGTGCGCCTGCAGCGATGCCAGTCCGCCGGCGGCGGGTGCCTTCGCCGGCGCGGACTGCGCCACCGGGTGTCCGGGCGGCGACGGTTGATGACCGGGGCCGCGCGGCCATGCGAACGCCAGCACGGTGCCGGCAGCCAGCGCGGCGGGCAGTGCGATCCGCAGGCCGGTGCGGATCCTGCGCCGGTGCACGATCCGTGCCGCGAGCCGCGCCCACGCATCGGCCGGCGGGGTGGCCGCGGGCAGCGCGCGCAGCGCGGCCGCCAGCGCAGCGTCTTCGTTCATGGAGTGGTCGAGTCGATCATGCATGGCATGTCCTCCCCGGAGTGCTGGAGCAACTGGCGCAGCCGCCGGGTGGCGCGCGCGAGCTGCGATTTGGAGAAACTCACCGAACGCCCGAACTGCTCGGCGATCTCGACGTGGGTGCAGCCCTCGACGTGATACAGCCACAACACCGCGCGCGCGGTATCGGGCAGGCGGTTCAGGGCGTGATCCAGCACCGCGGCATCCACCAGCACCCACGGCACGGGTGCGCCGTCGTCCGCGTGATCGTCGGCGAACACCTCGATCATGTGCAGGCGCTCGTGGCGCAACTGCATCAGCGCCTCGTTGACCACCAGCTTGCGCAGCCACATCGCGAACGGCGCGTCGCCGCGGTACTGGCCGGCGCGCTCGAAGGCCTTGAGCAGCGCTTCCTGCAGCACCTCGTGCGCCACGTCGGCGCGCCCGGTCAGACGCAGCGCCAGCGTCCAGGCCGCGCGCTCGAACTGCCGGTACACGGCCTCGAACGCGGCCAAGTCGCCGTGCTGGAGACGCGCGATCAGGTCCGGATCGACGTGCTGCTGGAAGCCCGAGGTCGGTTTCACGAGCGGTTAGATGCGCTGGCAGCGGAAATGGTCGCAGGAAACGGTGCCGGCATCCTGTCCGCGTCCGGGCGCCTGTCCGGGCACTGTCCGCGGACACGGGACGGCTCGGCGATGCGCACGCATCACGTTGATATCAGAAAGGATTTCCGGGCCGGACGGCTGGCATCGCGCTTGCTGCATGGAAGACGTGGCCGCGAGGGCGCGGCCGGAGAACCTGCATGAGCATCCGCGACACCTCGGCCACCGACCGCATCATCGAGAAGCGCGTCAGCAAGAAGAAGCTGGCGATCCTCGCCGGCGCCGGGGTGGCCGTCCTGTTGCTGCTGGTCTGGCTGGTGCCCTCCGCGTGGCGGCTGTTTTCCGCCGGCTCGTCGGTCAGCGCCGCGCGCCTGCAGATCGCCACCGTCGAGCGCGGGCCGTTCGTGCGCGACATCGCCGCCGACGGCCGCGTGGTGGCGGCGGTGAGCCCGACCTTGTACGCGACGGCGGGCGGCGCGGTCACGTTGAGGGTGCACGCCGGCGACGCGGTCAAGAAGGGCCAGGTGCTCGCGGTGATCGACAGCCCGGAACTCACCAGCAAGCTCGCGCAGGAAGAAAACAACGCCGACGCGGCAAAGGTCGCGTACCAGCAGGCCATGATCGACGCGCGCCAGCAACGTTCCAAGCTGCAGGAAGCCTACGAGAACGCACGGATCGCCGAACAGAGTGCGGCGCGCGACCTCAAGAGTTACCAGCTCGCGTTCGAGAAAGGCGCAGTGTCGAAGCTGGAAGTCGATCGCTACCACGACGCGCTGGAGAAGGCGCAGATCGCGCTGAAACATGCCCGGGACAACCTCGGCATGGACAACGACAGCCTCAATTTCGAAGTCGAGGCCAAGAAACTCGCGGCGCAGCGCCAGGCATTGCTGGTGAAGGACCTGCAACGTCAGGTCGATGACCTGAACGTGCGTTCGCCGGTGGACGGCCAGGTCGGCCAGTTGTTCATCGCGCAGACCGCCACGGTCGGCAAGGACGCCAAGTTGCTGACGGTGGTCGATCTGTCCGCGCTGGAGGTGGAAGTGACCGTGCCGGAGAGTTTCGCGCGCGATCTCGCCGCCGGCATGCCTGCCGACATCAGCGGCAACGGCCGCGACTGGAAGGGCGCGGTCAGCGCGATTTCGCCGGAAGTCGTGAACGGCGAAGTGGTGGCGCGCGTGCGCTTCGAGGGCGCCAAGCCGAGCGAGCTGCGGCAGAACCAGCGGCTGTCGGTGCGGATCATCCTCGACAAGCGCGAGAACGTGCTCACCGTGGCGCGCGGGTCGTTCGTGGATGAATCCGGCGGCCGCTACGCCTACGTCGTGCGCGACGGTATCGCCTACAAGACGCCGGTGACGCTGGGCCCCAGCTCCATCGACAAGGTCGAGATCCTGCAGGGGCTGAAGGCCGGCGACAAGGTCGTGATCTCCGGCACCGACAGCTTCAACGGCGCGGCGAAAGTCGCGATCAGCAACTGAGAACAACCGGGACTCGCTGCAGCAAAAACAACAGCGCGGATGCTTTCTCCGAGTCCCGAGTCCCGAGTCCCGAAACAAGTACGTCCGATTCCAAACCAGATACCCATCAAAGCCGAGGAGTTCAATCCATGTTGAAGATGACCCACCTGTCCAAGGTTTACCGCACCGAAGTGGTGGAAACCTACGCCCTGCGCGACTTCAACATCGACGTGAAGGAAGGCGAATTCGTCGCGGTGATGGGGCCCTCGGGTTCCGGCAAGACCACCTTCCTCACCATCGCGGGCCTGCTGGAAAGTTTCACCGGAGGCGAATACCTGCTGGACGGCGCCGACGTCAGCGGCTTGGGCGACAACGCGCGCTCGAAGATCCGCAACGAGAAGATCGGCTTCGTGTTCCAGAGCTTCAACCTGATCCCCGATCTCAACGTGCATGACAACGTCGAGGTGCCGCTGCGCTACCGCGGCATGAAATCCGCCGAGCGCCAGCAGCGCATCAAGGAATCGCTGGAACGGGTGGGACTGGCCTCGCGCATGAAGCACTACCCGGCGGAACTGTCGGGCGGCCAGCAGCAGCGTGTCGCGATCGCGCGCGCGCTGGCCGGATCGCCGCGCCTCCTGCTGGCGGACGAACCCACCGGCAACCTCGACACGCAGATGGCGCGCGGGGTGATGGAACTGCTGGAGGAGATCCACCGCGAGGGCGCGACTATCGTGATGGTCACCCACGATCCGGAACTGGCCGCGCGCGCGCAGCGCAGCGTGCACATCATCGACGGCCAGGCCGTGGACATCGCCGAGGAACCGCGCTTCCACGCGCAACCGCGGCGTGTCGAGGTCGCCGCCGAGGGCGGCGCGGGGTAAGCGCCTGCGAACCGCATCCCCCGATTCCTTCGCGGGCGCAAGGAGTCGCGCGGCAGGAGCGGGGGGATGTGCGGTGGGGAAGGGGAGAGCGAAGTGCCCGGGGATGTCATCAACCCATCGAGAACAACGCCATGAACATCCAGAAACTCATCGCCGTCGCCGCCGCCACCCTGATCACCTGCGCGGGCATCGCGGAGCTGCGCGCGTGGACCGATGCGACGGTCGCCAACGCCGCGCCGCCGCCCGTGCGTGCGGAGCAAATCACCACCCTGCCGGCGATCACCGTCCGTCCCACCCGCGAGCAGATCGCGATCGCGCGGCAGCACCGCGGCATGGCCGCGGTTCACGAGACCGCCGGCAGCGCCGCCGAGGCGTCCGGCCTGGACATGCCCTACTACTCGTTCGGCGCGCGGCCCGCGAGCTTCGGCAAGTAGCCAGCGCATGTTCGCCTACTACCTCGACCTCGCCCTGCGCAGCCTCAAGCGCAACAAGCTCCTCACCGCGTTGATGATCGTGGCGATCGGCTTCGGCGTGGCGGCGTCGATGATCACGTATTCGGTGTTCCGCGCGGTATCTGGCAATCCGATTCCCGACAAGTCCGCGCAACTCTTCACGCCGCAGATCGACAGCTGGGGGCCGCAGCAGAGCTTCAACGGCGATGGCGAGCCGCCGCAGGCACTGGACTACACCGATGCGATGGCGCTGATGCACGCGCACGCGGCCAAGCGGCAGACGCTGATTTACCCCGTGCAAATGACGGTCATGCCGGGCGGTGACCGCAGCCTGCCGATCAACGCATACGGTATCGCGGCCTATGGCGATTTCTTCCCGATGTTCGAGGTGCCGTTCCAGTACGGCCGCGGCTGGAGCGGCACGGAGGATCAGGCGCGCGCCGCGGTGGTGGTATTGAGCGAGGCGTTCAACCGCAAGCTGTTCGGTGGCGCAGACAGCCTGGGCCACGAGGTCAACCTGGGCGGCCACACATACCGCGTCGTCGGCGTGATCCGCCACTGGAATCCGCAGCCGCGGTTTTACGCGTTGTTCGGCGGCAGCGACTTCGGGCAACCCGCGGATTTCTACATGCCGTTCACCCGCGCGCTGGATCTGCACATTGGCACCGCCGGCAACAACAGCTGCCGCGGCAAGCAGACTGCGCGCGGTTGGGACGATTACCTGCAAAGCAATTGCGTGTGGATCAACCCATGGGTGGAGCTGGACACGCCGGCTGAGGTTGCGCGTTACCGCAACTTCCTGGAAGGCTATGCCGTCGAACAGCAGCGCGCCGGCCGTTTCAACTGGCCGCCCAACGTGCGCCTGCGCGACGTGACGCAATGGCTTGCGTACATGCACGTGGTGCCACCGGAAAGCCGCATCGCGTTGATGGTGTCGCTGGGCTTCTTCGTGATCTGCCTGGTCAACACCGTCGGGCTGCTGCTGGCGAAGTTCATGCGCCGCGCGGGCGAGATCGGCGTGCGCCGCGCGCTGGGCGCTTCGCGGCGCGAGATTTACTTCCAGTTCCTGATCGAGGCCGCGACCGTGGGACTGGCGGGCGGCTTGCTGGGCTTGTTGCTGACTGCGGTGGGCGTATCCGGCGTGGGCCTTTTGTTCGAGCCGCAGATCGCGCGGCTGGCGCACGTCGACTTGTCACTGATCGCATTGACGCTGGGGGTCGCGATCGCAGCCACCGTGATCGCGGCGTTCTATCCCACCTGGCGGGCGGCGCATGTGCAGCCGGCGTGGCACCTGAGAACGAATTGAAACACTACGTCATCCCGGCCATGGATTGGCCGGGACCCAGTGCCAGGGATGGTGAATCTGCGGCAAACACCTGGATTCCGGCCTGCGCCGGAATGACGAGCTGAAAGGAACTGCACCATGCAAATCCAGCCCATCCTCGCCGCTTTGCGCCAGCACAAGGCCGGTACCGTGCTGATCGCGCTGCAGATTGCATTGACGCTGGCGATCGTGTGCAACGCGTTGTTCATCATCCACCAGCGCGTCACGCACCTTTCCGAGCCCACCGGCATCGACGAAGCCAACCTGTTCGTGATCGGCAACCAGTGGGCGGACCAATCGTCCGCGCAGCAGGTCGATGCGCAAATGCAGGCCGACCTCGCCACGCTCCGGCAACTGCCCGCGGTGCGCGATGCGACGGCCTCCAATTCATATCCGCTGGTTGGGGGCGGCTGGGACGATTTCATCACGATGACGCCCGACCAGGTACAGAAGACCACCGATGCCTCGGTGTATTTCGGCGACACGCATTTCCTCGACACGCTGGGCCTGAAACTGATCGCCGGACGCAATTTCCGCCCGGACGAAGTCGCGCCGATGAGCCCGCACGAGGTCGTGACGCCGCCGGTGGTGATCGTGACCCGCGCGCTGGCCGACAAGCTGTACCCGGACGGCTCCGCGCTGGGCAAGTCGTTCTACGCGATGAGTGCGACGCCGACCACCATCATCGGCATCGTTGCGCGCCTGCAACGATCGGAAGTCGATACGTGGTCGCGCCCCTACGCGTATCAGGCATTGATATGGCCGCGGCGCCTGGACGGCACGGTCGGCACCAATTACATCGTGCGCGCCAAGCCGGGCCAGTTGGAGGCCGCGATGCGCGAAGCGAAGCAGGGGCTGATTGCGCAGAACCGGATGCGCATCATCGATCCGAAAGACGGCGTGCTGAGCTTCGCGCAAGTGCGCCATCGCGCCTACGACAGCGACCGCGGCACCGCGATCCTGATGGGCATCATCTGCGCGGTGCTGCTGGTGATCACCGGCGCGGGCATCATCGGGCTCACCAGTTTCTGGGTCGGCCAGCGGCGCAAGCAGATCGGCATCCGCCGCGCGCTCGGTGCGACGCAACGCGACATCCTGCATTACTTCCAGACCGAGAACCTGTTGATCGCCGGTGCCGGTGTGGCACTGGGTGCGATTCTCGCGGTCGGCTTGAACCTCTGGATGATGAAGCAACTCGCGATGGACAGGATGTCGCTGTTGTACGTGCTGGCCGGCGTGGTCGTGTTGCTGCTGCTCGGGCAGGGCGCGGTGTTCGCGCCGGCGCTGCGCGCTTCGCGTGTGTCGCCGGTGGAAGCGACGCGGACGGTGTGAACGCTAAAACCCTCCCCTTGAAGGGGAGGGGATCAAAACGGCCCTCCCGTTGAAGGAGGAGGGAGGCCAACTCGGAGCAATGGATTCATGTTCGCCTACTACCTCGACCTTGCGCTGCGGAGCCTGAAGCGCAACAAGGTGCTGACGGCGCTGATGGTGCTGGCGATCGCGGTGGGCATCGGTGCGTCGATGACCACCCTCACCGTGTTGCACGTGCTGTCGGGCGATCCGTTGCCCGGCAAGAGCGGTGAACTGTATTACCCGCAGATCGATCCGCAGGATGCGCGCGGGATGATGCCCGGCACGCTGCCGCCGGAGCAGGTCACCCTGATCGACGGGATGAACCTGCTGCGCGCGAAACGGGCGGACAGGCAGGCGTTGATGGAGGGCGGTGCGGTGCCGATCCAGCCGGATTCCTCGGCATTCGATCCGTTCTACGTGGAGGCGCGTTACACCACCGCGGATTTCTTCGCGATGTTCGATGCGCCTTTCCGATACGGCCACGGCTGGAGCGGCGCCGACGACGAGGCGCACGCACGTGACGTGGTGATCACGCGCCAGCTCGACGACAAGTTGTTCAACGGCGCCGACAGCACGGGACGCGCGTTGCGGATCGGCGGCAGCACGTTCCGGATCGTCGGCGTGCTCGACGATTGGCGCCCCAACCCGCATTTCTACGACCTCGGCACCGGCTCGTACGACTATTACGAGCAGGTGTTCATGCCGTTGCAGACCGCGTTGGAGCTGCATTTCGATCGCAACGGCTCGGTTGACTGCTGGGGCAACGGCACCGGCGGCCAGGAGGGCAGCGCCTATCCTTCGCCGACTTGCGCATGGCTGCAATTCTGGGTGGAACTCGACAGCCCGGCCAAGGCCGCAGCGTACAAGCAGTTCCTGATCCACTACTCGGAAGAACAGAAGACGCTGGGCCGCTTCGTGCGCGCGCCCAACGTGCAGTTGCGCGACCTGATGCAGTGGCTGGATTACAACGACGTGGTGCCGAGTGACGTGCGCCTGCAGGCGTGGCTCGCGTTCGGTTTCCTGCTGGTTTGCCTGGTCAACACCGTCGGGCTGATGCTGGCGAAATTCATGCGCCGCTCCGGCGAACTGAGCGTGCGCCGGGCGCTCGGTGCATCGCGGCGCGCGTTGTTCGCGCAACTGCTGACCGAGTCGGGCGTGATCGGGATCGCCGGCGGCGCCGGCGGCCTGCTGCTGGCTTTGCTCGGACTGTGGCTGGTCCGGCGGCGGCCTTCCGATTACGCCGCACTGGCGCATCTCGATCCGGAGATGCTGGCGGTGACGTTCGCGCTCGCGCTCGGCGCCAGCCTGCTGGCCGGCATCCTGCCCGCGTGGCGCGCGTGCAACGTCTCGCCGGCACTGCAGCTCAAGAGCCAGTGATGCGCCGTCCCTGCGGGTGAAGGCGGCCGGAAGCCGCCATCCATGGCCAAGCGCTCCCTGGCCGCGCTACTCGAAAACAAGGTTCGACCAAAAAACTCCATGATGGAATTGCAACCGATCCTTTCCACGCTGCGCCGACACAAGGTCATCCTCTGGCTGCTGATGCTGGAGATCGCGTTGATCTGCGCGATCGTGTGCAACGGCGTGTTCCTGGTCGCACAGCGCATGCAGCACATGAACATGCCCAGCGGCATCGCCGAGCACGAGCTGGTGCAGATCCAGCAGGCGCCGATCGCGCCGCCGCCCGACCGTTACGCACGGGCGCGGGAAGATCTCGCGACACTGCGGCAGATTCCCGGCGTGCTGGCGGTCGGCATGAGCAATCAGGTTCCGTTCGGCGGATCTTCGTCGAACGGAAACGTGATGCTTTCGCCCACGCAGCCGCACCAAACCTTGAGCGCAGCCGAATACTTCGGCGAGAACCTGGTGCAAACGCTGGGTTTGCATCTGGTCGCGGGACGCGCATTGCGGCCGGACGAATACGTCGACGCGGATGTGGTGATCAAGGCTCTCGCCGATGGCAGCGACAAGGGTTTCCCGATGCCGATGCTCGTCAGCCAGGCTCTGGCCACGCGCCTGTGGCCGCAACAAAACCCGCTGGGCAAGTTGGTCTGGCTCACGCCCAAGGCGAGCTTCCGCGTGGTGGGCGTGGTGGCGACGCTGGCGCGCGCGAATGCCTACCGCACCGCCACCGCGCAGTACTCGATGATCATTCCGCTGCACATGGGCGCGGACAAGGACCAAAGCTATCTCTTGCGCACGCGGCCCCAGGACCGGCAGCGCGTGCTCGCCGCGGCGGTGGCGGCATTGAGGCGGATCGACCCGGCGCGCGTGATCACGCACACGCGCACGTACGACCAGATCCGCAGCGATTATTTCAGGGACGACCACGCGATGGCGGGCATCCTGGTCAGCGTGATCGCGGCGGTCCTGCTGGTGACGGGGCTCGGCATCGTGGGGCTTGCCAGTTTCTGGGTCGCGCAACGGCGCAAGCAGATCGGCATCCGTCGCGCGCTGGGTGCCACCCGCGCCGACATCCTGCATTACTTCCAGACCGAGAATTTCCTGATCGTCACCTTCGGCATCGTGCTGGGCATGGTGCTGGCCTATGGCCTGAGCCTGTGGTTGATGGCGCATTACGAGCTGCCGCGCCTGCCGCTGTCCTACCTGCCGATCGGCGCGATCGCGCTGTGGCTGATCGGGCAGATCGCCGTGCTCGGGCCGGCGTTGCGTGCGTCGCACGTGCCGCCGGTGGTGGCGACGAGGAGTGTGTGATGGGCGCTGTTTCCTTTTCCCTTCGGGAATGCTGCCATCCATGGCCAAGAGCTCCGTGGTGCCCCGAAGGGGCGGATGAGGGTTCGGCATATGCGTGACGCTACGCAAGTTCCGGACCCTCACCCCAGCGCGACGCGCTCGGCCTACGGCCGCCTCTCCCGAAGGGAGAGGGGCTCGATAACGGAGACATGAAATGTTCGCCTATTACCTCGACCTCGCGCTGCGCAGCCTCAAGCGCAACCCGGCGCTCACCGCGCTGATGATCCTGACCATCGGCTTCGGCGTGGCCGCGTCGATGACCACGTGGTCGGTGTTCCGCGCGGTGTCGGGTGATCCGATTCCGTGGAAGTCGTCGAAGCTCTACGTGCCGCAGGTCGACATGTGGGGACCGGGCGCCAAGCGCACCGGCCCCGGCAGCAGCGATGAGGGGCCGCCGGATCAACTCGACTATCCCGATGCGATCGCCTTGATGCGCGACCATCGCGCGAAGCTGCAATCGGCGATGTACCAGATTTCGCCCTCGGTGGTGCCGCAGCAGCCCGGCAAGCATCCGCTCAACGTCGGCGGCGAAGCGGTCTACAGCGAGTTCTTCCCGATGCTGGACGTGCCGTTCAAGTACGGCAGCGGCTGGAGCGCCGATGCCGATGCGAGCCGCGCGCAGGTGGTGGTGATCAGCGATGTGTTCAACAGGAAGATCTTCGGCGGCGGCGACAGCGTCGGCAAGACGATGAACATCGACGGGCACGACTACCGCGTGGTCGGCGTGCTCGATCACTTCAATCCGCAGCCGCGCTTCTACGACATCATCAACACCGGTGGCAACGGTTTCGCAGCCGAGGCGCAGGACGTTTTCCTGCCGTTCCAGACGGCGATCGCCGCGGAGATGGCCGCGAACGGCAACACCAGTTGCTACAAATCGCCCGAGCAACCGGGCTTCGCCGGGTTCCTGCAATCCAGCTGCATCTGGATCAGCTACATGGTGCAACTCGACAGCGCCGCGGACGCGCAACGCTTCAGGGAGTATCTGGAAGGCTTCGCGCGCCAACACCATCCCGATTGGGCGCCGAGCGTGAACCTGCTCGATCTGCCGCACTGGCTGGAGCACGAACACGTGGTGCCGCCCGACACGAAGATTTCGCTGTACGTCGCGCTGGGCCTGCTGCTGGTTTGCCTGGTCAACGTTGCGGGCCTGTTGCTGGCCAAGTTCATGCGCCGCGCCAGCGAGATCGGCGTGCGCCGCGCGCTGGGTGCCTCGCGCCGCGAGATCTACACGCAATTCCTGATCGAGGCCGGCATGGTCGGACTGGCCGGCGGCGCGCTGGGGCTGGTGCTGACCGGGATCGGCATCTCGGGCGTCGGCTGGGTGCTGCCGCGCGACATTGCCGCGCTGGCGCGTCTGGACTGGTCGCTACTCCTGACCACGCTCATCGTCGCGATCGTCGCGACGATGCTGGCCGGTCTTTATCCCACCATGCGCGCGGCGGCGGTACAGCCGGCGTGGCAGTTGAAATCGAATTGAGGCATGCCGCAGAAAACCCATGTCGCACGAACCAAAAGCTTTCGTCATTCCGGGGCCGCGCGTAGCGCGGAACCCGGAATCCAGCTCTTCGCGAGGTTGCGACAAAAGCCGGATTCCGGATCGCGGCTTCGCCGCGTCCGGAATGACGAGCAAAGTGGATCGCCTGCACGCAGGTTCCTGCGGATCGAGGACACGAACATGACACTCCACCCCATTCTTGCCGCGCTGAAGAAACACAAGGCCGGCGTCATCCTGATCACGCTGCAGATCGCGCTGACGCTGGCGATCGTGTGCAACGCGGTATTCATCATCAGCCAGCGCGTCGATCGCATCCACCGGCCGACCGGGCTCGACGAAGCCAACCTGTTCCAGGTCAACCAGCTCTGGGTCAACGCGCCCACCGGTAACGATCAGGCCAGTATCGACAAGCTGGATGCGATGCAGCGCGCCGATGTCGAGATCCTGCGTCAGCTCCCGGACGTCGAGTCTGCCGTGGCGATCAACTCGTTGCCGCTTTCCGGCAACAACTGGAGCGGCGGCATCCGCCTGAAGCCCGACCAGAAGACTTCCACCGCGCACGCGTCGTTTTATTTCGGCGGCTGGCAGATGGTGCATGTGCTGGGATTGCAACTGATCGCCGGCCGCGATTTCACCGCCACCGACCAGCGCCACCGCGGCTTCCGCGAAAAGACCGTGCCGCCCGTGGTGATCGTGAGCAAGGCGCTCGCCGACGCACTGTTCCCGAACGGCGATGCGGTCGGCAAGAGCATCTACATGAACAACGATGTCCCACCCAGCACGATCATCGGCGTGGTCGCGCGGATGCAGACGCCCACGATCGCCAGCTGGGCCAAGGATTTCGCCTTCAATACGATCCTGATCCCGGCGCGCATGGACGCCAATTTTTCGGGTTACGCGGTGCGCGCCAAGCCCGGCCGGCTCGAAGCCGCGATGCGCGAAGCGCCCAGGGCGCTGTTTGCGGCCAATCCGATGCGCGTGATCGAGACCAGCGGCGATTACGAGGACCGCACCGTGCATTCGTTCGCCGAAATCCGTGCCTACGCGTACCGCGCCGACCGCGGCATGGCGATCCTGATGGGCGTGATCTGCGTGATCCTGCTGTGCGTGACCGGCGCGGGGATCGTGGGGCTCACCAGTTTCTGGGTCGGCCAGCGGCGCAAGCAGATCGGCATCCGTCGGGCGCTGGGCGCGACGCAGCGCGACATCCTGCGCTACTTCCAGACCGAGAACCTGTTGATCGCCGGCGCCGGCGTGGTGCTAGGCGCGATCCTGGCGGTCGGTTTGAACCTGTGGCTGATGAAGCAGTTCGCGATGGACCGGATGTCGCTGGCGTACGTGCTGGTCGGCATCCTCGTGCTGTTGCTGCTGGGGCAGGGCGCGGTGTTCGCGCCGGCGCGGCGTGCATCGAAGGTGTCGCCGGTGGAGGCGACGCGGAGTGTGTGATGCTGATTTTCCCTTCTCCCGTCGGGAGAAGGTGGCCCGAAGGGCCGGATGAGGGTTCGGGGCTCGCGGAAGAATGCGCAAGACCCGAACCCTCACCCCAGCGCTACGCGCTCGGCCTACGGCCCCGCCTCTCCCGAAGGGAGAAGGGGGGGAACAAGCCATGGAGTGATTGAAATGTTTGCGTATTACCTCGAACTCGCCCTGCGCAGCCTGAAGCACAACAGGGCGCTCAACGTGCTGATGGTCGTCGCGATCGCGGTCGGCATCGGCGCCAGCATGACCACGCTGACGGTGCTGCACATCCTTTCGGGCGACCCGCTGCCCGGCAAAAGTGCGCGGCTTTTCTACGCACAGGTGGATGGCGATCCGACCCCTGATTACAAGCACGCCGAGCCGCCGGACGCACTGGATTACCAGTCCGCTGTGGACCTGTGGAGCGCCCGCCGCGCCGATCGCCAGGCGCTGATCGTGGACAGCCAGATCAAGACGCGCGCGCCGGAAGCGAACCGTCCGCCGCTGATGCTGATGATGCTGTCCACCACCTCGGATTTCTTCCCGATGTTCGAGGTGCCGTTCGAGTACGGCAGCGCGTGGACGCCCGAAGATGACGCGAACCGGGCGCGCGTCGCCGTGATTTCGTCCGACCTCAACGACAAGCTGTTCGGCGGGCAGGACAGCGTGGGCAAGACGCTGCGCCTCGGTGACGCCGACGTGCGGATCGTGGGCGTGCTGAAGCCGTGGCGGCCATCGCCGCAGTTCTACGATGTGCGCGGCGGCCGCTTCTCGAACGGTGACACGTCGGATTACTACACCAAACCTGAGGACGTGTTCACGCCGTTCTACACCGGCCTCGAAATCAACGACGGCAACTTTAATCAGTTCAACTGCTGGGCGCCGCCGCCGAATCCCGGGCACCTCGTGAATTCCCCATGCAACTGGGTCGGGTTATGGGTGGAACTGGACAGCGCCGCGAAAGTCGTGTCCTACCGTGAGTTCCTGAACAGCTACGCACAGCAGCAGAAGACGCTGGGCCGGATCCGCTACACCGAGACGCGGCTGCGCGACCTGATGCAGTGGCTCGACTTCAATCAATACGTGCCGCGCAACGCGAAGCTGCAGACCTGGCTCGCTTTCGCGTTCCTGGCGATCTGCCTGTTCAACACCGTCGGCCTGCTGCTGGCGAAGTTCCTGCGCCGCGCCGGAGAGATCGGCGTGCGCCGGGCGCTGGGCGCGTCGCGTGGCGCGGTGTTCGCGCAATGCCTGACCGAGGCCGGCCTGATCGGCCTGCTTGGCGGCGTCGGCGGCTGGCTGCTGACCCTGTTGGGTCTGTGGCTGGTGCGCCGGCAGCCGACGCCTTATTCCGACCTGGTGCACATGGACGTGGCGATGTTCTTCACCACCTTCGTGCTGGCGGTCGTGGTGAGTCTGATCGCCGGTGCGTTGCCGGCGTTGCGGGCCAGCCGGATCGCGCCGGCGTTGCAGCTCAAAACACTGTAGAAACCTGCGTGCGGGCGACGGCTCTGATCGCGAGCACGCAACAAGAGACAACCGCCATGCAAATCCAACCCATCCTTGCCGCATTGCGCAAACACCGCCTCGCCACCGTGCTGATTGCCATGGAAATCGCGTTGGCCTGCGCGGTGCTGTGCAACGCCTGCTCCATGATCGCGAGCCGCCTGTCGGCGATGCACATCGACAGCGGCGTGGACGAAGCCTCGCTGGGCTTCATCGCACTGCAGGGCTTCGATCCCAAAACCGCCAACGATCTCAACGCGCGCGTGGTGTCGGGCCTGCGCGCGATCTCCGGCGTGCAATCGGTGCACGTGATCAATTCGGTGCCGTTCGGCCCGCAGGCGGGCGCCACGGGCATCACGCTCGATCAGGCCGGCAAGCAGTTCCGCGGGGTGCCCGAGTTCTACGTGGGCGATCCCGGCACACCCGAGGCGCTGGGTTTGCAACTGGTAGCCGGGCGCATGCCGGCGGCGGATGACTATCAGCCGGTCAAGAATTTCGTGCCCGCAAGTTCCCGGGTGTTGATCACGCGCACGCTAGCCGAACACCTGTGGCCGGGCGAGAACGCGCTGGGCAAGGAGTTCTGGACCGGTCCATTCCATTTCCGCGTGATCGGCGTGGTGGCCAATTTATCGGTCCAGCAGTACGACGAGGAAGGCGAGCAGGGCGCACAGTGGACGGTGTTCGCACCCGGATTGCCCGGACCGCAACTCGCCGGCACGTACCTGATCCGTGCCAATCCGCAGGATCTTGACCGCGTGATGACGGAAGCGAAGGCCGCGATCGCAAGGATCGCGCCCGACGCCGTGCTGGACTACGAGTGGAGCGACACCCTGCCCGCCCTTCGCACGAAATTCTTCCGGACCGACCGTGCCATGACGGGCTTGCTGGTCGGCGTGATCGTCGCGCTGCTGGGTGTGACCGCGTTCGGGATCGTGGGGCTGGCGAGTTTCTGGGTCGCGCAGCGGCGCAAGCAGATCGGTATCCGCCGCGCGCTGGGCGCGACCCGCGCGGATATCCTGCGCTACTTCCAGACCGAGAATTTCCTGATCGTCTCGTTCGGGATCGTGCTGGGCATCGTGCTGGCGATCGGGATCAATCTTGCGTTGATGAAATGGTTCGAAGTTTCGCGTCTGCCGCTCTGGTACTTGCCGGTCGGCGCGCTGGTGCTGTGGGGGCTCGGGCAACTGGCGGTGCTGGCGCCGGCGCTGCGCGCCGCGGCGGTGCCGCCGGTGGTGGCGACGCGGAGTGTGTGATGACGCCGGGAATCGGAAATTGCAAAACAACGATGAGCCACGAAACAACCCGTTGTCGTCATTCCGGGGGCGTCCACGGTTTCATCGTGGACGCAACCCGGAATCCATTTTTCGATGTCCCGTCGATGAAGATGGATTCCGGGTTCTGCCCGCGATGACGCCGCGGTCAGCCCCGGAATGACGATGTATGAAATTGGCGCATGGGAGTAAACGCATGTTCGGCTATTACCTCGACCTCGCCCTGCGCAGCTTCAGGCGCAACCGCGTGCTCACCGCGCTGATGGTGCTGGCGCTGGGTCTCGGCATCGGAGCTTCGATCACCACGCTGACGGTGCTGAAACTGTTGTCCGGCGATCCGCTGCCGCAGAAGAGCACGCGGCTGTTCACGGCGGAAATCGATCCACTGCCGGCGAAGGGTTACGTGCCGGGCCAGAGCAAGCCGCCGTGGGGCAACCTGATGCCCTACGTCGATGCGATGAGCCTGCTGCGCGCGCACAAGGCCGAACGGCAGGCGGTGATGGCGTTGACCCAGGCCAAGGTGACGCCGGCTCGCACGGGTGAGCATCCGTTCTTCAGCGACGCGGTGATGACCACCGCGGATTTCTTCGCGATGTTCGATGCGCCGTTCGAATACGGCAGCGGCTGGAATGCACAGGACGACGACGACCGCGCGCGGGTCGCGGTGATCGCCGGGTTCCTCAACGACAAGCTGTTCGGCGGCAAGGACAGCGTCGGGCAGGTGATCCGGATCAACGATCACGACTATCGCATCGCCGGAGTGCTGAAGGACTGGTCGCCGCAGCCGCGGTTCTACGCGGTGGATCTGGGCGGCCGCAGCTACGGCGACGGCGACGGGGTGTTCCTGCCGCTGCAATCGGCGCGCACCGACGGCATGGACCCGGAGAACGTGAGCTGCTGGGAAACCGCTGACATCGCGCATCTTGAAACCGCGCCGTGCGTGTTCGTGAGCCTGTGGGTGGAACTCGCGCATGCGTCCGATGCGACGGCCTACAGGACGTTTCTTTCGAACTATGTCCAGCAGCAGATCAGCCTGGGGCGTTTCCATCGCCCCGAGGTGGCGTTCCCCGGCCTGATGGAATTCCTCGCCCTGGAACAGGTGGTGCCCGACGATGCGCGCCTGCAGACCGGCCTCGCTTTCGGGTTCCTCCTGATCTGCATCGTCAACACGGTGGGCCTGCTGCTGGCGAAATGCCTGCGCCGTTCGCGCGAAATCGGCGTGCGCCGTGCGCTGGGCGCGACGCGCCGCACGATCTTCGCGCAGTTCATGGTCGAATCCGGGATGGTCGGCATCGCCGGCGGGCTGCTGGGTCTGGTATTCGCCGAACTGGGCCTGTGGGCGATCCGCCACCAGCCCGCGCAGTACGCCAAGCTCGCGCACCTCGACGTGTCGATGTTCATCGTCACGTTCGTGATCGCGCTGATCGCCAGCCTGATCGCGGGCCTGCTGCCCGCGTGGCGCGCCTGCGTGGTGGCGCCGGCACCTCAACTGAAATCGGTTTGACGGAGACGACCATGGACATCCAACCCATCCTGGCGGCACTCCGCAAGCACAAGATTCCGGCCATCCTGATCGTGCTGGAAATCGCGCTCGCCTGCGCGGTGCTGTGCAACGCCGTGTTCATGATCGGCCAGCGCATCGGCGAAATAAAACTGCCGAACGCGATCGACGAGCAGGGCATCGCGGACATCCGCGTGCTGGGCACCGATCCGAAGCTTTCGGCCGACGACGTGCCGCGCAACCTCGCGGCGCTCCGCCAGATTCCCGGCGTGACCGCCGCGGCGGTGATCAACACCATGCCGTTGACCAACAACGGCTGGAACGCTGGCGTCGGCACCAGCCCGGCAGACGTGATGGACAAGGACAGCCCCAACGTCGCGACCTACTTTTTCACATCGAGCGCCGAGCAGGCGCTGGGCCTGCGGCTGCTGCGTGGGCGGTTTTTCACCAGCGAGGAATTTGCCGGCAGCAAGCTAAGCGACAGCTACATTCCCACCGGGCACGTCACGCTGGTGACGCAAAGCCTCGCCGATCGCCTGTGGCCGGGGCAGGACGCGCTCGGCAGGCAGGTGTGGATCGACAAGGATTTCCACTTCACCGTGGTCGGCATCGTTGCCGACGTGTTGCGTCCGAACGAGAATGGCGAAGGGCTCGCGGCCTTCCACTGGTCGATGTTCCTTCCGCTCACCCCCGGGCCCGGCGGCTACCTCAACGACTACATCGTGCGCAGCGCACCGCAGGATCGCGAACGCGTGCTGCGCGCGGCTGTCGCGAAACTCGAGGCGCTGTCTCCCAATGCGGTCGTCAGGCCCATAACCTTTACCGACATCCGCGACAAGTATTTCGCGAACACCCGCAGCATGATCTGGATGCTGGTGCTGGTGTGCGTGGTGATGCTGGCGGTGACGGCGTTCGGCATCGTGGGGCTGACCAGCTTCTGGGTGGGCCAGCGGCGGCGTCAGATCGGCATCCGCCGCGCGGTCGGCGCGACGCGCGCGCACATCCTGCAGCATTTCCAGACCGAGAATTTCCTGCTGAGCAGCGCGGGCGTCGCGGCGGGAATGATCCTGGCGTTCGGCATCAATTTGTATTTGATGCAGCACTACCAGATGCTGCGGATGCCCTGGTACTACCTGCCGGCCAGCGCGATCGCGCTGTGGGTACTGGGCCAGCTTGCGGTGCTGGGCCCGGCGCTGCGCGCGTCCAACGTGCCGCCGGTGGTGGCGACGCGGGACGGGTGATGTTGTTTTTCCCTTCTCCCTTCGGGAGAAGGTGCCCCGAAGGGGCGGATGAGGGTTCGGTTTCCGCGTAATGCCACGCGCGACCCGAACCCTCACCCCAGCGTTACGCGCTCGGCCTACGGCCGCCTCTCCCGAGGGGAGAGGGGAGTTGAACAAGGAGGATTGCATGTTCGGCTACTACCTCGATCTCGCATGGCGCAGCCTGAAACGCACGCCGATCCTCACCGCGCTGATGGTGCTGGCGATCGGCCTCGGCATCGGCGCCAGCATGACCATGCTGACCGTGCTGCACGTGATGACGGAAGACCCGCTGCCGGGTCGCAGCGCGCATCTGTATTACCCACACCTCGACCCGTTGCCCATCGGTTACAAAACCGATCCGGTGGGCACCAATCCGAACCAGAACCTGACCTGGCCGGATGCCATGGCCTTGCTGCACGCGCATCGTTCCGTGCGGCAGGCGGCCATGGCAGGCGGCAGCCTGCTGGTGTGGCCGCAGCGCACCGATCTGCAACCGTTCTACGCGGATGGTCGTTACACCACACGAGAATTCTTCGCGATGTTCGGCGTGCCGTTCATCGAGGGAGGCGGCTGGACGGCTGCGGATGACCGAGCCGGGGCACATGTGGTGGTGCTGGCTGAGGCGCTGGCGCGCAAATTGTTCGGCAGCGCCGATGCCGTGGGCAAAACCGTCCACATGGGCGACATCGACTACAGGGTGGTCGGCGTGACCACGAACTGGGCGCCCAAACCCCTGTTCTACGCCGATGCCTCGGCCAGTTTCTACAGTGACGCCGACCTGTTCTTCCTGCCGCTGTCGGCGGCCGTGGACAACAAGCTTCAGGTCAATGGCAACCTCTCCGGTTGGGCCAAGGACATGGATACCAGCAACTTGCGCGATCCGAGCATGAGCTGGATACAGTTCTGGGTGCAACTGGACACGCCCGCGCAGGTTGCGGCGTACCAGCGCTTCCTGGTCGACTACTCCGCCGAACAGAAATCGCTGGGCCGCTTCCAGCGGCCGCCCACGAATGCGAAGCTGTACTCGCTGATGGGCTGGCTGCGGCACGAGAACCTGGTGCCGGCGGACGTCAAGCTGCAGACGTGGCTCGCGCTGGGC
>JAJPHQ010000061.1 GCA_021325195.1 Gammaproteobacteria bacterium | reverse complement strand
CCGATCTCCGCGCTGATCCACGCCGCGACCATGGTGACCGCCGGCATCTTCATGGTGGCGCGGATGTCGCCGCTGTACGAAATGTCCTCCGCCGCGCTGTCGTTCGTGCTGGTGATCGGCGCGACCACCGCGCTGTTCACCGGGCTGATCGGCATCGTGCAGAACGACATCAAGCGCGTGGTCGCGTATTCCACGCTGTCGCAACTGGGCTACATGGTCACCGCGCTGGGCGTGTCGGCGTATTCGGCCGGCATCTTCCACCTGATGACGCATGCATTCTTCAAGGCGCTGCTGTTCCTGGGCGCGGGCTCGGTGATCGTGGCGATGTACCACGAGCAGGACATGCGCTACATGGGCGGTTTGCGCAGGTACATGCCGGTCACCTACGCCACGATGTGGATCGGCACACTGGCGCTGGTGGCCGCGCCGGGCTTTTCCGGATTCTTCTCCAAGGACATGATCATCGACGCGGTGCACGAATCGCACCGCTGGGGTTCGGGCTACGCGTACTTCTGCGTGATGGCCGGCGTGTTCGTGACCGCGCTTTACAGCTTCCGGCTGCTGTACCTGACCTTCCACGGCAAGGAACGCTTCAAGGTGGTGCACGGGTCGCACGATGCGCACGACCACCATCAGGGCGTGCTGCCGCATGCGCCCAGGGAATCGCCGTGGGTCATCACCGTACCGCTGGTGCTGCTGGCGATCCCCTCGGTGATGGTGGGCTGGCCCACGATCCGGCCGCTGCTGTTCGGCGGCTGGTTCGGCGGCGCGATCCACGTCGCACCGGCCCACGACGTGCTGGCGCACATCGGCGGGGAATTCCACGGCCCGCTCGCGATGTTCCTGCACAGCTTCATCACCTGGCCGTTCTGGATCGCGGTGGCCGGCTTCGCGGTCGCGACCTACGTGTACCAGTTCAACCCGTCGGTGGCGACGCGTGCTGAGAAGATGTTCCTGCCGATCTACAGGATGCTGGTGCGCAAGTACTGGTTCGACGAGATCTACTACAACCTGTTCGCGCGCGGCGGCGTCCGGATGGGGCGGCTGTTCTGGAAGGGGGGTGACGGCGTGGTGCTGGACCGCGTGATGATCGACGGTTCGGCCAGCCTGGTCGCGCGCAGCGCGCAGGTGATGCGGCGGCTGCAGACCGGGTTTCTGTATCACTATGCGTTCGCGATGATCCTGGGGCTGATCCTGCTGCTGGGCGGCCTGTGGTGGTGGGGGCTGCGCTGAGATGAGCACGATCCGCAGCGGGACTCGGGCTGGAAGAAACGGGACTCGGGACTCGGGACCCGGGACTCGGGCAAAGCTCGCGACTTGTCCTTCCCCGCGCTCGTATTCCTGCCGTACAACCGGGACGTCCAACAAGATCGATCGCTTCCGGGTTTCTTGCTGTTTCGAGTCCCGAGTCCCGAGTCCCGAGTCCCGAACCAAGGAACACGCATGAGCAACTGGCCGATCCTCAGCCTGCTGATCTGGGTGCCCAGCCTGGGCGCGATTCCGGTGCTGCTGGCCGGCAATGCGCGCCCGCGCCTGGCGCGCTGGCTGTCGCTGGCGGTCAGCGTGATCACCTTCGCGATCAGCCTGCTGATGCTGGCCGCGTACCATCCGGCCGACGGCACGATGCAGTTGCAGGAACTGCATCGCTGGATTCCGGGCATCCACTCCACCTACCACCTGGGCGTGGACGGCATCTCGGCGGCGCTGATCGTGCTGACCACCTTCACCACCGTGCTGGTGATCGGCGGCGCCTGGGAGGTGATCCAGGACAAAGTGCACCAGTACATGGCCGCGATGCTGGTGCTGGAAGGCCTGATGATCGGGGTGTTCTGCGCGCTGGACGCCCTGCTGTTCTACCTCTTCTTCGAGGCCATGCTGATCCCGATGTTCATCATCATCGGCATCTGGGGCGGTCCACGGCGCGTGTACGCGACCTTCAAGTTCTTCATCTACACCTTCCTGGGCTCGATCTTCTTCCTGGTCGGCCTGATCTACCTGTACCACCGCGCCGGCACCTTCGACCTGCCCACGCTGTGGTCGCTGCCGCTGACGATGGAGGAACAGGTCTGGCTGTTCTTCGCGTTCCTGATCGCGTTCGCGGTCAAGACGCCGATGGTGCCGGTGCACACCTGGCTGCCCGACGCGCACGTGGAGGCGCCGACCGGCGGCTCGGTGATCCTGGCCGCGATCATGCTGAAGGTCGGCACCTACGGCTTCGTGCGCTTCTCGCTGCCTGTCCTGCCCGACGCCTCGCACGCGCTGGGCTGGCTGATCATCGTGCTGAGCCTCGTCGCGATCATCTACATCGGCTACGTGGCGCTGGTGCAGGAGGACATGAAGAAACTGGTGGCGTACTCCTCGATCGCGCACATGGGTTTCGTGACGCTGGGCCTGTTCATCGTGTTCATGCTGCTGCGCGAGCACGCCGATCCGCAGGCCGCGCGACTGGGCGTGCAGGGCGCGATGGTGCAGATGGTCAGCCACGGCTTCGTGTCGGGCGCGATGTTCACCTGCATCGGCGTGATGTACGACCGCCTGCACAGCCGCCTGATCAGGGATTACGGCGGCCTGGCGCAGGCGATGCCGTGGTTCGCCGCGTTCATGGTGCTGTTCGCGATGGCCAACTGCGGCCTGCCGGGCACCAGCGGATTCGTGGGCGAGTTCATGGTGATCCTGTCCAGTTTCGCGGCCAATCCGTGGATCACGCTGTTCGCGGCCTTCACCCTGATCATCGGCGCGGGCTATACCCTGTGGCTGGTCAAGCGCGTGGTGTTCGGCCGGGTGGAGAGCGAGCACGTGCGCACGATGGGCGACATCAACCTGCGCGAAGCCTGCGTGCTGGGCGCGTTCGCCGCCGCGGTGCTGGCGGTGGGCATCTGGCCGTGGCCGCTGACGCACCTGATGGATGCCTCGGTGGCGCACCTGATCTCCCAGTTGACCGCGACCAAGGTCTGAGTTCTTTTCGAAAGTGCAGGCAGGGATGTCTGCTTCTCGATTTTCGCGATCGGGGACGATCGCAAGGAAAAGCCGGATGTTCAATCTCAATGACCTGCTGGTGATGATCCCGGAGCTGTACCTGACGGCGGCGGCGTGCGTGCTGCTGCTGATGGACGTGTTCCTCGGAGACAGCGAGCGCAACATCACCCACTGGACGGCGATCCTGGTGCTGGTGGTGGCGATCTATCTGGTGGTCTTCGGCCAGCCGCCCGGCACCGCCACCGCGTTCGACGGAATGTTCGTGCGCGACCGCATGGCCGAGATCCTGAAATGCTTCGTGCTGACCGCGACCGTGATCATGTTCGTGCTGGCGCGTCCGTATCTGCGCGACCGCAAGCTGCAGTACGGCGAGTTCTATTCGCTGACGCTGTTCGCGGTGCTGGGGCTGCTGCTGCTGATCTCGGCGGGCAACCTGCTCACGCTGTATCTGGGCCTGGAATTGTTCTCGCTGCCCACCATCGCGCTGGTGGCGATGAACCGCGAGTCCGGCCTGTCGTCCGAGGCCTCGATCAAGTTCTTCGTGCTGAGCGCGCTGGCCTCGGGCCTGCTGCTGTACGGGATGTCGATGATCTACGGCGCCTCGGGCAGCCTCGATCTCGCCGCCATCTACCGTTCCGCGGCGACCACCGCGCACCCGCACCTGCTGCGTTACGGGCTGGTGTTCCTGGTGGTGGGGATCGGCTTCAAGTTCGGGGCGGTCCCGTTCCACATGTGGCTGCCGGACGTCTATGAAGGCGCGGCGACGCCGGTGACCCTGTTCATCAGCTCCGCCCCCAAGCTGTCGGCGGTGGCGATGGCCTACCGCCTGCTGGAAAGCGGCATGGGCGCGATGGCCGGCGACTGGCGGATCATGCTGGCCGCGTTGGCGGTGCTGTCGATGGCGGTCGGCAACATCGCCGCGATCGCGCAGAAGAACCTGAAACGCATGCTGGCGTATTCGACCATCTCGCACATGGGTTTTCTCTTTCTCGGTCTCGCCGCCGGCAACGCGGAAGGCTTTGCCGCCGCGACGTTCTACGCGGTGTGCTACGCGCTGATGGAAACCGTTGCATTCGGCATCATCCTGACGCTGGCGCGCGCGGGTTTCGAATGCGAGATGATCGACGATCTGAAGGGCCTGAACCGCCGGTCGCCGTGGTTCGCCGGCATGATGGCGATCGCGATGTTCTCGCTGGCCGGCGTGCCGCCGCTGTTCGGCTTCTTCGCCAAGGTGATGGTGCTGAAGGCCGCCATCGACGGCGGCATGCTGTGGCTCGCGATCGTCGCGATCGTGGCCGCGATCATCGGCCTCTATTACTACCTGCGCGTGGTCAAGGTGATGTACTTCGACCAGCCGGACGAAACGGCGGAACCGCTGCGCGCGCAGGCCGACATGCCGCTGCGCTGGGTGCTGTCGCTGAATGCCCTGGCTTTGATCGCGCTGGGCCTGTTCTCGGGCCCGTTGTTCGACTGGTGCCAGGCGGCGTTCGGGATTTCCTGACCGCCCGGGGTGCCGCATTTCCGCCGCGCGTTCCGCGCGGGACGTCTTCGTGCGGCTTGCAAAAATGCAGCCGGATCATTATATTTGTCCGTTCCTGATGCGGGGTGGAGCAGTCTGGCAGCTCGTCGGGCTCATAACCCGAAGGTCGCAGGTTCAAATCCTGCCCCCGCTACCAGATTCTTGCGGCAAGCGGGCGTCGGTACGAGGCGTGCTTGCCGGGTCCTCAGGGATTGAGGAACGCTGGCGGAGGACAAACCGGCGAACTACGGAATGGGCCTCGTGCCCATTTTTTGTTTCCGCGCCAGGAACAGGAGTGACGTGACCGAATGGATGTACAGGCGCTCGCGCGGCGGGTGGCGCCGGCCCTCGACGAGCTGGGGCTGGAATGCCTCGGCATCGAGTGGGTGCCGGGACGGGGCGAGGGACTGCTCCGGCTCTACATCGACCGCGCGGGGGCGGCGGTGACGGTGGACGATTGCGAAGCCGCCAGCCGCGAGGTTTCCGCGCTGCTGGACGTGGATGATCCGGTTCCCGGTCATTACGTGCTGGAGGTGTCTTCGCCGGGCCTGGATCGCCCGCTGTTCAGCGCCGAACAGTTCGCGCGCTGCATCGGCGAGGAAGCGAAGGTGACATTGAAGTTGCCGCGCGAGGGCAGACGCCGCCTGCGCGGCCGCATCGTCGGGGTCGAGGGCGAGAGGATCAGGCTGGAAGTCGATGGCGCGGGATTCGAGATGCGGCACGACGAGGTGGAAAGCGCGCGTCTGGTGCCGGACTGGGAAGCCCTGGGTTACAGCCCCAAGCCGAAGCCGGGAAAGGGCAAGCGCAAACATTGAGAGAGCAAAAGCTGGATTCCGGGTTCCGCGCTATGTGCGGCCCCGGAATGACGAAAAGGGAGTACCCCGGCTTTTTGCCCCCTTGAGTCGAGGGGGCAGATCAACAGAGCGAAGCGACGTTGATCGGGGGTTGTGGAGGCATGAAAGCGGTGAGCGCAGCAAAGGTGCTCATGCGCAGATTTTGAAATGCCGGCAAGCCGGCAGTTTGCTAAGACTCATCGAAGTGGTAGGTGAGTCTTGCGGAGAGAAGAGAAGTGATGAACAGAGATTTGCTGATGATCGTGGACGCCGTGGCCAACGAGAAAGGCGTGCCGCGCGAGGTGATCTTTGAGGCGATCGAGGCCGCGCTGGTCACCGCCGCCAAGAAGCGCTATCCGGGCGAGGAGCCGGACGTGCGCGTCGCCATCGACCGCGAAACCGGCGACTACGAGACCTTCCGCCGTTGGCAGGTGATCGCCGACGACGGCGAGATGGAGTCGCCGGACTGGCAGTTGCGCCTGATGGACGCGCTGGACGAGAAGCCGGACGCGCAAGTCGGCGACTACATCGAACAGCAGATCGAGAATCCCGAGTTCGGGCGGATCACCGCGCAGGCCGCCAAGCAGGTGCTCGTGCAGAAGATCCGCGAGGCCGAGCGCGCGCAGGTGGTCGATGCGTTCAAGGATCGCGTCGGTGAACTGGTCACGGGCGTGGTCAAGCGGGTCGAGCGCGGCAACATCTATCTTGATCTCGGCGGCAACGCCGAGGCGTTCATCCCGCGCGACAAGGCCATCCCGCGCGAGGCGGTGCGGGTGGGCGACCGGGTGCGGGGCTACCTCTACGAGGTCCGTTCGGAACCGCGCGGCCCGCAACTGTTCGTGTCGCGTACCGCGCCGGAATTCATGATGGAGCTGTTCAAGCTGGAAGTGCCGGAAGTCGGCCAGGGCATCGTCGAGATCAAGGCCTGCGCGCGCGACGCCGGCGACCGTGCCAAGATCGCGGTGCTGGCACACGACAAGCGCACCGACCCGATCGCCGCCTGCATCGGCATGCGCGGCTCGCGCGTGCAGGCGGTGTCGAACGAGTTGAACGGCGAGCGCATCGACATCGTGCTGTGGAGCGACCAGCCTGCGCAGTTCGTGATCAACGCGATGGCGCCGGCCGAGGTGCAGTCCATCATCGTCGACGAGGACAAGCACTCGATGGACATCGCGGTGGCCGAGGACAAGCTCTCCCAGGCGATCGGCCGCGGCGGCCAGAACGTGCGCCTCGCCAGCAAGCTGACCGGCTGGGATTTGAAGGTGATGACCCAGGACCAGGTCGCCGCCAAGAGCGAAGCCGAACAGGAAGCCGCGCGGCAACTGTTCATGGCCAAGCTCGAGGTGGACCAGGAAATCGCCAACATCCTGGTGCAGGAAGGCTTCTCCACCGTCGAGGAAATCGCCTACGTGCCGACCAGCGAATTGCTGGCGGTCGAGGGCTTCGACGAGGACATCGTCGAGGAACTGCGTTCGCGCGCCAAGGATGCGCTGCTGACCGAGGCGCTGGCCGTCGAGGAGGATCTCGACGAGCACAAGCCTTCGGACGAACTGCTGTCGCTGGAGGGCATGGACGAGGAAACCGCCTACGCGCTGGCCGAGCGCGGCGTGGTCACGGTCGATGACCTGGCCGATCAGGCAGTCGATGACCTGATCGACGTCGAAGGCATGGACGAGGAACGTGCGGCGGCGCTGATCATGGCCGCGCGCGCGCCCATGATCGCGCGGATGGAACAGGGCGCTTGAGGCCGGCGCGGCAGGAACCACGAGGGCGGAGGAGCACCCGATGATGGATGTGACCATCAAGCAACTGGCGGGCGTGCTGGGCATGCCGGAAGACAAGCTGATCGCGCAGCTTGCCGAGGCCGGCATGAAGTTCACCGGCCCCGACCAGGTGATCAGCAGCCGGGAGAAGGTCAAGCTGCTGGGCTTCCTGCGCCGGACCCATGGCAAGCAGGAGGCGGCCAGCGAAGCGGCCACGCCCCGGCAGATCACCCTGAAGCGCCGCAAGGTCAGCGAGATCACCGTGGGCGGCGGACGCGGCGCCAGCGCCAAGACGGTCAACGTCGAGGTGCGGGCGCGCAAGACCTACGTCAAGCGCGCGGCGATCGCCGACGCCGCGGCCACCGACAGCGAGCGCGAGGAGGCGCTGCGCAAGCTCAAGGAATCGCAGGAACAGCGCGAGCGCGAGGAAGCCGAGCGCGCCGAGCAGGACCGCCGCCGTCAGGAGGAGCAGGCGCGGCTGCACGCGGCCGAGGAAGAGCGCAAGCGCGCCGAAGAGGAACGCGCCCGCGCCGAAGCCGAGGCGCGCCCCGCCGAAACCGCGGTGGCGGAACCGGCGGAAACGCCGGCGGCACGCCGCCACGAGCCTCCCAAGGCGCCGCGCACCGACAAGGACGAAACGCCTGCACACAAGCACAAGCGCAGCCGCGGCTCGCACCGGATGCTCGACGACGAGGGCGACGAGGAGGGTGGCCGGCGCTATCTGGGCGGCGAACTGCACCTCACCGACGCCGAGCGCGCCCGCCGTTCCACCCGCAAGCGCACGAAGACCAGGGTCGATCTGTCCCAGATCACCGGTCAGCACGGATTCTCCAGGCCGACCGCGCCGGTCACCCGCGAGGTCGCCATCGGCGATTCGATCGTGGTGGCCGATCTCGCGCAGAAGATGGCGGTCAAGGGTTCCGAGGTGGTCAAGGCCCTGTTCAAGATGGGCACCATGGTCACCATCAACCAGGTGATCGATCACGACACCGCGGTGCTGGTGGTGGAGGAGATGGGCCACAAGGCCGTGTCCGCCGAGGAAAAGACCGCCGAAACGGCGCTGGCCGCGCACGCGGTCGAGGCCGAGGGCGAGCAGGCGCCGCGTCCGCCGGTGGTCACAATCATGGGCCACGTCGACCACGGCAAGACCTCGTTGCTGGACTACATCCGTCGCACCAAGGTGGCGGCGGGCGAGGCCGGCGGCATCACCCAGCACATCGGCGCGTACCACGTGACCACGCCGAAGGGCGTGGTCACCTTCCTCGACACGCCGGGCCACGCCGCGTTCACCTCGATGCGCGCGCGGGGGGCGCAGTCCACCGACATCGTGGTGCTGGTGGTGGCGGCCGATGACGGCGTGATGCCGCAGACGGTGGAGGCGATCCAGCACGCGCGCGCAGCCAGGGTGCCGATCATCGTCGCCATCAACAAGATGGACAAGCCCGAGGCCAACCCCGACAACGTCAAGCAGGGGCTGGCGCAGCACGAAGTGATCCCCGAGGACTGGGGCGGCGACACGCAGTTCGTGCCGGTCTCGGCGAAGACCGGGCAGGGCGTGGACGAACTGCTGGAGGCGATCAGCGTGCAGGCCGAGGTGATGGAACTGAAGGCCGTGCCGACCGGCCGCGCGTCGGGCGTGGTGATCGAATCCAGCCTCGACAAGGGTCGCGGACCGGTGGCCACGGTGCTGGTGCAGAACGGCGAGCTCAAGCGCGGCGACTACGTGGTGTGCGGGGTCGAATACGGGCGCGTGCGCGCGCTGTTCGACGAGACCGGCGCCCAGGTGCCGTCGGCCGGCCCGTCCATTCCGGTGCAGATGCTGGGGCTGTCAGGCGTGCCGGAAGCGGGCGACGAATTCGTGGTGGTCGCCGACGAACGGCTGGCGAAGGACGTGGTGTCCGAGCGCGAGGCCAAGCGCCGCGACCAGCGGCTGGTCACGCGCACCAACCGGCTCGAGGACATCATGGCGCAGATGGGCCAGGGCGAGGGCCAGCAGATCCTCAACGTGGTGATCAAGGCCGACGTGCAGGGTTCGGTCGAGGCGTTGCGCGAATCGCTGACCGGCCTCAGCAACGAGCTGGTCAAGGTCAACGTGATCGCGTCCGGCGTGGGCGGCATCACCGAATCCGATGCCACGCTTGCTGCGGCATCGAAGGCGCTGATCATCGGCTTCAACGTGCGCGCCGACGCTTCCGCACGCAAGATCATCGAGGCCAACGGTCTGGATCTGCGCTACTTCTCGATCATCTACGACGTGATCGACCAGGTGAAGCAGGCGGCATCCGGCCTGCTGGGCGTGGAGGTGCGCGAGGAGATCCTGGGCGTGGCCGAAGTGCGCGAGGTGTTCCGCTCGTCCAAGTTCGGCGCGATCGCGGGCTGCCGCGTGATCGAGGGCACCGTCAAGCGGCACAAGCCGATCCGGGTGCTGCGCGACAACGTGGTCATCTTCGAGGGCGAACTGGAATCGCTGCGCCACTACAAGGAAAACGTCGACGAGGTGCAGAACGGCATGGAATGCGGCATCGGCGTCAAGCAGTACAACGACGTCAAGCCGGGTGACCGGATCGAGTGCTTCGAGCGGGTCGAGGTGCAAAGGACGCTGTGAAGCCGGGATCCGGGACCCTGGGCTCGGGACTCGGGGCTCGGGACTCGGGACTCGGCAGAGCATAACCACGTCGTCATTCCGGGGCCGGCCCTGTTTTATCGGGCCGGAACCCGGAATCCGTCTTGATCTTGTTCCGCATTGCTTAAAATCAAAACGGTTCACGCGTCGCTCCTGCGACGCACCCCTCGGACCTTCGGCCTTGCCGATGTTCGTTTCGGCATTCCCGGATCAAGTCCGGAACAGGCTCTGCCTCCACCGGCTTGCGCCGGAATGACGAACATAGATTTCCGGTCACTTCGCATCCATGCCAACCCGCTCCTTCCACCGCACCGACCGCGTCAACGCCGAACTCCGCCGCGAGGTCGGTGCGCTGGTGCACGCGGCGGTGCGCGATCACGCGCTGCCGCAGGCCAGCGTGGTCGATGTGGAGGTCAGCCGCGAACTGGATATCGCCACCGTGTGGGTCACGGCCTTGCAGCCGGAGCGCTCCGGCGAGGTGGTCAAGGCGCTTAAGGATCTCGCGAAGGACTTCCGGCACCAGCTTTCGCGCAGCATGCGGATACGCCGCGTGCCCGAGCTGCGCTTCAGGTACGACGACTCGATCGACAAGGGCGAGCGGATCGAGCGGTTGCTGCGCGAGAACCCGGACTCGGGACTCGGGACTCGGGACTCGGAAAAGCAGTAGGTTCGCGGCGGTTCAGCATTTGGTCGTCACTCCGGACGCGGCGCAGCCGAGATCCGGGATCCATTTTTGCTGTTCAAAGAATGGGTTCCGGCTTTCCTTGCTCCTCGAGACATGGCCACGGAGTTTTAGGCCATGGACGGGCTTTGGTCGCTTTCCGCGCCGCCGGAATGACGATCAATCGGCTTCTTTGCTGATGCATTGCTGGTTGCACCGATGACCCGATCCGAGTCCCGAGTACCGAGTCCCGAGTCCCGACCTGTTTCGGGCATCCTCCTCCTCGACAAACCCTCGGGTATCAGCTCCAACCGCGCGTTGCAGCACGCGAAACGCCTGTTCGGCGCGGACAAGGCCGGGCACACCGGCAGCCTCGATCCGCTGGCCACCGGCCTGCTGCCGCTGTGCTTCGGCGAGGCCACCAAGATCGCGGGTTACCTGCTGGGTTCGCGCAAGGCTTACGAGGCCGAATGCCGTCTGGGCATCGTCACCGATACCTGCGATTCGGAAGGCGCGGTGCTGGACCAAAAGCCCGTCCCCGAACTGGATGAAGCAACGATCCGCGCAGCACTGGCCGGGCTGACCGGCCGGATCACCCAGGTGCCGCCGGTGTATTCGGCGCTGAAGCAGGGCGGGGTGCCGCTCTACAAGCGCGCGCGCCGGGGCGAAGACGTCGAGGCGCCGCCGCGCGAGTTCGAGGTGTTCCGGTTCGATTTGCTGGCACACGAGGGTGACCGCTTGCGCCTCCATGTCGAATGCGGATCAGGCACTTACGTGCGAAGCCTGGTGCGGGATCTGGGTGAAGTGCTGGGCTGTGGCGCGCACCTGACCGCGCTGCGGCGCCTGTGGATCGAGCCGTTCCGGACGCCCCGGATGTACACGCTGGAGACCCTGGCGGGAATTCGCGATCAGGCAGGCCCGGGCGCGCTCCGGGCCTGCCTGCTTCCGGTCGAAGCCGGGCTGGCCGACTGGCCGGTGCTGAAACTCGACGCCCGAACCGCCGCTGCGGTGGCGCACGGACGCCGGGTGCGGGTGGCCGCGGACGCCGGGCGTTATCGTGCCCACGGCCCCGGCGGAACGCTGCTGGCGCTGGCCGAGGTGGACGCGGACGCGCAGCTCCGGGTGCTGCGCGGTTTTGCCGGCGGCCATTGAGCGGTGCGGGGCGCAGGTCCGGGCGGCGCGGCGGTGCTGCGGCGGGCGGTACTGCACTTCTTGTTCTCAAGGGCTTGCCGCCGTTACACTATCCGGCTTGCCGAGCCTTCCGGCGAAGGTTCGGTCACCCCCGGCGGCGGCTTGTGCAACGGCGTTGTTGGATCGGGCGGCCGGAGCTGCAATCCATGGCCGAGAGTCTTTGTGGCCAGGAGCTCCGTGGCTGCTTTCCCAGCTTGGCGTTCAGGGATGAACGCATTGCGCCAATGCCGTTGCACAAGCCAGCGCCGGACCATGTCCATCCAGCGAGTCAAGGCCAACATGCCGCTTTCCCCGGAACAAACCAGCCAGATCATCAACGAGTATCGCCGCGGGCCGACCGACACCGGCTCACCCGAGGTGCAGATTGCGCTGCTGTCCGCGCGCATCCAGCACCTGTCCGATCATTTCGACACCCACAAGCAGGATCATCATTCCCGCCGCGGGCTGCTGAAGATGGTCAACCACCGCCGCCGCCTGCTCAATTACCTCAAGGGCAAGGACAGCGAACGCTACCAGGCGCTGATCGGCCGCCTCGGACTGCGCAGGTGAGTTCCGCGTTCGTCCGTGGACGCGAAGAACGCGAAGCGGGCATCCCGTCCGCACTTTCCCGCGTTCGTCCCTCACCGCGATGACCCAGGCGCGGTCATCCGCGACCGCACTTCTCAAAGAATCCAGGACATAACCCCGTGGCGAAATTCTCCAAGACGTTCCAGTACGGCCAGCACGCCGTCACCATCGAGACCGGCGAGATCGCCCGTCAGGCGACCGGTTCGGTCATCGTCAGCATGGCCGGCACCGTGGTGCTGGTCGCGGCGGTCGCAGCCGCCAAGGCGCGCGAGGGGCAGGACTTCTTCCCGCTCACCGTCGATTACCAGGAAAAGTTCTATTCCGCCGGGCGCATTCCCGGCGGCTTTTTCAAGCGCGAAGGCCGTCCGACCGAAAAGGAAACGCTGACCAGCCGCCTGATCGACCGTCCGATCCGTCCGCTGTTCCCGGAAGAATTCAAGAACGAGGTGCAGGTGATCGCCACCGTGCTCTCGCTGAATCCGGAAGTGGACGGCGACATCCCCGCGCTGCTGGGCGCCTCGGCCGCGCTGACCCTGACCGGCATTCCGTTCAAGGGTCCGATCGGCGCCGCGCGCGTCGGCTACATCGACGGCAAGTACGTGCTGAACCCTGCCGCGACCGATCTGAAATCCTCGGCGCTCGACCTCGTGGTCGCCGGCACCGCCAACGCGGTGCTGATGGTGGAATCGGAGGCCAAGCTGCTCGGCGAGGACGTGATGCTGGGTGCGGTGATGTTCGGCCACCGGGAAATGCAAACCGCGATCCGGGCGATCGCCGAGCTCGCCACCGAAGCCGGCAAGCCGTCGTGGAACTGGCAGGCGCCCGGGCGTGATCCGCAACTGGTCGCCGCGGTGCGCGGCGAGGTGGGCGACAAGCTGGCGCAGGCGTTCCAGATCCGGGACAAGCTGCAGCGCCGCGATGCGATCGCCGCATTGAAGGCCGACGTGCTGGAAGCGCTCAAGCCGCAGGCCGAGGCGAAGGGCTGGCAGGCCGCCGATCTCGCCAAGGAATTCGAGGATCTCGAATACCGCACGCTGCGCGACAGCGTGCTGAAGACCAGGGTGCGCATCGACGGCCGCAAGCTGGACGAAATCCGTCCGATCAGCGCGCGCGTGGGCGTGCTGCCGCGCACCCACGGCTCGGCGCTGTTCACCCGCGGCGAAACGCAGGCGCTGGTCACCGTCACGCTGGGCACCGGCCGCGACGCGCAGATCATCGATGCGCCGGAAGGCGAGTCCAAGGACAACTTCCTGTTCCACTACAACTTTCCGCCCTACTCGGTGGGCGAGACCGGCCGGATGGCCGGTCCCAAGCGCCGCGAGATCGGCCACGGCCGACTCGCCAAGCGCGGCGTGCAGGCGGTCAAGCCGTCGATGGAGGAATTCCCCTACGTGATCCGCGTGGTCTCGGAGATCACCGAATCCAACGGCTCGTCGTCGATGGCCTCGGTGTGCGGCTCCTCGCTGGCGATGATGGACGCCGGCGTGCCACTGAAGGCCCCGGTCGCGGGCATCGCGATGGGCCTGGTGAAGGAAGGCAACGACTTCGTGGTGCTGTCGGACATCCTCGGTGACGAGGATCACCTCGGCGACATGGATTTCAAGGTGGCCGGCACCGAAACCGGCGTGTCCGCGCTGCAGATGGACATCAAGATCGACGGCATCACCGAGGAGATCATGCGCACCGCGCTGGCACAGGCGCGCACGGGCCGGCTGCACATCCTGGGCGAGATGGCCAAGGCCATCAGCAAGCCGCGCGGCGAGATGAGCGAATACGCGCCACGCCTGCTGACAATCAAGATCCACCCGGACAAGATCCGCGAGGTGATCGGCAAGGGTGGCGCGGTGATCCGTTCGATCACCGAGGAAACCGGCACCACCATCGACATCAGCGACGACGGCACCGTGGTGATCGCGTCGGTCAACCGTGCCGCCGCCGAAGACGCGCGCAAGCGCATCGAGCAGATCGTGTCCGACGTGGAACCGGGCCGGATCTACGAGGGCAAGGTGGTCAAGCTGATGGACTTCGGCGCCTTCGTCACCATCCTGCCCGGCAAGGATGGCCTGGTGCACGTGTCGCAGATCTCCAACGAACGCGTCGAGAAGGTTTCCGACAAGCTCAAGGAAGGCGACATCGTCAAGGTCAAGGTGCTGGAAGTGGACAAGCAGGGCCGCATCCGCTTGTCGATGAAGGCGGTCACAGAGGAAGAAAGGACCGCGACCAGCGCCTGAGCGACGGACACAGTCGAGTTTCACGAAAAACGGGCCTTGCGGCCCGTTTTTTTGT
>JAJPHQ010000077.1 GCA_021325195.1 Gammaproteobacteria bacterium | reverse complement strand
GAACTGCTGCTGAAGTACCAGGACCGCTACAGGACCGTGCCGGTCGATTACCACGGCGGCCTGCAGTACCCGCACCTCGAGCGCATCAACGGCACGCCGGATTACCTCTGTCGCAGATCATCAGGCCGAAGTAGCGGCCTGCGCGCAGGCGAGGTGTCGCTGCCGCGGCCTAACGCACGCGGTGTGGCGACCGCCGTGCCTGCGCCGATCGCGCGCCGCCGGCGTGCAGGTACACGCCGCGGTGCGGTGCCGCCAGCGAGGCCTGTCCCGCCGGCCGCGCGGCGCGCACCCGCGACAGCGCGCGCGCCATCCGCTGCACGGCCTCGTCGAGTTCGCCGGGGTCGTGATAGCTGAAACCGAGACGCATGTATGGTTGTTCGCGATTGAGAAAATCGAAGGGCTTCGCGGGGCTGAACCACACGCCTTCCTGCAGCGCGTTTTGTGACCACGCTTCGATATCGATGTCTTCATCGACGCGCACCCACAGCGCGAGTCCGCCTTCCGGCACCCGGAAATCGACCGCGCTGCCAAGACGACGCACCAGCGCGGTGGTCAGCGCGTCGCGTCGGGTCTGGTAGAGCCGGCGCATCCGCCGCACGTGGCGCAAAAGCTCGCCGTCTTCGAACAATTCGGCGATCGCGCATTCCACCGCTGCGTCACCCTGCGCGTCGCTGGTGGCGCGCAAGGCGACCAGTCGTTGCATGACCGCAAGCGGCGCGCTGATGAACGCCGTGCACAGTCCCGGTGCCAGGATGTTGGCCAGCGATCCCACGTAGACCACGTTGGCGCGTGCGACGCCGGCCGCAATCGGCAGCACCGGCTTGCCGTCGTAATGAAATTCGTGGTCGTAATCGTCTTCGATGATCGCGAAGCGGTGCTGCATCGCGAGTGCCGCGAGCCGCGCCCGCCGCGCGGGCGACATCACCACCGTGGTCGGGAACTGGTGATGCGGCGTCAGCAGCACCGCGCGCAGGGGTTCGCGTTTCAGCAGTGTTTCCAGCGCGTCGACATCCAGACCATCGTGATCCACCGGCACCGGCAGCAGGCGCGCGCCGGCCAGTTCCATCACGCGCCGTGCCGGCGGATAACTCAACGCCTCGATCACCACCGCATCGCCGGGTGCGATCAGCGTGCGCGCGACCAGGTCCAGGCCCTGCTCGATGCTGCGCGTGATCAGTACATCGTCCGGCGTGGTCGGCAATCCGCGTGTGCGTTGCAGCATCGCCGCAAGTTGGATGCGCAGGCGCAGGTGTCCGCGTGGATCGGTGTAGGTGAGCACGCTGCGACCCTGCAGGCCGATCGCGCGCCGGAAGGCGCGGGCCAGTTCGCGCGCCGGCAGCAACCGCACGTCGGGGCTGCTGCGCAACTGCAAGGTACCGGGCGCGAGGGCGGGACGCGACAGCGCCGGAATCGTGCTGGACGGCAACGCATAAGTGGGCGTTGCCGACGCCAGCGTGCGCGGGACCGGCGACGACACGGGTGGCGGCTCCGCGACGAAGGTGCCGCCGCCGATCCGCGAAGTCACCAGCCCTTCGGCGGCCAGTTCGCCGTAGGCCGCAACCACGGTATTGCGATTGACGTTCAGGAATGCGGCCAGTTCGCGCGAACCCGGCAGCGCGTCGCCGGGTTTCAGCCGCCCGCGCCGGATGTCTTCGGCGACCGCGCCGGCCAGTTGCAGGAACAGCGGTTGCTCCCGCGCGGGGTCGATCTCGATCGTGAGTTCCCAGCAGCGCATGCCCGCATTCTAGTCCCGGTGATCGCTCAACCGGACCAGCAAACATCGCAAAAGTGGAGCTTTCCTGCGGCGAGGGCCGGGAACACGCTGGTGCCTCCGTGTTGCTGCAAGGAGACTCCCATGAAACAGAAAGCGCTGGTCGTCGCACTGGCAACCGTCTGTGTGGGTTGTGCGATAGCCGCGACGGCATCGGCCGCGGAAACCTCGCCACCCGATTATTCCGTCATCGATCTCCCTTCGCTGGGCGGCACCATCAGCCAGGGCAGCAGCATCAACACGTTCGGTCTGATCGCAGGCTTTTCCGACCTGTCCGGTAACACGGTCACCCATGCCGCGGCATGGTGGTTCGGCAAGCAATACGACCTCGGCACGCTGGGCGGCGCGAACAGCGCGGTCGAATGGCCCGTCAAGAATGATTTCGGCGTGATTTCGGGCATCGCGCAAACCGACAAACCGAACCCGCTCGACGAACCCTGGAGTTGCGCGGCGTTCATCCCTTCCGATGGTCACGCCTGTCTCGGCTTCGCGTGGAAATTCGGCGCGATGCAGCCGTTGCAACCGCTGCCGGGTGGTTACAACAGCTTCGCGACCGGCACCAACAACCGTTTCCAGACCGTCGGCTGGGCGGAGAACGGCGTGCACGACCCGAATTGCAACAGTGGTCAGATCCTGCAATTCCTGCCGGTGGTGTGGGGCCCGGACCCGAGCCAGATCCAGGCGTTGCCGCTGGAGACCGGCGACGACAGCGGGGCCGCCACCGAGATCAACGACCGGGGCGAGATCGTCGGTATTTCCGGGACCTGTGATCAGGCGGTAGGCCGCTATACCGCGAAGCACATGGTGCTTTGGAAAAACGGAAAGGCGATCGACCTCGGCAACATCGGCGGCAATTCCTGGAACACGCCGATGGCGATCAACCAGCGGGGCGACATCGTCGGTTTCGCTGGCACGGCGCCGGGGCCGTTTCCGACGCTGCACGCCTTCTACCGCAGTCGCGCGGGCGGCCCGCCGGTCGATCTGGGTTCGCTTGACGGGCCTGCCGGCAACAGCGAGGCGCTGGGCATCAACGACCGCGGTCAGGTGGTCGGCCTGTCATGCGACGCCAATTTCGCCAACTGCCACGGATTCCTCTGGCAGAACGGCAAGATGACCGACCTCAACGATCTCACGCAGGGGTATTCCGGAACCATCCTTGCTGCGCAGGACATCAACGATCTTGGTCAGATCACCGGTCAGGCGCAGGACGCCTCCGGCAATCTGGTGGCGTTTCTGGCTACACCGATTCCCGATTACGGCGATCATCCGTCCCGTGCATCGGTGAAACCGAAGAATGCCGTGCTCTCAAGCGGGAATCGCACGGCGTTCGCGCAGAGACTGGGACTGGCCGGCGCAGCGATGCTGCAGCACCGGCAGCCCTGATCTCACCCGCAACCGGGCAAAGGGCCGCGTCCGCGGGCGCGGCCCGCGGGGAGATGCCGTCCGCAATCGAGTTCCGGGACAGGATGCCGTGCATGGAGGTGGAAAATGTTCCGGTTCGGGCCTATCGTGCCCGTTCACGGCATCCCCTAACCACCATGCACCTGCGCGCCTTTCCGTCGGGTTTTGCGACGGCCAGTCTGCTAGCCCGCGTTCTGCGTCTTTTCGTTCTCGCGTGCGTGCCCGGTTTCCCATCGCCTTTGCTGTTCGCGCAAACCGCTTCGATCGGTTCCGTCACCGGAGCGGGCGATGAGGCGATCGACCACAGCGAGGAGGGTTCCGCGCCTTCGCCATTCGTCCGCCAGTCGCGCGACGATGCGTGGTTCACGGGTCCGATGCTGGCGAACTCGGCCGAAACCTTGCCGCATGGGCATTTCCTGATCGAACCCTATTTCTACGACGTCGCCACCGCGCACGCGGACGGCTGGGGTTCGCGCGCCTACGTCCTGTACGGCCTCGCCGACCGCTTCACGGTCGGATTGATTCCGATCGTGGGCTACAACGAGGTGGACAATGGTCCGAGCAGCTCGGGCATCGGGTTCGGTGACATCCAGGTGCTGGCGCAATACCGGCTGACCGAGTTCCGCGAAGGCAGCGCGATGCCGACGATCGCGCTCCAGTTGCAGCAGGCGTTCCCCACCGGCCGATACGACCGGCTCGGCGACCGGCCCGGCGACGGCATGGGCAGCGGCGCGTACGCCACCACGCTGGGACTGCTCTCGCAGGACTGGTTCTGGTTGCCGAATGGCCGCATCCTGCGCATGCGTTTCAACGTGTCGCAGACATTTTCCAGCCGCGCGAACGTGCAGGGCGTCAGCGTGTACGGCACGGGCGACGGATTTCGCGGCCACGCCAAACCCGGCAGCAGCTTCTATGCAGACGCGGCCATGGAATACAGCCTGACGCGCAACTGGGTGCTGGCGCTCGACGTCACCTACACGCACAACCGCAACACGCGCGTAACGGGGTATGACATTCCGGGATTCGACGGCGCATTTGGGCCTGTCGCAACGATGCGCGATTCCGGCCCCAACATGGCATTCGGGTTTGCGCCGGCCATCGAATACAACTGGACGTCCAATCTCGGCGTGCTCGTGGGGGTGCGCGTGATCCCGGGCAACCGCGGCACCACGCGATCCGTCACGCCCGCAGTGGCGATCAATTACGTCCACTGATCGCAAAGCGACAAACGCGTGCGTTGGTTCAGGGGATCGGCACGGCGGCGGGCGCTTGAACGCGGGCGCGCAAGGCCGCGCGCACCCTGCGCGCCTCGTCCGGTTCCAGCGCCTGCAACAGCGTCACCTCGCCCGCGACTTGCGCGGCCACCGGCACGCCGTCGCGATACACGATGCGCGACGTCGCGAGCGCCGGCACCTTCGCGCCCGGCAGCACGTCGCCGACGAGGTTCAGTGGATCGGCGCCGCTGATCGTGACCAGCGCGCCGTCCTGTTCGCGCTTGCGCACACGCCGCAGCGCTTCCACCGCTTCCGGCAACGCGAATTGTTCGCCCACGATGCCTTCCACGAAACGTCCGCCGCGGATTTCGCCGCGCGCCTCCAGCCGCTGGTACACGCGCCGCAACTCGCGCCACGGCGGCAGCCACGCGGCTTCGCGTTCCAGCAATTTCCAGAACACCACGCCCCAGCGGCGCAGGAGTACGCGCGCGATGTGTTCGAGCGCTTCGCTTTCAGCCCCTCTCCCTTCGGGAGAGGCGGCGCGCGGCGCCGAGCGCGCAGCGCCGGGGTGAGGGTCCGGCTTCATCGCAACGTTCACGGGATCCGAACCCACACTCCCGATGGGAGAGGGATGCAAGGCGTGGATCAGGCTCCACCGCCCCGCATCCTCGATCCCGCTCAACAGGTGCCGCGCGAGGCGGCGCTGGCGCGGATGCTTGCGCTTCGAGGCTGGCTGCAGCAACGCGCGCAAGCCGGCGAAGCTGTCCGCGCCGACGAGGCCGGCGCCGACCAGTTCGCCCAGCGCGTCTTCCAGTTCCACCTTCAGCAGACGCGTGCCGTCGGCGATCTCGCCGAAGAACGATGCACCGTGCTGTGCGAGGAATTCGACGACGGCCTGTGCACGCGAGGACAGCGCCGGCGGTTCGGCGGCCGCGTGCGCACCGATCGCGTTCCACGTCGAGAGCTGCTTGCGCGGCAGCAGCACGATCGGCGAGGCGCGCACCGGCGATGCGTGCGCACCGCCCGCGGATGCGCGCAGCCGCGTCCACGCGATCCGGCCCGCAGCGCACAGCGCATCCAGCCACGCGATGTCGTAACCGGCCACGCGCGCGGGCAGCAGCTGCGATTCCCACGCGCCGGCCGGCGCCTCGAAGCCTTCCAGTTGCGCCAGCACCGCGGCCAATGCGTCAGGGCCGCGCAAACGCGTGTCCGGCGAAACGTGCTGCCAGTCGATCAGGAAACGCAGGAAGTCGCGCGGTGCGACCGGTTCGATTTCGCGGCGCAGGCGTTGCAGGGTGCGGCGATGGATACGCGCCAGCAGATGCCGATCACACCATTCTTCATCTCGTGGCGACGCATCGGGCGTCCCGCCGCGAGCGTCGCGCAGACGGCCGCGGCCAAGCCGCGCCACGTCTGCCGGATCGGCGGCCAGAGCCGCCGATCCGTCGGCACATCCCCGTGCCGTATTCGGTTCCGCGCCCGGGGTGAAGCGGCCGCGCATCGCGCCGCCCTCGCGTTCCAGCGCGGCGAGTGCAATCGCGACGTCGCCCTCGGAAACGCCGAACGTGTCCGCGAGTTCACTCGCGCGCACGGGTCCGACGCAGCCCAGCCGGGCGCGCAGGATTTCGACCAGCGCGTCCTCGCGCGTCCATGCTTTCGCGGTGAACTCCGCAGGCGCTTCGATCGCGGGATGTAACGCGGCGTCGGGATGGATCGCGAGCCACAGTGGCAGCGTTTCGGCAGCGACCCATGGCTTGAACCCCTCTCCCACCGGGAGAGGGTGCCGCGAAGCGGTGGGTGAGGGTCCGGATTCGCATGGAGTTTCGTCATGGACCCGAACCCTCACCCCAGCGCTGCGCGCTCGGCGCTGCGCGCCGCCTCTCCCGAAGGGAGAGGGGAGAAGCATTTGGGTTGCACGTCGCGCACCGGCGAGTTCCCGAAGCAAATCCTGCCACGCCGGATTGCGCGCAAGGTCTGCATCGTTGACCGCACCCAACGCCAGCAACGCCTCGTGCATCTCGTCGGCGTCGCGCGGCGCGGGCCACGCCTCTTCGCGCACCGCGGCGATCGCATCGGGGTCGAGCCTGCCCAGATCTTCCGCACGCCGCGCATCCGCGAAGCCGCGCGACGCGACGGCCTGCGTGCGGCGCTCTTCCAGCGGCGCGTCGTCGAGGAAGGCATACGGCCGCGCGCCCAGCACCTCGGCCGCCAGTTGCGACGGCGCGGTCAGGTCGCGCGCGACGATCCGCGCTTCGCCGCTTTCGAGTTTCTTCAGCAGCGCGACGAGGCCATCAAGATCCATCGCGTCGTACAGGCAATCCCGGAGCGTCTGCGCGACCAGCGGGTGATCGGGGATCCTGCGCGCGCCCACGATGTTTTCGAGGCAGGCGACCTGGTCGGGAAACACCGTGGCCAGCAGGTCTTCAGATTTCATGCGCTGGATCTGCGGGGGCACCTTCGTGCCGCCCGCGAAGCGCGGCAGCGCCAGTGCGGACGCAGCGTTCCAGCGAAAGCGCAGCGCGAACATCGGCGCGTCCAGCAGCGCCTGCGTCAGCACCTCGCGCACGCTGTTCGAATGCAGATAGCGCGCGACCTCGTCCAGCGGAAAACTGTGGCTGGTCGAAAGCGACAGCACGATCGCGTCCTCGGTCGCCGCGGCCTGCAATTCGAAATTGAAGCTGCGGCAGAAACGCTTGCGCAGCGCCAGTCCCCACGCGCGGTTGAGCCGGCTGCCGAACGGCGAGTGGATGATCAACTGCATGCCGCCCGCTTCGTCGAAGAAGCGTTCCATCGCGAGCGTCGTCTGCGTCGGCAGCAGGCCGAGTTCGGTACGCGCGGCGGCCAAGTAATCGACTAGTTGCCGTGCGGCGTTGTCGCCAAGGCCGACTTCGTTCGTCAGCCACGCAACGGCTTTTCCTTCTCCCTCCGGGAGAAGGTGGCGCGAAGCGCCGGATGAGGGTTCGGGGTGCGTCGAGCGTTCATCCACGTCCGAACCCTCACCCCAGCGCTGCGCGCTCGGCGCTACGCGCCGCCTCTCCCGGGGGGAGAGGGGTTCAAGCCGCGTGGCGATTTCTTCGCGCAGCCGCGACACCGCGAACGACAGTTCATCGCTGCGCCCCGGCGCCTCGCCCAGCCAGAAGGGAATCGACGGCGGCGCGCCTTGCGCATCCTCGACCCGCACCTTGCCGCGCTCCACGCGCAGGATCCGGTACGACTGGTTGCCGAGCTGGAAGATGTCGCCCGCGATCGACTCGACCGCGAAATCCTCGTGCACGCTGCCGATGCGCAAGTCCTGCGGTTCCAGCACCACGTCGTAGTCGGCGGTGTCGGGGATCGCGCCGCCCGAAGTGATGGCGGTCATGCGCGCGCCTCGCCGCGCGCGCAGCCTGCCGTTGACGGCGTCGCGGTGCAGGTAGGCCGCGCGGGTGCCGCGGCGGGCGCTGAAACCTTCCGCCAGCATCCGCACGACTTCAGTGAATGACTCACGAGAAAGCCCGTGATACGGATACGCGCGGCGGAACAACTCGAACAGTTCCGTCTCGCCGCGTTCGCCGCAGGCGACTTCGGCGACGATCTGCTGGGCCAGCACGTCCAGCGGCGCGGACGGGATGTGCAGCGTGTCCAGTTCGCCGCGGCGGACCGCATCCAGCAGCGCCGCGCATTCGACCAGATCGTCGCGCGTGGTCGGGAACAAGCGCGCCTTGGAGACACCGTCCACCGCGTGGCCCGCACGCCCCGCGCGTTGCAGGAACGCCGCGATGGAACGCGGCGAACCCAGCTGGCACACGAGGTCCACGTCGCCGATGTCGATGCCCAGTTCCAGCGACGCGGTCGCGACCAGCGCGCGCAGCTTGCCGGCTTTGAGGCGCTGCTCGGCATCGAGCCGCTTTTCCTTCGACAGGCTGCCGTGGTGCGCTGCCACTGCGTCCTTGCCGAGACGCTCGGCGAGATGCCGCGTCGCGCGCTCGACCGTGCGCCGGGTGTTGGCGAAGATCAGCGTGGTGCGGTGCTGTCCGATCAACTCCGCGAGGCGGTCGTACACCAGTCCCCACGCATCGTTGCTCATCACCGGCTGCAAAGGCACCGCGGTGACTTCGATCGCGAGATCGCGCGCACGCCGGTGGCCGGTGTCGATGATGGTGCAGGGCGCGTTCGGTGCAAGAAACCGCGCGACCTCCTCGATGGGTTTCTGCGTCGCCGACAATCCGATCCGCGTGCAGCGCGCACCGCACAGCGCATCCAGCCGCTCCAGCGTCAGCGCGAGCTGGCTGCCGCGCTTGCTCGACACCAGCGCGTGGATTTCGTCCACGATCACCGTGCGCGTGGTTTGCAGCATCCGCCGTCCGGATTCGGAACCGAGCAGGATGTACAGCGATTCCGGCGTCGTCACCACGATGTGCGGCGGCCGCTTGCGCATCGCGCGGCGTTCGGTCTCGGGCGTGTCGCCGCTGCGCACCGCGGTGCGGATTTCGAATTCCGGCAACGCCATGCGTTCGAGCTCGGCACGAATGCCTTCGATCGGCACTTCGAGGTTGATCCGGACGTCGTTGGACAGCGCCTTCAGCGGCGACACGTACACGACCTGCGTCGCGTCCGCGAGCGTGCCCGCGACGCCCTGCCGCACCAGCGCGTCGATCGCGGCGAGGAACGCGGCCAGCGTCTTGCCCGAACCGGTGGGCGCCGCGATCAGCACGTGCTCGCCGCGCCGGATCGCGGGCCACGCTTCGCGCTGCGCCGGCGTCGGCTGCGTGAATGTCGCCTCGAACCAGGCGGCGACGGCGGGGTGGAAATCGTGCAAGGGCATGATGGGTGGACCGCGCCGAAACGCTCAAGTGCCCGCGGCTTCGCGCAGACGGTCGGCGAGGCCGGTCATGCGCAGGGTACGCCGTTCGATCCCCGCGCGCAGCGTGCCGGGATCGGCATGCAGCACGATGCCGCTGCGCGCGCGGGTCACGCCGGTGTAAAGCAGTTCGCGCGTCAGCGCGGCGGAATCGGGGCCGGTCACCAGCGCCACGCGCTCGAATTCCGAACCCTGCGCCTTGTGCACGGTCAGCGCGAACGCGCCCTCGTGCGGCGGCAGCGCCGCGACCGGCAGCGCGCGCGGTGCGCCGTCCGCGCCTTCGAACCAGGCTTTCATCGCACCGTCCGCATCCGGCCACACGACGCCGGTGTCGCCGTTGTAGAGGCCGAGTTCGGCGCGGTTGGCGGTGACGAGCAGCAGCCGTCCGGCCCACCATTCGGCGTCGGCGGCCAGTCTGCGCGCGCGCTTCAGGCGCGCCTCGATCGCGCGATCCAGTGCAATGCAACCGTGCGGTCCGTGACGGAGCGCCGTCAGCACGCGGAAGCCGCGCGCGGCAGCGAGCGCGTCGCCCGCATTCCGTGCTGCAAGGACTGGCGCGTGGCCGGCCGCGGCGGCCTCGATCAGGGCGGTGCGGGTGTCGCCGGCGATCCAGCGCGCCGCGTCACCGTCCGCCTGCAAGGTCGTCAGCGCCGCCCAGGCGTCGCCCGCGGCGATCGCGTGCGCCAGTTCGCCCAACGCAGATCCCGCGCCGAAGCGATGGCTGCGTGTCAGCGCGACATGGCAGTCGGCGAGCGGTGGCGCGGATGCGGCCTCGACCAGCGCGGGCAGCACGTTGCCGGCCTCCACCGCCGAAAGCTGGTCGGGATCGCCCAGCAGGATCAGCCGCGCGTCGGGCGCCAGCGCATCGACGAGCCGCGTCATCAGCGGCAGGTCGATCATCGAAGCCTCGTCCACCACCACCACGTCGAACGGCAGGGGCGCATCGCGATGATGGCGTGGCCGCGCGCGCCACGGCGAGAGGCCGAGCAGGCGATGCAGGGTGGATGCCTCGTGCGGCAGGCTCGTGGCGTGCGGCAATTCCATGCCCGCGAGTTGCACGCGCAGCGATTCGGCCAGACGCGCCGCGGCCTTGCCTGTGGGGGCCGCCAGCGCGACGCGCAGGTCGCCGTCGCGTGCCAGCGCCGCCAGCATGTGCGCGACGCTGAAGGTCTTGCCGCTGCCGGGGCCGCCGGTGACCAGCGTGAGGCGGTGCGAGAGCGCGACGTCGATCGCGCGCTGCTGTTCGGGATCGATGTCAGCGCAACGGGACTCGGGACTCGGACTGCGAAGGCAGGACGCCGGAGCGAACGGCGAAGCCGGCCCGAAGGGCGAGCCGCAGGAGCGGCGAGTTTCCCGGGACTCGGGACAGCCACTGCGCGATCGTGAGATCAGCGCACGGGCGAGTTGCCGTTCGTACTCGTAATAGCGGCGCAGATACACGCGCCCCTGCGCGTCCAGCACCAGCGGGGTGTCGCGATCCGCGGCGCCGCCATCCGCGAACGCGCAAACCGGAGGCGCAGCGCGCAGCGCATCGCGCCACGCAGCGGGATCGGGCAGCGGCGGCGCGTGGCCATCGCCGTCGAGACCGTCGAACCACGCCTGCGCACTGGCGATTTCCAGCGCGCTGTGGCCGTCGCCGACCGCGCGGGCGGCCAGTGCCGCGGCCAGCACGGTCTCTGGCGCGGCGGCGGGAAACGCACGCCCGATCCACGCTCCCAACGCGACATCGACGCGGCGCAGCCGGCCCGCGCGCACCAGCGCGTCGAGCGCGGCACTCATGCGGCCTCCCGTCGCGGCGCCGACAGCAGGGCGTCGAGCGCTTCGATCAAGGCGCGCGGCGGCCGGTCGGCGTGCACGCCGCGGCCGTCCTGCATCCCGCGCACGAACAGGTAATACACGCCGCCGAAGTCGCGCTCGTAGTCGTAATCCGCGAGCGTCGCGCCGAGCCAGCGGTGCAGCGCCAGCGTGTAGAGGATCCATTGCAGGTCGTAGTCGTGGCGCGCGATTTCCGCCGCCAGCGCCGCCGCGTCGTACGGCGGACAGCGGTTGGTCTTCCAGTCCACGAGGTAATAACGGCCGGCGTGGCGGAAGGTCAGGTCGATCTTGCCGGTCAGCAGGCCCGCTAGGCGCGTGACGGCGGCGAGGCCCTTGCGTTGCGGCAGGTAACCGTGCTTCCCCAGCAGCGCGTAGAGCCTGTTCTGGTCGGCCGGCGACAACGACAGGTGGAACTCGATCTCGGCACGGCGCGCATCCGCCGCGATGTCGGCGAGGCGCGTGCCGCAGGGCAGCGGCGCGTTCAACGCGTCGCGCAGCATCGCGCCCGCGACCTCCTGCGTGTGCGGCAGCGCCGCGCCGGCCACGCCCTGGTCGGCCAGCGCGCGCTCGATCAGCGCGCGTTGCGAGGCGGGCACGCCGTCGGCGTCGCGCCACGCGGCGAAGTCGGTGCGCTCGAACATTTGATGCACCGCGCTGCCGAAACGCGCGCCGCCCGGTTCGCCGGGCTCGCCGTCGCCCGCGCCCGGCAGCGGGTCGGCGGCCGCGTCCGGATGGCCGCGGACGAGACGCGAGAACGACCACACGCTCCAGTCGCGTTCGAGGTGCTTGCGTTCGAACCTGCGTGGCGCGGTCGCGACGGCGGCGGGTTCCGGCGCCTGCCAGCGCGCGGCGGCGGGGATGTCGCCCCACGGCACGATGCCGACGGCATCGGGTGCGCGTTCGCGCAACGCGGCCAGTGCCGCGGCGCATCCCGCGTCGCCGAGCGTCAGCGGCGTCGCGCGCCCCGTCGCGTGCAGCAGATGGAACAGTGCGCCGTGCTCCGCGCCCCTGACCGGTCCCCACGGCAGCACGCACAGCGCACGCGCGCGGGTGACGGCGACGTAGAGCTTGCGCACGTCCTCGGCCAGCGCCTCGCCTTGCGCGCGTCGCTGTGCTTCCCGGTTCGCCGCGCCGCTGCCCGGCGCGACACGCGCGACGCCCGCGTCGTCGTGGTACCAGTGGAGCGCCATGCCCCGGCGGGTCCTCGCCGGATCCTTCGCGAAGCCCGCATAGGGCAGCAGCACCACGTCGTATTCGAGCCCCTTGGCCGCGTGCACGGTGGACACCGTGACCGCATCGGCGTCGCTGTCGAGGCGCAGACGCGCACTGTCGGCATCGCTGTCCTTGCCTGATTCGGCGCGCCGGCGCGCGAAGCGCGCGGCCAGATCGGCCGGCCCGAAGCAGGTGGCGGCATCGTCCTGCAGCCGTTCCGCCAGTTGCAGGTAGTTGGAAACGCGTCGTGCGCCGTCCGGCAAGGCCAGCAGCCGCGGCGCAGCCGCGGCGACGAGACCGTGCAGCCACATCAGCACGCCATGACGGCGCACCGCGTCGGACCACTCTCCCGCTTCGCGCTGCGGTGCACCGTCGGCGCCGGCCAGCGTGGCGGCGATTTCGGCGGCGGAGCGGCCCAGCAGGCGGCTGGCCCAGGCGGCGCGCGCGCGGTCGGCGTCGGCGGGTTCGGCCAGCGCCTCCAGCAGCAGGGCCAGATCGTCGGCTTCCTCACTGGCGTACACGCTGGCGCGCAGGTTGCTGCACGCGGGAATCCCGGCCACGGCCAGCGCGGCCTGCATCGCGGCGGCCTCGCGGTTGTCGTTCACCAGCACCGCGAGGTGCTTCGGCTGCAGCGGCTCCTCGGTGCCGTCGCCGCGGCGCAGCGTCGCCGACGCCAGCAGTGCGGCGACATGACGGACCGTGCGACGTTCCAATGCGACGCGTGCGCGCTCCTTGGCGACGGTCCCGTCATCGGGCTCGCCCAGTTCGGCGGCGGTGAACGACCAGCATGCAAGGCCCGGCAGCGGCGCGCCGTCGCGCAGCACCGCGCAGCGCGTCGAACGTTCCGAGGCCGCGACGTCACGATACTCGATATCGGCATCGATGAATCCGCCGTTGCCGCGGAACAGCGCATTGACGGCCGCGCACAGGCGCGCGCCCGAACGGTAGCTGGTGGTGAGCGCGAGCGGTGCGCCCGCGGCGCAGTCGACGGCCTTGCGCCACGCGAACACGTCGCCGCCGCGGAAGCCGTAGATCGCCTGCTTGGGATCGCCGACCAGGATCAGCGTGCTCTCGCCGAACAGCTTTTGCACCACTTCCCACTGCGCATCGTCGGTGTCCTGGAATTCGTCGACCAGCGCGGCCTTCCAGCGTGCGCGGATGCGCGCGATCGCCGCCGCGCCACGCGCGGGATCGGCCAGCCCTTTGGCCAGCCTGTCCACGGCCTGGTCGTGGCTCATCAGGTTGCGCGCGGCAAGGCGCATCGGCAATTCGGTCTCGAGGTAGCTGCGTGCGCTGCACAGCAGTCCGGTGACCGGCATCTGTGCCCGGACGGTGCGTGCGGCCAGCAACGCGGCGAGCGCCGGACGCAGCGCGTGCACGAGATCGAACACGTCGCCGGCCGGATGGCTCCGGAACGAGCCGAGCCGTTCCATCTCCGCGGGATCGAAGCGGTTCGCTTCGGTCAACGCGATCGCATCGGAATCGTCCCCGGCGAGGTGACCGCGCGCCCAGTCGCGCAGCACGCGCAAGGCGTTGCAGCGCGGCTTGCGCGCGGACGGATGGCCGAAACTCCTGCCGATCTCCCGATCGGCCTGCGCCAGCGCTGCATCGCTCCAGGCCGCGATCAGCGGCCGGATGCGCGCCAGCTCCGTTTCGGGGCCGGCGCTGTCCGGGTCCGGCAGCACGATGACGCGTCCTCGCCAACGCGGATCGCACACTTGCGCGGCGAGCACTTCCGGCGACTTCCACGTCTCTGCCAGCATGCGCGCGGTCGCGGGGTCGGCACTGCCGCTTCGCCAGAAATCGCGCACGATTTCCAGTTCCAGCGCGCGCACGTCGTCGATCAGTTCCGGATCGCGCAGCGCCTGTCCGGTCTCGAAGCCGAATTCGTTCAGCACGCGATGGCAGAAGCCGTGCAGGGTGGAGATCTGCGCGGTGTCGATGGCGAACGCGGCCTCGCGGGCGCGCCTGCGCAGCGTGTGCGGCGCATCCGCATCGCCGGACCGCGCAAGGTGTTCGCGCGCCTGCGTGACGATCCGGCGCAGCATGGCGGCTTCGCCCTGCTCGCCGTCGCGCAGCCGATCCGGTTCGTCGCCGTGCAACTGCCGGTCGGCCAGCGCCAGCCACGCGCGCAGGCGTTCGGACAGCTCGGCGGTCGCCGCGCGGGTGAACGTCGCCACCACGATTTCCTCCGGCTGCAAGCCCCGCTCGAGGATCAGGCGCAGGTACAGCGCCGCGATCGTGAAGGTCTTGCCGGTGCCGGCGTTGGCCTCGACGGCGCGGATGCCGTCCAGCGGCAGTTGCAGCGGATCGTGCAGCGTGCTCATGGGCGTTCGCCACGGCTGGCGGGCACGCCGGCGCAGCGCGGCAGCGTGCGTGTCGCGACGCGGTACCACTCGGCCAGCGAATCCGCCTCCGCGAGGTCGATGCCGCGCCAGGCGATGCGCACCGCGGCGTCGTCGAAGTCGCTGCGGCCAGGCTCGCTGTCGTCGCCGGCCCTGGCGAAGTCCCTGCGCAGGAGTTCGGCGAATTCATCCGGACCGGCTTCGCCGGCGCGCCTGCGCTCGCGCTTCAGGCTGCGCCACGACGGGTTCGCCAGGAACGGCAGCGGCGCGCGCAAGCCCGCGCGCAGCAGGCCGATCAGGTCTTCGAGATGCGCGCGCGCGGCAGCGGGCGCCACCGGGCTGATCTCGAAGTCTCTCGGGGCTTCGTCGTCGTGCAGCCACAGCAGGTGGCAGCCCGTGGCTTCACCGCGCAGCGCGGCGACGAACAGGGTGTCGATCCACGCACGCAGCGCGCGTTTGCCGTTGAGCCGGCCGGGGTCGGCGCGCAGCACGCCGCCGGGATACACGCCGTCCGCCGCACCGGTCAGCCGCACGCCATCGGAAAGTTCGAGCACGCCTTCGCAGCGTGTCGCCGCGGCGCCTTGGGTGAATTCGTCGTGCCTGCCGCGCAGCAAGGCGGCGCGCTGGCGCGCGATCGCCAGCGCGGCGTCGGACAGCGCGCCGGGCGGCAGCAGGCCGCGCGCCGCGAACAGGATCTTCTGTGCCTCGGCCCCGCTGTCTCCGGCATCGAGCACCGCGCGGGTCAACCGGTAGCGCAGCAGCGCCTGATCGGGCTCGAGCGGTTCGATCCCGGCCCCGGTGTCCGCGTCGCGCGGCAGGCGCATCCCGAGGCCGCGTTCCAGGAAGCCGCGCGCGGGGTTTTCCAGAAAGCGTTTCAGCTCGTCGAGGGTGAGGTCTGCGCGGGCATCCGGAGGCGCGGGCAACGCGTCGGCCGCGAAGCGCGGCGCGGGTTCGTCGCGCGGCCGCGCGCGCGCGGCCGGCAGCCATTGCGCGGCGTAGCTGCGCGGTGCCCCGCGCCCGAACAGCGTGGCCGAGAACGGATGCAGCGGTTCCCGTTGCGGCAACCGATCCTTGCCGGCGCCTTCCGCAAGGTAATGCTCGCGCAGCAGGCGCACCAGTTCCGTCACCATCGCGGCGGGCGGCAGAGCCTTGTTGGTCTGCGCGTCGCGGCCGATCCAGCTCACGTAGAACGCGTCGCGCGCGGCGGCCAGCAGTTGCAGGAACAGCAGGCGGTCGTCGGCGCGCACGTCGCGGTCGCCGCGGCGCGCATGGCCGGTGCGGCGATCGGCGGCGAGCGGATCGAGGCCGCCCGCGTCGCGGCGCGGGAACGCGTCCTCGTGCATGCCGAGCAGGCAGATCACCCGGAACGGCACCACCCGCAGCGGTACCATTCCGCAGAACGTGACGCCGCCGGTGAACAGGCGTTGCGCGGGATCGGGCGCGGCCAGCGCATCGCGCAGGTGCGCACGCAGGTCGGCCCACGGCAGCGTCAGCGCGGCATCGGCCGCGGCGCAATCGGCGGCAAGCTCGGCCAGCGCCGCGCGCACGCGCTCCAGCGCGCGGGTCTCGGCAAGGTCGTCGGGGTCGGGCTGGTACAGGCTGTCGAAGGCCTCGTTGAGCAGGCTTTGCCACGCCGCAGCCGTACGCGCGCGTTGCGATGCCTCGCGCAGGCGCCGCCAGGTCGCGGTGACCGCGAGCGCGGCGTCGAGGTGCGCGATGGCCTGTCCCTCCACGCCCGCCAGCGGCGCGGTGCCGCCGACCAGCGCGTCGTCCACGTCGCCGACCGCGAAGCCGGCCACGATGCGGTCGATCGCGAAGGCCCAGCTGAATTCGCGGTAGCGGCCCGTGCCTTCGCGTTCGCGCGCGTGTTCGTCCTCGCCCCAGCGCGCACCGGCTTCGTGCAGGCGCGCGCGCAGGCGTTCGCGCGCGTCGGCATCGAGATCGAAGCGCCGCATCACGCCGGGCGCCGCCAGCACGTCGATCAGCTCGTCCAGTTCCCAGCGCGAGCCGGGCGCGTCCAGCAGCTTCAGGAACAGTGCCGCGGCGGGATGCTGGGCCGCGGCGCCGAGGTCGCCGAGGTTCCAGGGGATGAAGCGGTCGTCATGGCGCGGCACCCCGCCGAACACCACCTCGATCGCGGGGCGGTAGGCGGCGACGTCGGGCATCATCACCGCGACCTCGCGCGGTTGCAGATCGGGAAACCTTTCGAACAGCGCCAGCAGCGCGTCGTGCAGGGTCTGCACCTCACGGAGTGCCGTGTGACAGGCGTGGAATTGCAGCGTGCCGTCGAAGGTTTCCATGCGCTCGTCGGTGCGTGGCGCGACGTGCTGCAGGATGTCGCCGCGCACCCGGCCCAGCAGGGTGCCGCGATCGATGTCACGGTCGAACTCGTCGATTTCCACGTCAGGCACCACCTGCCCGTAGCCGTACAGCAGCTCGACGAACTCCGCCGCCGCGCCGCCCAGCGAGACGATCAGGGGATTGCCGCCGTCCTTCTCCATCAGCCGCGCGCGGACGGCCTTGCGCGAAGTCGGCGTGTCGCCGAGGTATTCGCGCGACGGCAGCGGCAAGTAGAAATCCAGCTCGCAATGCCGGCCCGCCACCGCCAGCATCCGCAGCACGTCCGGCGACACGTTGGCGCAGGCGAAGCAGGCTAGGTGATCGGGCAGGCCCGGCGGCGCGGGCTTGTCGCGGAATTCGCCGGCAGGATATTCCGGATCGAACGCGGCAAGCCAGGCCTCGACGCGCACCGCGCGCGAGTCGCCGCCGACGCGTTGCACGAGTTGCCGCCACAGCACGGCCATCCAGCCGTCGTCGTGCGCGGCTTCCCAGCGCGACAGCGTGTCGCGCCGGTAGCCCTGCATGCGCTCGTACACGCGCGCCAGCTCGCCGGCCAGCGCGTAGCGGCGCAGCGGATCGCCGTCGCCTCCGAGGTAATCACGCAGGCGCGGCGGCAGGTCGGCGCGCGCGGGATCCAGCAGGGCATGCAAATGCCAGCGCGCCACCTCGGGCGCGAACGGCGATCGCTCGGGCGCATCGGGCCGGTGCGCGCGCAGCAGTTCCCATGCGAACGCGGCGGGCGGGGTGAACGCGACGTTCGCGATCACGCCGAGTTTCTCCGCCAGGTGCACCTGCAGCCAGCGCCGCAAACCGGCCTGCGGCACCAGCACCAGGGCGGGTGTGAGGGGATTCCCGCGCACCTGCGCGCGCAGCCGCTCGCCGAGGCGATCGGCCAGGCGAGCCGCCTCATTGCCGGTGTAAAGACTGAACACGCGCGCGGTTTCCCGAGGAAGCCCTGAACCAATCCGTCCGGGATTTGCCAGAACACGCCGAATCCGGTTTCGCCCATCGAGCACGTGCAACCCTGCGTGCCGGATGGGCGGGTGACACATCCCTGTGCCGGATGGAGCCTCTGATCAATCAGAGTTTCCCTGACGATTGCACCAGTATGCCTGCCGCCTGCTCACGCGTTGAGACGGGCACGAACGGTGTCACCGGCACCGGCCGCGGATGGACGGGCCGGCGGGTCCGCCTGTCTGGTTGCGAATCATTCTCATTACTAATAACATGCGACACGGCCGCAAATCCGCGCCCGAACCCGCATGCCCTTCATGCATCGTCTGTTGAAAGCGCTGCGTGCGCTGCATCTGTACCTCGGTGTGTTCACCGCACCGGCGTTGTTGTTCTTTGCGTTCAGCGGCGCGCTGCAGACCCTCGACTTGCACGAAGCGGCACGCGGCAGCGCTTACAGGCCGCCGATGTGGCTGCAGAGCCTGGCGCACCTGCACAAGAAGCAGAGCCTTGAAGTGCCGGTGCGGCGTGCATCGCCGTCCGGCGTGGCGATCGGCACCGATCCGGCCGCGCGCGCGGCGCCGGCCGACGCAGGCGTCGAACCGCGCGTCAGGACCGCACCGCCGGCGCCCCGACGCCATCTGCTGCCGATGAAACTCTATTTCGTGCTGGTGTCGGGGAACCTGATCCTGTCCACGCTGACCGGCGTGTACATGGCGGCCCGGTTCGCAAGGCATCGCGGCTGGATCGTAACGGCCCTCGTCGCGGGGCTCGTGGTGCCGGCCCTGCTGCTGATCGTGTGAGCGCGCGTTCGCCGCTTCCGTCCCCGACACTAAACGGATGGCCGGTGTGCGCGCGATCCCCGACAATGGCGGGGATGAACCATCAGGATTTCCGCCGAGAGATGGATGACGCGATCGCCGGGGCGCCCGGCGGTGATGCGGCCGCGGTCGCGGGCGCCGGTTTGACCGCGCTGGCGGTGGCGATGGGCATAGGGCGCTTCGCGTTCACGCCGATCCTGCCGATGATGCAGGCCGATGCCGGCCTGACCTTGCAGGTCGCCGGTTGGCTGGCCGCCGCCAATTACCTCGGTTATCTGGTCGGCGCGCTGTGCGCGGCACGCGTGTCGATGGCGTGGGCGATCCGCGGCGGCCTGCTGCTGATCGCGGCGGTCACGGCCGATGGGCGTGACGCACGCGTTCGCGGTGTGGCTTCTGCTGCGGCTGCTGGCGGGTGTGGCCAGCGCGTGGATCCTGGTGCACGTTTCGGCGTGGGCGCTGGAACGGCTGCACCGGCTGCGCCGCGCCGACCTGCAAGGCGTGGTCTATGCGGGCGTTGGCTTGGGCATCGCGGGGGCAGGTCTGCTGTGCCTGCTGCTCATGGACATGCGCGTCGATTCGGATCGTGCGTGGGAATGGTTCGGTGCGGTATCGCTGCTGCTGACGACGGCGGTCTGGTTCGCGTTCCGCAACGGCGCACGTGTCGGCAACCCACCGGCCAATGCGGTGCCTCCGGCGCGGCGCGCGCCATGGACCGCCGACAAGCTGCGGGTGGCCCTGTGCTACGGCGCGCTGGGCATCGGCTACATCATTCCGGCCACGTTCCTCCCGGCCATGGCACGCCATTACCTCGGCAATCCCGCGGTATTCGGCTGGGCATGGCCGGTGTTCGGCACGGCCGCGGCATTGTCCACCTGGATCGTTTCGCGCTGGCTCCACGGCGTCGACAACCGCAGGCTGTGGGCGGTGTCTTACTGGCTGATGGCGCTGGGCGTTGCGTTGCCTTCCGTGTGGCCCGCATTGAGCGCGATCCTGGTCGCCGCGCTGCTGGTCGGTGGCACCTTCATGGTCGTCACCATGGCCGGCCTGCGCGAGGCGCGCGCGGTGGCCGGCGATCAGGCGACCGGCTTCATCGCTGCGATCACCGCGGTGTTTGCGACGGGGCAGGTGATCGGTCCGCTGATCGTCAGCGCGTTCGCGGGATTCCGCCACGGCTTCGCGGCCGCGCTGCTCCTCGCCTCCGTGCTGCTGGCGTTCGCCGCGGTTGCACTGTGGCGGTCGGCGGCAGAGCAACCGTCGCGAGGGTGAGGCAAGGTTTGCCGCGCGCCCGCTTCAGCCGGTCCGGTCGCTGGCCGGATACGTTCCGTGCAGCACCTTGCGGTCGATCTCCGCGATGCTGCGCACGCCACACAACACCATCGTCAGATCGAGCTCGCGCCGGATCAATTCCAGCACGGTGGTGACGCCGGTCTCGCCCAGTGCGCCGAGGCCATAGACGAACGCGCGGCCGATCATCACCGCGCGCGCGCCCAGCGCCAGCGCCTTGCACACGTCCTGTCCGGAACGCACGCCGCCGTCCAGCCACACCTCGCAGCGGTCGCCGACCGCGGCGGCGATGTCCGGCAAGACGCTGATCGAGGACGGCGCAAAGTCGAGCTGGCGGCCGCCGTGGTTGGACACCACGATCGCGTCGGCGCCGCATTCCACCGCGCGGCGCGCGTCGTCGGGATCGAGGATGCCCTTCATCACCAGCTTGCCGCCCCAGCAGCGCCTGATCCATTCGACGTCGTTCCAGTTGAGTCCCCGGTCGAACTGTTCGGCGGTCCACGCCGCCAGCGAGGACACGTCGCTGACGCCGCTGACGTGTCCGACGATGTTGCCGAAGCCGCGCCGGCGCGTGCGCGCCATGCCCAGGCACCAGCGCGGATGCGTCGCGAGGTTCAGCAGGTTGCGCAGCGTCGGCTTGGGCGGCGCGGACAGGCCGTTCCTGATGTCGCGATGGCGCTGGCCCATGACCTGAAGATCGAGCGTCAGCACCAGCGCCGAACAACCAGCCGCCTTCGCGCGGTCGATCAGGCGTTCGATGAAAGCGCGGTCGCGCATCACGTACAACTGGAACCAGAACGGACGCTTGGTGAACGCGGCCACGTCCTCGATCGAACAGATGCTCATGGTCGAGAGCGTGAACGGCACGCCGAAATCCGCCGCCGCGCGCGCTGCCAGCATCTCGCCGTCGGCGTGCTGCATGCCCGTCATGCCGACCGGCGCCAGCGCCACCGGCAGTGCCACGTCCTGTCCCAGCATCGTGGTGCGCTGCGAACACCGGTCCACGCCCACCGCGACGCGCTGGTGCAACTGGATGCGCGCGAAATCTTCCAGGTTCCGGCGCAGCGTGGTTTCGGTCCAGGAACCCGATTCGCAGTAATCGACGAACATCCGCGGCACGCGTCGCAGGTACAGGCGGTGCAGATCCTCGATGCAGGTGATGGGCGTCATGCGCGCGTGCCGTTCGACATGGCCGCCGATCGTAGTGCGGCGTGCGACGCGCCACAAATCGCCGACCGCGTGCGGTTTTCGTCATTGCGGACGCAACGGTTCATGAACCCGTCACGCGGGCGTGACGCAATATTTCGCGCGGGATAACGCGGGCCGGGCCATATACCGGGACAGGCGCGGATGGCCGGCACGCGCGTGCCGGAGGAGGGTCCCATGCGCAAGCCCAGAAAACTGCTGCCGCACGACGGACACCGCAAGCGGCGCAGCGCGCGCCAGATCGCCGCCGCGCCGCCGGGGTTCGATTACCCCATCACGCAGGCCGGGGTCGCGGGCAACGTCACGGTTTACTACGACCCCGAACTCGGCGCGCAAGGTTCTTCGCTCGCGCAACAACTGCTGGGTGCGGTGACGCAGCCCTACCAGGACATGCAGACCTGGTTCGGCGTCAGCGGCGGCGCGGTGAGCGTGGTGATCGCGCCGCTGAGCGGCAACAACGACGGTTCCGGCGGCGCCTACCACTACGGTTGCGATTTCACCACCGGCGGCGTGCTGTATCTCGATGCCACGTTCGACAGCACCGGCGTGGACCCGCTCGATCTCGAGGTGGGCCTGTACGTCGCGGAATTGAGCGAGTGCTTCATGGGCACGCAGGGCGCCGGCTGGGGTTGCGGTGACAGCAACGGTGAAGGCCTGTCGCGTTTCGCGGCCGAACAGGAAACGCCGGCCGGCACCATGGCCGCGTTCGCGACAGGACCGGCGTGGGCACAGGCCGGATTCCCGGACTGGGTCGATACCACCGAGAACACCGATCAGGACGCGGTCTCGATCGGCTGTTCGATCGTGTATCTCTACTGGATGGTGTCGCAGGGCTACGCGATCCCGCAGATCGTGCAGGCGGCGGGCGCGACGCTGGCCGGCAACTACGAAACGCTCACCGGCAAGACCACGGCGTATCAGGATCTGCTTGCCGCGGTGCAGAACCTGACGATCACCTCCGACGATCCGTTTGCCGGCTAGCAGGGTGTTGAAAAACACCCTGCTAGCGCAGGCCATGGATGGCCTGCCGCGGATCAGGCGCTGCAAGCGATTGATCCGTCGGGAGCGAGGCCGGACATGTGCCGGACTCGCGACGTTGAGAAAGTGCAAGGAAAGCACTTTCTCAACAATCTGCTAGAACCCTCTCCCTTCGGGCAAGGGGTCGGACGGGTGAGGGTTCGAAATCAATCGAGGTGGCAACACCAACGAATCCCCGGTCGTCCAACGACATTTCCCCTGGTTATCGATCCATTTCCTTCGCTGCGGGGATGACGGTCCACCGATGGCGCGCGCGCCGCGAATCCCGTACGCTGGCGGCGCCATGACCAACGACCCTTCGGCGCCGCCGCGCGCGCTGCCGCGCAAGCTGGGCCTGACCACCGGCACGGCGGTGGTGGTGGGCGTGATCATCGGCAGCGGCATCTTCCGGGTGCCCTCGCCGATCGCAGGCGCGGCAGGCAACCTCACCGGCATCGCGCTGGTGTGGATTCTGGGCGGCATCGTCGCGCTGTTCGGCGCGCTGTCCATCGCCGAACTCGCGGCGATGTATCCCGCCGCCGGCGGCCCGTACGTGTATCTGCGCGAAGCGTACGGACGTCCGCTGGCGTTCCTGTTCGGCTGGATGTGGCTCCTGACCACGCCGATTTCGTGGGCTGCGCAGAGCCTCTTGTTCGCCGAATACCTCGGCTTCTTCGTGCCGATTCCCGGGCAGCTGCAGCACCTGATCGCGGCGGCGCTGATCGTGATCGTCGCCGCGGCCAATTACCGTTCGGTGAAACTGGGCGCGATCATCCAGAATCTTTCCACCGGCGCCAAGGTGCTGGCGATCGTGTGCCTCGCCGTCGCGATCTTCGCGCTGGCGCCGGGCGGTGTGCACAATCCGCTGCACGGCGAGGCCATGGGCGCGGCTAACTGGTCCGGCATCGGCATCGGCCTGGTCGCCGCGCTGTGGGCCTACGACGGCTGGGAAAACCTGACCACGTTGTCGGGCGAGGTGCGCAACCCGCAGCGCAATCTTCCCTTGGCGCTGATCGGCGGCGTGATCGTGGTGATGATCGTGTACCTGCTGATCAACGCCGCGTATCTGCGCGCGCTGCCGCTGCAGCAACTGATCGCCTCGAAATCGGTCGCCGCCGACGCCGCCGGCGCGGTGATGGGTCGCGTCGGCGCTTCGCTGGTCGGCGCGCTGGTGATGCTGTCGGTGTTCGGCACGCTCAACGGCAGCATCCTCTCCAGTCCGCGCGTGTTCTTCGCGATGGCCGAGGATGGCCTGTTTTTCCGCACCGTCGGCAAGGTGCATCCCGAATACGAGACGCCCTACGTCGCGATCGCCTTCATCGTGGTGATCGCGGTGATCTACGTGCTGCTGCGCGACTTCATGCAGCTCGCCGAAGGCTACGTGCTGGGCGTATGGCCGTTCCTCGCGCTGGCCGTGGTCGGCGTGTTCATCCTGCG
>JAJPHQ010000092.1 GCA_021325195.1 Gammaproteobacteria bacterium | reverse complement strand
GGAGGTGTCTCCGGCATGCGCGGCCACAGGCGCAGCGCACGCAAGCAGCAACGCCAGTGCCAGCAGATTGCGGCGATGCCGCGATCCGGTGGCGGGCCGGCGCGCGGCCGGGGATCCGTCCTTGCGCCGGCAGGTCGCCAGTTCCGACGCCACCACCAACTGGCCGGAAGAAGGATTCCAGACCAGCGAATAACGTGTCTTGTTCATGCTCCGGTTCTCGTGAATGAGGACCGGCAGGCGGCCGCGCTGCCGGGCCGGCGCGCGGGAACGGCCCGCGCCTTGCCGACATTCCTCAGGAACGAAAACCGCCGGGCAAACCGGACATGCATCGGATGAAACCGCGGTGCGGCGCTCGTCGCCCCGATCAACCCTCACAAGCGGCCAGGGCCCATCACTGAACGCGATGGCCCCTCTCCCGCCGGGGGAGTGGATTTTGAAAGGGCATTCCGGATTTTGATGGGGTTGCGACCGAGTGTGTTATCATTCGCTTATCATGCAAACAAGCAAGGCCGACCCATGAATGCCACGGCACGCGTCACGATTCTGATGACCCCCAGGGAGAAAAAGGAACTCTTTACCCAGGCTCGACGGGCTGGATTCGATTCCGTAGGCGCATATCTGCGGCGCAAAGCCAGTGCACCGGATACACCGGATGTCGCCGGTCTCGACGCGCTGCTGGCTGCCGTGCGCGAGAGCACGGCGCGCACTAATAGTTCGCTCGACCAGGCCTTGGCCGAATTTGCGCAATACAAGGCGTGGAAGCAAGCCCAGCAGTTCCAGGCTGGAGGGATGGACGACAATCCCGGGCGGCCGGGGAGGCGCAAGTGAGTACCGCCAAGGACATACTCGGTGCGTTGCGTGACGTACTGGTGATGAACTCGAAAATCGATGCGACCGCCGAGGCGGTCCGCGAATTGACACGAGATGTGAAGGCGCTGCAACAGCAAGTGGCCGAATTGCGCGGGATGCTCCGCGGCGCGGCCTTCGTTTCCGGGTTGACGCTTCCAAAACCCGACAGGGAATGATCCCGCTCCCGCTCCACCAGAATCCGGATACCGTTTTGAAACAGGCTCCGGGAAAGGCGGATGCGTCCGCCGATGGTCGGGCGGTCAAGTCACTCTGAAAGTCTCGCGAAAACGCGGATGCGCCGCGTCAGTGCGGCAGGGGCAGCGCCGCCCGCCGACGCAGGGCGTCCGCGGGATCGAGCACGGCCAAACCGTTGCGCGCCACGGCTTGTTCTGCGGCGGCTTCCGTGCGGCGGCCCAGCAGGGCCAGGGCTTCCGCACGCGCCAGATGCGCCTCGGCGGTGTACCAGCTGTCGTCGCCCAGCCGGTCGCGGCGCCACGCCAAGGCGGCCTCGACGTCGGGCAGCCCCTTGGCGGCGGCGCCTTCGCGCACCCACGACCAGCCCCGCCACAGCTTCGCGGTGACGGCCTGCATGCCGTGTTGCGGGTCGTTGCCGAAGGCGGTCAGCGCTTCGGCCAGCGCACGACGCCCCGCCGCACCGTCGCCCGACTCGACCAGCGCAATGCCTTCGCCCAGCAGCACTTCGTCGCGGCGCGCGGGCTGCGAGGCCGTCTCCTTCTCGGCCGCGATCTGGCGCCAACGCACCAGCGCACCCGCATAGTCGCCGCGCGCGGCGAGCGCCAGCGGCCATTCGAACTGGTCGCCCCACAGCAGCGGGTGGTGCAGGTTGAAGCTCAGGTCGCGCAGTTGATCGAGCCGCGCCACTGCGCCCGCCTGCCCGCGTTCGGCAGCGATGCCGGCCTGTTCCCATTGCAGCGAGAACGCATTGCGGCCCACGTCGGAACCCAGCGGCCGGTAGATCCGGGCGACTTCATCGAGGATGCGCAGCGCACCGGCATAGTCGCCGCGTTCATGGGCGACCATCGCGAGCAGCGAGAGATCGTGTCCGCGTTGCGCCGCGGACATGTCGGTCGCGGTCTGCATTGCGCGCCAGGCCTCGTCCGCGGTCTGCCGCGCGAGCCGGTAGCGTCCCGCATCCCACAGCACGTACGCGTAACGACACAGCGTCGCCGCGAAATCGGGATGGTTCGGGCCCAGGATCCGGCGCTGTTCGTCCACCTGTTTCGCGTACAGCGCCACCGCCTCGTCGGCGTGTCCGGTATGCAACAGCATGAAGATCAGGTCGTTGCGTGCATCGAACGTCTGCGCCGCGGTTTCGCCGCGGCTTTGCGCATACAAGTCCGCGGCCCGGCGCATCGCGCGTGTCGCGGCATCGAAATCGCCGCGGGTCAGCGATGAGCCGGCGATCTCCTCCCATGCCATCGCCTGCCACAGCGCGGTTTGCGGCCCCAGCACCACGGCCTGCGCCAGCGCGTGGCGGGCCTCGCCGATCGCCTCACCGGCGTGCATCAGTTGATTGTCGTCCTGCGCCAGCAGCACGTGCGCGCGCACGCTGGCCGTGCTGGCCGCATCGCCCGTCGCCTGCAGGACCAGCCGTGCCTGCTTCCGTGCTTCCTGCACCTGACCGCCGTCGCTCAAGATCTCCGCATACTCCACGCGCGCGGCGATGACCGGTTCGCTGTCCGCGCGATGCAAACGCAGGGCCGCTTTCAATGCGTCCAGCGCGAGCGGCCGGGCGCGATCATAGGCGCCGATCCCGGCGTAGCTTTTCGCCAGCGCTTCCTGCAAGGCCGATTCGAGTTCCGGTTGATCGCTGAACCGGCCAGTCAGGCGCCGCGCGCCGGCATCCAGCAATTCGCGCGCGGTGGGCTGCGCGCCGGGATGCTGTTCCGGATTGGCGCCTGCAAATACCTCGACCATGAAATCCCGCACCGCGTTGGCGGTGTCGGCCTGACGGCGGGCCTCGCGCGCCTGCCACAACGCGAACGCGAACGCCGCAGCGAGCGCGACGACGCCCACGGCGCTGGCGGCCACGCCGATCCGGTGCCGGCGCACGAACTTGCCGAGGCGATAGAGGCGGTCGCGGCGCAGGCTGATCGGCCGGCCGGCGAGATGCCGGCGCAGGTCCTCGGCGAGCGCATCGGCCGAGCGGTAGCGGCGCGCGGGATCGGGATCGAGCGCGGCGCGCAGGATGCGTTCGAGGTCACCGCGCAATCGTCGCCGCAATTGTTGCGGCGACAGGCCGCACGCCGACGCGCGCTGGCGCACATCGTCGTCGTCCCCGGCACAGGCACGCTGCGCGGAAGGCGGCTCGCGCGCGGCCAGCGGATCGGGAAACGCGCGGCGTCCGGTCAGCAGTTCGAACAGGATCGCACCCAGCGCGTAGATGTCGGTGGCGGTGCTGACCGGCTCGCGACGCAACTGTTCGGGCGCGGCGTACTCGGGCGTCATCAGGCGGGTGTCGCTGCGCGTCAGGGCATCGCGCCCCGCGATCAGCTTGGCGATGCCGAAGTCCAGCAGTTTGGGCGCACCCTGTGCATCGACCAGGATGTTGGCGGGCTTCAGGTCGCGGTGGATCACCAGTTGCCGGTGCGCGTAATCGACCGCCTCGCAGACCGTGCGGAACAGGTCCAGCCGGGCCGCGATGCCGAGACCGCGTGCATCGCACCATTGCGTCAGCGGCGCGCCGTCTACGTATTCCATGGCGTACCAGGGCTGGCCGTCCGGGCCCAGGCCGCCGTCGAACAGGCGCGCGATGTGGGGATGCTGCAGGCGCGCCAGCAGCCGGCGTTCCTCGAGGAAGCGACGGCGCGCGGCATCGTCGATCAGCTCGGGCCGCAGCAGTTTCAGCGCGACGTGCTGCTCGAATTCGCCGTCGTCGCGCGCGGCGAGATACACGCGGCCCATGCCGCCGTGGCCCAGCAGGCGTTCGATGCGCCACACGCCGATGCGCTGGCCGGTCGGGGTTTCGCCGCGCTCGCCGGCCAGCAGCGCTTCCGCCGCGCGTGCGTGCGCTTGGTCCAGCGCATCCATCAGGCTGGGTTCGACGTCCGCGGCCAGCAGCTTCTCGAGTTCCCGGCGCAACGCGGGGTCGCCGGCGCATTCGCGCTCCAGCCATTCGCGGCGCGCGGTGATGTCCAGCTCCACCGCACGATCGAACAGCTCGGTCAGGCGCCGCCAGCGTTCGGAATCGAGGGTGGCGGTGTTCATGCGCGCGCATCCGCCAGACGCGATTGCAGAAAGGCGCGCGCGCGCCGCCAGTCGCGCCGCACGGTGCGCTCGGACAATTGCAGCGCCAGCGCGATCTCGGTGAACTCCATGCCCGCGAAGAAATGGCACTCCACCACGCTGACCAGACGCGGGTCGAGCGCCTCCAGCGCCTGCAACCCCTGTTCCACGGTCAGCAGATCGACCGGATCGTCCCCGCTGGCAAGCGCGGCGGTGGTGTCCAGCGTGACGGCATGCACGCCGCCGCCGCGCTTGGCCGCGGAACGGTTGCGTACGTGGTCGATCACCACGTGACGCATGGCGGTTGCGGCCAGCGCCAGGAACGGCCCGCGTTCGAGCGGAGCCGCCGCGTCATCCAGCTTCAGATACGCCTCGTGCACCAGCGCCGTGGTGCACAGCAGCGTGCGCGGCGAGGCGCCCAGTTGCCGCCGCGCCAGCCGGCGCAATTCGGCATACAGGGTTTCGAACGCAACCGGCGGCGCCGCGCGCTCGCGCGTCCCCGCAGTCCCACTTCGTTCCTGACCGCGCGCCATGCCCGCTCCACGCGCATGCCGACGCCGGCAATCCTAGCGCATCCCCGCGGCGCGGATTGCGAACGTGGTCCCGGACCGCGGTCACCATTGAGAAGTGGCCGCTTCCGATCTTGATTGGTCCTCGACGCTCGGATTTCGCAGTCCGCTGTTTCGAGCAGCGATCAGGGATGATGGCGACTCTCGTGAGAAGTGCGGCCAAGGATGGCCGCTTCTGGTGTTGACCAATGCGCGGGAATCGCAACTCGCCGTTTGTCGTTCAAAAGCAGCCATCGGGGATGATGGCACGTCAATGCCCGCCGCCCGCGGCCGGGCCGCGGCGGGCGATGAACGGCGGCTTGGCCAGCCAGACCACCGCGACCAGCGCGATGAAGATGAAGCCCAGCCCGTCGAACAGGGTGTTGAAGGAAATCTGGGTGGCCTGCTGGGTGATCACGCGGTTGATGCCGGCCGCGTATTGCTGCAGACCGCCGGCGGCGGCGATGCCTTCGCGTACCTCGCTGCTGTAGGCATTGATGTGCTGGACCAGGGTGGCGTGATTGACCACGCTGCCGCGCGTCCACAGATACGTGGTGATCGACGCCGCAAAGCTGCCGCCCAGCGAACGCAGAAAGGTGGCCGTTCCGGACCCGTCCGCGACCTCGCGTCCGGAGAGGTCCGACAGCAGGATGGTCAGGATCGGCATGAAGAACAGCGCGACGCCGAGACCCTGGATGAACTGCGCCATGGCCACGTGGTAGAAATCGATCTCGGTGAAGAAGTCGCCGCGCATGAAGCAGGTCGCGCCCATCACCACGAAGGCGAATGAGGCCAGCCAGCGCAGGTCCATGCGCGTCCCGTACTTGCCGATGAAGAAGGTCAGCAGCACGGGGATGATGCCGATCGGCGCGGTCGCCAGCCCCGCCCAGACCGGCGTGTATTCCAGGGTGTTCTGCAACCACAGCGGCACCAGCAGGCCGATCGAGAAGAACGCGGCGTAGGCCAGCACCAGGGCCAGGGTGCCGGCGGCGAAGTTGCGGTGCCGGAACAGGCGCAGGTTCACGACCGGTTCGCGGTCCGTCAATTCCCAGATCAGGAACACCGCCAGCGAGATCGCGGAAACGATCGCGAGTATCACGATGGTCCTGGAGTTGAACCAGTCGAGCTGGTTGCCCTTGTCAAGCAGAATCTGCAGCGAACCCACCCCCAGGATCAGGGTGATCAGACCGACCCAGTCGATGCGCGGCTTGTCGATGTATTCCGGCCGGCCGCGCAGTTGCCCGGCAACCACCACGGCGGCGAAGATGCCGATCGGCACGTTGATGAAGAAGATCCATTCCCACGAATAGTTGCCGGTGATCCAGCCGCCCAGCACCGGGCCCGCGATCGGTGCGACCACCGTCACCATCGCCAGGATCGCCAGCGCCATGCCGCGTTTCGCGGCCGGGTAGATCGACACCAGCAGGCTTTGCGTCAGCGGATACATCGGGCCGGCCATTGCGCCCTGGACCGCGCGGAACAGCACCAGCATGCCCAGGCTGGTCGAGAGACCGCAGAGCAGCGAAAAGATGGTGAACAGCAGCGTCGCCCAGACGAACGTCTTGACCTCGCCGAAACGGCGCGCGAGGAAGCCGGTCAACGGCAGGGTGATCGCGTTGGCGACCGTGAACGAGGTGATCACCCAGACCGATTGATCTTGGCTCGCGCCCAGGTTTCCCGCGATGGTCGGCAGCGACACGTTGGCGATGGTGAGGTCCAGCACCTGCATGAAGGTCGCCAGCGACAGGCCGAAGGTCGCCAGCGGCAGGCTCGCCGGCCGGAATTCACCGAATGCGCCGCGTTCGGTCTCGCGTTCGCGCACGCCCTCGGCGAGTTCTTCGCCCGCCGCGCCGCCACCGCGCGACGCGCCATCGGCAGTCGTGGACGACATGGACGTTCAGCCGTGGCTCGGGTGACCCGGATCGCGAACCTGCGCGGTGCTCGCGGACGAGGCGGGACCGGCCTCGCCGAGGCTCGCGCTGCCACCGTTCGCGCGCACGGTCGCGGTGGCGGCGGCGCTGTTGTCGTGGATGATCTGCGCGATCAGCGCATCGGCCGCCGCGGTCTGGCGCGCGTACACGTCGGTGCTGAACACCGGGTGCTGCGGCGGTTGCGTGGACAGTATCGGACCGGACTGGTCGTGCAGGTTCACGGTGACGTCCATCGACAGGCCGATCCGGAGCGGATGCTTGTCCAGTTCCGCCGGGTCGAGCGCGATCCGGACCGGCAGCCGCTGCACGATCTTGATCCAGTTGCCCGTGGCGTTCTGCGCGGGCAGCAGCGAGAACGCGCTGCCGGTGCCGACGCCGAGACCCTCGACGTGTCCTTGGAACTTGACGCCGCTGCCGTACAGGTCGGACGTCAGCGTCACCGGCTGGCCGATGCGCATGTGCTCGAGCTGGGTTTCCTTGAAGTTGGCATCGACCCACACCTGGTGCAGCGGCACCACCGCCATCAGCGGCGTGCCGGGCTGCACGCGCTGGCCGACCTGCACCGTGCGCTTGGCGACATAGCCGGACACCGGCGCGACCAGCGTGGTGCGCATGTCGTTGAGCCACGCCGCACGCACCTTCGCCGCGGCGGCCTTCACGTCGGGGTGCGAGGCGATCGTGGTGTCCTCGACCACCGCGTTGGTGACAGCGAGTTGTCCCTCCGCGGCGGCCAGCGCGCTCTGCGCGGCCACCAGCGCGTCGCGCGCGTGCGCCAGCTCCTCGGCCGAGATCGCGCCGGATGCGGCCAGGCCCTTGCGGCGCGCGTAGTCGGCCTCGGCCTGCTTCAGCGCGGCTTCGCGCACCGCCACGTCCGCGCGCGAGCTGTGCACGGTGCTGTACAGGCCGCGCACCTTGCGCACGGTCTGCGCCAGCGCGGCCTCGGCCTGCGCCAGCGCGACGTCGGCGTCGGCAGGATCCAGCTTCACCAGCACCTGGCCTTCGCGCACGTAGTCGTTGTCGTCCGCGCCGATGCTGACCACGGTGCCGGGGATCTGCGGCGTGATCTGCACCACGTTGCCGTTGACGTAGGCGTCGTCGGTGCCCTCGTACCAGCGGCCGACCAGGAAGTAATACAGGCCCCATGCGATCGCGGCCAGCACGATCACGCCGACCAGGCTGCGCATCAGCAGCTTGCGGCGCGCGTCGCGCCTGCGCTGTCTCAGTTCGGCCTCGTTCTGTTCGGTGACGGGATTGGGATTGATGGGCGAAGTCATCGGATTGCCTTGTCGTTGTCATGCCCCCCTGCGCCGGCGGTGGCCAGCGAGGGAGTGTCCTGCTCGGGTTCGAAACCGCCGCCCAGCGCCTCGACCAGCGCGACCCAGGCGTCCGCGCGTTCGGTCTGCAGCGCGGCCAGCCCGCGCTCGGCGCCGATCAGTTCCTGGCGCACGCTCAGTGCTTCCAGATAATTGCCGACGCCGCCCTGGTAGCGCTTCATCGCGAGTTCGTAGGCCTGCGCGGCGCTGTCGCGTGCCTGCGCGGCGTCCTTCAGTTGCGCATCCAGCGCGCGCAGGTCATCGACCTGCGTCGCGACCTGGTTGATCGCAGCGATCACGGTCAGGTTGTACTGCGCGACCGCCGCGTCGTAGGCGGCGTCCTTGCCGGCGAGATTGGCGCGCAGACGGCCGCCTTCGAAGATCGGCAGGCTCAGCGCCGGCGACACCGTGTAGAAACGCGACTGCAGCGAGAACAGGTTCATCGCGGTCGGCGCGATCAGTCCGGCCAGCGAGCTGATGCCGAGGTCGGGCAGAAACGCCGCCTTCGCGGACCGGATGTCCTTGCCGGCGGCCTCGACGCGCCAGCGCGCGGCCACCACGTCCGGCCGGCGGCCCAACAGGTCGGCCGGCAGGTCGGCGGGCAGCGTCAGCGCGCCGCCGCGCAAGGCAGGCGCGGGCGGCGTGATGTCCAGCGCGCGGTCCGGGCCCTTGCCCAGCAGCACCGCCAGCACGATGCGGTCGGTGTGCACCGTGTTCCCGGCCGCATTCAGGGCCGCGCGCGCGGTGGCGGTTTCTCCGCTGATCCGGGCCAGCTGGAACTTGCTGTCGATGCCGGCGGCGACGCGCTTCCGGGTCAGCGTCAGGAAATCCTCGGCGCGCCGCAACTCGGCTGCGGCCAGATCGCGTTGCACGACCGCGCCGCCGAGATTCAGGTACGCCTGCACCACGTCGGCGGAAAGTTTCAGGCGCGCGGCCCGCGCGTCGATTTCGGCTGCGCGCGCGTTGCCGACCGCGGCCTGCCACGCCGCGCGCTTGCCGCCCGCGATGTCGAGATCCCACTTGAAGCTGAGATAGCCGTAACGGATCGTGCCGAAGTGGCCCGACGCAATCGGCGGCAAAAGCGGCGGCACACGTGCCCCGGCCAGCGCAGCGCCACCGTTCAGGGTCGGCTTGCGCGCGGCATCGGCCGCGCCGGCCTGGGCCAGCGCCTCGCGCACGCGCGCATCGACCAGCGCCATGTCCGGATTGCCGGCCAGCGCCTCGTCGACCAGCCTGTCGAGTTCAGGATCGCCCAGCGTCTTCCACCAGTCCTGCGCCGGCCACGCGGCGGGATCGACCGCGACATCGGCGAGGCTGCGCTGCGTGTGCAGCGTGTCGATCGCGACGGGTTTGTCCTGCGGCTGCAATCCGCCCGTGCTGGCGCAACCGGCCAGCAACGCGGCCGCCAGAGCCGCAGCGGCGAAGGTGCTGTGACGGGAAACGATGTTCGGGAGCATGGTCGTGGATTTGGGGCAATGGCGCCCGAATCAAGCGCCGGTTCCGGGTATTTCCAAAACGTTCAAGAAAGATTGCAACGGTACCCTTGCATGTCGTACCGACCCTCTGCGTTTAGACGGAAGACGGATGCTGCCGCCACGAAGCCCTCGTCGCACTCCGGTTCCTGCGGCGGACACCCGCCGCGCGGCGGGACGTGCCGGGCGGCCCTATCCGCTCTGCTGCAGGCGATCCAGAACGCGGGTCAGCACGGCGTTCAACTGTTTGCGTTCACGTTCGCCGACACCGGCGAACATCCGTTCCGAGGTCGCTTCGCTGCACTGGATCAGCCGCTTCCGGATCGCCTTGCCGGCGGGTGTCAGCTCCAGCCGCAACGCGCGCCGGTCGTCGGGATCGGGCACGCGCCGCAGGTAGCCGCGCTGTTCCAGCTTGTCGAGCATCCGCGTCATCGCGCCTGCGTTGTAGCGCAGAAGGCGCGCGAGCTCGCCGGGCGCCATCGACTCCTCGCCGAGCAGCTTGAGCGCGAGGAACTGGCTGAAATTGAGCTCCACGCCGCACCGCCCCATTTCCTGTTCCACGCGATCGACGAATTCCGCCCGGATCCGGCCGATCAGGCGGCACAGCTGGAAGGAACCGCCGGGAGCGGAAACCTGCTCTTTCATGCCGAGGATAATAGTGTCTTGGCATTATTTGTCAAGGCAATTATCATCACGGCAGCCGGCATCGGCACGGGGCAGCTCCGTCACGCGCGCGGATGGCGCCGCCTTGTTCTTGTTCTCACACGGCTTTCAAGGAGTGACACGGCAATGCGCAACAAGTGGTACGCCCTGGTGGCGGCGGCGGGCCTGGCGGCAAGCGGGACGGCGCTGGCGCAGGGTTTCGACATCGTGGCAGGCCCCACCGCCACATCGGGCGCCCGTTTCACCTCGGCGGCGTTCGCCAGCGTGTTCGGCGAGCCGGCGGCGGACGATCATTTCCATCTGGCGCCGATCGCCAGCGTGGGCTGGATCGCGCCGCACCACACCCACGACGAAAACCTGCACCACGAGGTGTTCCTCGCGGGCGGCGGGGTGCGCCTCCTCGCGCCCGACGGCCACTGGTTCGCCAGCGAGGAACTCGCCGCCACCAGCACCCGTACCGGCGCGCTCAGCAGCCGCTTCGAATTCATGACCAGCGGCGGCTGGCAGGACGGCCACTTCATCGTGATGGTGCGCCACATCTCCAACGGCCATATCGTCGGCGGCAGCCCGAATCTGGGGGAGACGATGCTGCTGGCGGGCGTCAAGTTCTGATTAACGCTGTTCGCGCACTCTTTCAGATGGTCACGCCCAATGATTCTCTTGCCCGGCCGCGAAAGGTCGAGAAGGAACGCCCTTGTTGGAAATGTACGCGACTGACGTTGAATCGCCGCAGAGCGCAGCAACTCCGGGCGATTCCTAGCGGATTGTTGAGAAAGTGCTTTCCTGCACTTAACTCGCGCCATCCCTGGCGCTCGCCCTGCGGGCCAGCTTCGCTGTTCGCATCCGCTCCTGCGGATGCAGTCTCAACGCGCCGAGTCCGGTACATGCCCGGACTCGGCTTCGTCGGATCAAGCACTCGAGGTGCTTGATCCGCGGCGGGCCATCCGTGGCCCGCGTTAGCAGGGCGTTTCTCAACACCCTGCTAGATGCCGGCGTACCACTGATAGCCCTGGTCTTCCCAATACCCGCCCTTGCCGCCCTCAATGTCCCCGAACGTCGAGACGAGTTCGATCCGGCGCAGGTACTTGGCCATCTTGTAGCCGAGCTGGCGCTCGACCCGCAGGCGCAGCGGCGCGCCATTGGGGATCGGAACGGGCTGACCGTTGAGCGCCCATGCCAGGATGGTCTGCGGGTGATACGCGTCGTCGAAGCCCAGCGATTCGTAGTACTCGTTGCCGTCGTCCATCACGTCGAAGCAGCGGAACACCACGAAGCGCGCTGCCGCGACCGGCCGGGCGAGATCGAGCACGCGCGACAACTGCACGCCGGTCCACTGGCCGATCACGCTCCAGCCCTCCACGCAGTCGTGGCGGGTGATCTGGGTACGGCCGGGCAACGCGCGCAAGGCATCCAGCGACAGCGACAAGGGATGCGCGACCAGTCCACCCACTTCGAGCCGATAGTCGCGGAAACCGTTCGCGGCCAGCGTGCGATAGGCCGACGATTGCGGATCGGTGCTGCCGTTGGGGCGGAACACCGGCGAGATGTCGGCTTCGGTGTATTCGCGCGCCATCGCGTTGCGGGACAGGACACGCTGCGCGGCATGGCTCAACGTCGTGGCGCTGTCCAGCACCTTGGGCGCCCAATCGGTTTCCGACAGCCTGTCGCAGCCGCCCACCAGCGCGGCGCCGGTCAGCGCCAGCGTGTTGCGCAGGAAACGGCGGCGCCTATTGATCAGCTTCATCACGGACCTCCGTGGTGATCGCGTAGCGGCCGGTGATGATCGATCGCAGGTTGTTGCCGAGGCCTGTCACGATCACTTCGAAGATGTGGATCAGGAAAAACGCGACGAAGCCCATCGCGAACAGGAAATGGATGCTGCGCGCCGACTGCCGACCGCCGACTGCATCGACCAGCCAGCCCAGCACCGAATCCATCCGCGGCGACATCGCCAGACCCATCAGCACCACGCCGCCGCCGAACACGAAAATGACCACCAGGTAGGCGATCCGCTGCAGCACGTTGTAGCGCAGCGCGGCTTCGCCCTTCGGGTGTTTCAGCAAGGCATGCTCGATGATGGATCGGCCGATGCCGCGCCAGTCGGCGCGGGTGGGAATCAGGTCGCGCGTCAGGTGCCGCGTCCACAGCGCATACGCGACGAAACACACGCCGTTGATCACGAAGATCCACGCGAAGAAGAAATGCCACGCGCGGCCCATCGCCAGCCACTGCGGGCCGGGTATGGTTGCCCACGCGGGAAAACCGCGCGCCATCGGCTGTCCGGCGACTTTCGACACGCCGAACCAGCCGGTGGTGTCGAAACGGCGCGATCCAATCTGCGTCACACCGCGCAGTTGCCCGTCCGGCCCGCGTTGCGCATGCAGCGACAACCATGGCCGTTCGAAGTGCGAGCGCTGGCCCCAGTAGAGCGCGGGATGCGCGTTGAAGATCTGCAGGCCGCTGCCCAGCAGGATCAGCAGGCACACCGCATTGATCCAGTGCATGATCCGGAGCGGCAGCGTGTGTCGATAGATCATGCGCCGGACCGTCCCCGACGACGGCATGTCGACCGCCGCGGGCTGCGCCGGGATCGCTTCTTCGGGAAGGCTGGCCATGGATGCGGGTTCCCTGCGCCAAGGGTGCTAGCGTACTCCCAACGGGACCCGGCGGGGGTCGTGGTCATTTCGCGCGGCAACGGGGCCGGCGATATGCTTGCTCCCTGCTCCGGCAGGGAGAAACCGTCATGTCACTGGCAGGCAAACGCATCGCCGTCACCGGCGCGTTCGGCACTCTGGGCGCCGCGGTGGTGCAGGCCGCGCTGCATGCGGGCGCGACGGTCGCCGCGATCGACCGCGCCGATGCGCCGCCCGCCGGCGTCGATCTCGCCGGCGCGCACCGCTTCGGCGGGATAGATCTGGCCGAAGCGGCTTCCGCGAAAAACGCGATCGATGCCGCGGTGAAGGAACTCGGCGGACTGGATGCGCTGGTCAACATCGCCGGCACGTTCCGTTGGGAAACGCTGGCCGAGGGAAAACTGGAAACCTGGGATTTCCTCTATCGCGTCAACCTGCGCACCGCGGTGGCGGCGTCGCAAGCCGCGCTCGCGCATCTGCGCGAAGGCGGGCGCATCGTCAATGTCGGCGCGCTGTCCGCGTTGAAAGCCGGCGCCGGCGTGGGCGCCTACACCGCTTCCAAATCCGGCGTGATGCGCTTCACCGAGGCTCTGGCGGAAGAACTGAAGGAGCGCGATATCACCGTCAATGCGGTGCTGCCCTCGATCATCGACACGCCGCCCAACCGGAAAGACATGCCCAAAGCCGATTTCGGCAAGTGGGTGAAACCGCGGCAACTGGCCGACGTGATTCTGTTCCTGCTCTCCGATCAGGCTGCGGCGGTCACCGGCGCGCTGATTCCGGTGGTTGGGCGCGTCTGATCGCGCTGGCAGCGGCTATTGACCTTGCCCCAAGGGCAAGCCGTAGTGTGCGCAGCCGATGTCGAAACCATCCGCTCCCGCAAAGCTGCTGCGCATCGGCGAACTCGGCCGCCGCACGGGCCTGTCGGCCAAGGCGTTGCGCCTGTACGAAGCGCGTGGGTTGCTCGAACCCGACGCGCGTTCGGACAGCGGTTATCGCCTGTACGGCGCGAAGGCGCTGGCGCGGCTGTCCGAAATCGCGGTGCTGAAGCGCGCGGGTTTCACGCTGGCCGAAATCGGTTCGCTGTTGCGGCGTACAGGTTCCGCGGCGGCGCTGGTCGAGGCGCGCATCGTGGCGTTGCGGCGAGAAGTCGATGCGAAATCCCGCGCGCTGGCCGCGCTGGAACGCGCCTGGAGCGGGCTGGATTCGGCATCCAACGACATCGACCGACTACTGGAGAACATTCGAATGAACGAGAAACTGGACATGCATTTCAGCGAGGCGCAGATCGCCGAGTTCAAACGCCGTGGCGAAATCCTGGGCCAACACTTCACGCCCGAGGAGCGCGAGCAGATGCGCGAGCGCGCCGAGCAACTGGGCGAAGCCGGCATGCGGCAGGCGCAGGAAGAATGGCCGCGGCTGATCGCGCAGGTGCGCGCGGCGATGGAGGCCGGCACGCCGGCCACCGATCCCGCGGTCGTCGAAATGGGCCGGCGCTGGCACGCGCTGGTCAACGCCTTCACCGGCGGCGACGCCAACATCGCGCGCAAGTTGAAACAGGCCTACGACGACAACCCACAGATCATGGCCGCGCAGGGCATGGACCCGGAGATGTTCGCGTACATCCGCGAGGCGATGCAGGCGGCGGGGTTGAAGCTGGGGGCTTGAAGGCGCGGACGCAAACGCGCGTTAAATCGCCAGCACCAGCCGCAAGCCCTCGTTCACCTTTTGCATCGCCGCGGCGGGAAGCGCCTTGATCCGGCGCGCAAGCAGGCGGCGGTCGAGCGTGAGCAACTGCGAAACATTGACCACGGATGGCTGCGGCAGGCCCGATTCGGAACGGCCGATGCGCACATTGCCGGGCGCCTCGGCCAGCGCGTGGTTGGAAGTGATCACCGCCGCGATGACCGTGGCGATGCGACTGTCGTTGAACGGGTTGGACTGGACGATCAGCACCGGTCGGCGGAAGCCCGGCGCCGAGCCGGCGGGATCGGGCAGACGCGCCCACCACAGTTCACCACGTTTCATCCGGGAGTGATTCGAACTGCGCCGCGGCGAGCGCCGGATCGAGTTCGCCGCCTTGGCGGTCATGAACGGCGTTGAGGCGCCGCGTGATGTCGTGGGCGGCATGCTTGCGGACGAAACCGGCCAGCGCTTCGGCATACAACTCGCTGCGCGACTTGCGCAGCGCCGCCGCCAGCGACTCGGCTTCGCGGAAGATCGGATCGGGAACGGAAATGGCGACCTTCATGGCGTCATGGTATTACCAAGGTATGACCGCGGTCAATTCCTGCTCGCCGCGTCTTTTTCCTGGTTCACGTACGTCGAAAACAACTCGTGGATGCGGCGGTATTCGTCGTACCAGTCGTCGGCGTGCCGGAAGTCGTGGCGCTCCATCGGATACAGCGAGATCCAGAAGTTTTTCTTGTGCAGTTCGATGAATCGCTGGTAGAGACGGATCGAGTCGCCCGGCATCACGTTGTCGTCGATCAGGCCGTGGTTGATCAGCAGCGGATCGCGCAGGTTCTGCGCGTATTCGATCGGCGAACTCGTTTTGTACGCTTCCGGATCGAGCTGCGGATCGTTGAGGATGTCCGAGGTGTAGTCGTCGTTGTAGCTGGTCCAGTCGGATGGCGGCCGTTGCGCCGCACCGGCGGCGAATTCGCCCGGCGCGCGCAGCAGCGCCATCTCGGTCATGAAGCCGCCGTAGGAGCCGCCGTAGATGCCCACGCGCTTCGGATCGACGGCGTGGTTCTTCACCAGCCAGGCCTTGCCGTCCAGCAAATCCTGCAATTCCGGATGGCCCATGTGCCGGTAGATCGCCTCGCGCCAGGCGCGGCCGTAGCCGGCCGACGCGCGGTAACCCATGTCCAGCACCACATAGCCTTCCTGCAGCAGCAGGTTGTTGAACATCTGCTCGCGGAAGTAGTACGACCAGCCCCTGGTGACGTCCTGCAGATAACCCGCGCCGTGCACGAACAGCACCGCCGGATGCGGATGCGAGGTGTCGTAGTCGGCAGGCTGGTAGTACTTGGCCCAGATGCCGAAGTGGCCATGGCTCGATGGCACCTTAACGAACTCGGGCTGCACCCACGTGGCCGAGAACGACTTGTATTCCGGCGTGCGGGTGTCGGTGAGTTCGTGTGCGTCGGAGCCGTCCGCATTCACCACCGCCAGTTGCGGCGGGAGGTACGGCGCCGAGTGCAGCACGGCGAGCTTGCTGCCATCGGGCGACAGCTGGAACAGTCCGCTGCACTCGGCGCAGGCCACACCCTGGTAATGCGTGACCTGCTGCAGCGCGCCGCCCTTCACAGGCACGCGATAGACGTCGTAGGCGTACGGCGCTTCCTTGTTGGCCAGCAGGTAGAACCACTTGCCGTCCGGCGAAACGGTGGGCGAGGACACTTCGTAGCCCGTGCCGGTCAGCGCGCGCGCCTTGCCGTCCAGCGGCTTCACGTACAACTGCGACCAGCCGCTGGCCTCGGAGTCGAACCACAGCGTGCGGCCGTCCGGCAGCCAGCCGAGCTCGTTGAAGCTCCAGTTGATCCAGGCCGGATCGCTCAGGCGGTCCTGCGTCAGCAGCCCGTGATCCGCGAAATCGACGGTCGCGATCCAGCGGTCCTTGTGATCGTTGGCCACCAGTTCGATCGCGACGTTACGGCCGTCGCCGCTCCACGCGATCGCCGGCCCGAACGCATCACCGGTCGGAATGAAATTGACCGACACCGGCCGCGTCTTGGGCGCTTCCAGCGCCGCGGCTTCGTCGGCATGGCCTTCCTTCTTCAATTGGGCGATGCGCTTCACGCGCAGATCATGCAACGGATCGTCGTGGATGCCGGGCAGACCGTCCAGCGACAACGGGTATTGCTTGTGGTTTTGCAGGTCGAGCAGCAGCAGCGCCTGCGGCGCGGCGCTGTTGCGGCCCACGTAGGTGCGCGCGGGTTCGGCTTCCGGATAACCGGACTCGCTGACGTAATGGATCACGTCCGGGTGCCTGCCGGGCTGATACGACTTCGGCTCGGTCACCACCAGCATCCAGCGCGCATCGGGCGACAGTGAGGTCGCGGTCACCTTCACCTTGTCGCCCAGGTAGAACGGCGCCGCGGCGCGCTCGGGATTCTCCGCATCCAGCTGTTCGTCGCGCGCACGGATCGCTTCCTGGTCGGCCTTTTCCTGCCGGAGCGTGGAGAACAGGCCGAGCTGCAGGCGTTCCATCTGGTCGGGCTTCTGCTTGGCCGGATCGTTTGCGGTCTTGAGCGTGGCCGCTTGCGAGACCACGCCGGTCGCGGCGTTCCAGACGAACCAGTCCTGACCCTGACGCCAACTCAGCAGGTTGCCGGTTGCGGAAAACTGCAGACCCGATTTGCGCGCATCGCTGCGGGTGAGCTGGCGCGTGACGCCCGTCGCGAGCTCGCGCATGAACACGTCGCCGTGGCGGAGGAACGCCGCGCGGTCGTGCGCGCGGTCGAACACCGCGGGGCCGTCGGCGGTGGCGAGCGCCGCGTCGGCGAGTTTCACCGGCGCGCCGCCGCCGGCATCCACCCGGTACAAGTCCCGGACCGGCGAGCCCCTGCGCTTCAGCTTGAAATAGACACTGCGGCCGTCGATGCTCCAGTACGGGTCCTCGACTGGCGGGCCGATCCAGTCGGGGTCGGCCATGATCCGTTCCAGGCTGATTTTCTGCGCCGAACCTTCGGCAGCAGAAGAAGACGCGGTTTGCGGCGCGGCGAGCGCACCCGCGCTGACCAGCAGACCCGCCAGGGCGGCGACGGCGATGCGATTCATGGAAACGGCCCCGCGCAAAAAGGCGGAGCCTAACCACGCGCTCCGCACGCCCGCAACCGCCGGAAGTCCTGTCCACGTGACGGGCACCGGCGACTGGCGCTACCCTGCGGGTGTTTCGTTCCCGTTCGGGGTCATTGCCATGTCATGCCTGCGCATGTTTGCCGGTCTGGGCCTGGGTCTCGCGGCGAGTGCCGCCTTCGCCCAGCCACCGCCCAAGCTCGTTCCCGATACGTCGCTGATCGACACGCGCCACGCGATACCCGCGATGCCGCCCGCCACGCCGCGACACGATGTCACCGATACGTATTTCGGTACGGTGGTGCACGACCCGTATCGGTGGCTGGAAGACGCGGACGCGCCGGCGGTCAGGCAATGGATCGCCGCGCAGAACGCGTACACCGAAAAAGTGATGGATGGTTTCAGGGACGCCAAGGCCATCGCCAAGCGCGTGGGCGAACTGGCGCTCACGTCCACCCAGCAGTTCGATCCGGAAATCGTGGGCGACACCTTGTTCTACCTGCGCCAGACGCCGCCGCAGCCGCAGGCCGTGCTGGTGGCGCAGGCATGGCCGCGCGGTGAGGCGAAGGTGCTGGTCGATCCCAATGCCGCCCACGGCAGCGTCGCGATCACCGGTTACTGGCCGTCGCCCGACGGCAGCTACGTCGCCTACGGCACCGCCGAGGGCGGCAACGAGGAAACCACGATCCGTTTCGTCGAGGTCGCGACCGGCAAGACTTTGCCCGACGCGCTGCCGCACGCGGGCGGCGGCACCACGCCGCAGGCGTTGGTGTGGGATGCCGACGGCAAGGGCGTCACCTATGTGCGGCTCCCGCTGCCGGGCACGGTTCCGAACGCCGACCTGCAATTCGACGCCGCGCTGTACCACCACCCGCTCGGCAGCGATGCGAAAAACGACACGCTGGCATTCGGCAAGGGCTGGTCCAAGGTCGCGGAATACACGCTGCTGGGTTCGGCCGACGGCAAGCACGCCGCCGCGCTGGTGCACGCGGGCGATGGCAATCCGGACGCGGTGTACCTGCGTTCCGGCAACGGGCCGTGGAAGCAGGCGCTCGGCACCGAAGCGAACGTGCGCGCCGCGTGGGAAGTCAATCAGGGTGCGGCCTGGGACGGCGATCGCCTGCTGGTGATCGCCTATCAGGATGCGCCGCGCGGCAAGCTGCTGGCACTGGATGCGAACGGTCACTCGAAGCTGCTGGTGCCGCAGGGTCAGTGGGCCATGCATTCCGTGGCGCCGATCGCGGGCGGGTTCCTGATCACCGAAGTGCGCGGCCCGGACTGGCGCGTGCAGCAGTATTCGAGTGACGGCAAATTCATCCGCACCGTACCGCTGCCACAAACCGGCATCGGGGTCGGGACGATCGCAGGCAGTGCAACCTCGCCCCATGCGCTGATCACGTATTCCGGCTGGACGATCCCTTCGCGCTGGGCCGAATACAACGCGCAGCACGGCACGCTCAAGACCGTGTTCGAGGTGAAACCCGCGGCGGACTATTCGAAGGTCGTGACGTACCGGCTCGATGCCACGTCGAAAGACGGCACCAGGGTTCCGGTCACCGTGATCGCGCTGAAGGGCGTGACGCCCAATGGTTCGCGTCCCACGATCCTCTACGGCTACGGCGGCTTCGGCATCTGCACCGCGCCGCGTTTCCTCGGCTCCAACCTCGCGTGGCTGGAACGCGGCGGCGTGTACGCGGTCGCCAACATCCGCGGTGGCGGTGAATACGGCGAGGGCTGGCATGCGGATGGCATGCTGTCGAAGAAGCAGAACGTGTTCGACGACTTCTACGCAGCCGCGCAAGCGCTGGTGCAACAACACTGGACCGATCCCGCGCACCTGGGCATTCTCGGCGGTTCCAACGGCGGCCTGCTGATGGGCGCGGCGCTGACGCAACACCCATCGGAATACCGCGCGGTGGTGTCGCTGGTCGGCATCTACGACATGCTACGCGCGGAGCTGTGGCCCAACGGTCAATACAACATTTCGGAATACGGCACGGTGACGAAGCAACCCGATTTCGAGTGGCTGCGCGCGTATTCGCCGCTGCAGAACGTCAGGCCGCACACCGCGTATCCCGCGGTGCTGCTGATCACCGGCGTCAACGACCCGCGTGTCGCGCCGTGGCAGTCGCGCAAGTTCGCGGCAGCCCTGCAGGCCGCGACCACGTCGCATTACCCGGTGCTGCTGCTGACGCGGATGAACGAGGGTCACGGCGTCACCGCATCCTTCAGTCAGCGCGTCGGCAACGCCGCGGCAGCGATGGCGTTCTTCGCGCAGGAACTGGGCTTGCCATCGCAGCCGATGGAGCACGCGCAGTGACATCGGAATGCGTGGAGATCGAAACCGGTCCTAGTCCGCGCCACGCGGTGATCTGGCTGCACGGACTGGGCGCCGACGGCCACGATTTCGAACCGATCGTGCCGCAATTGGTGCGACGTGCGTGGCCCGCGTTGCGCTTCGAGTTTCCGCACGCGCCGGTGCGGCCCGTCACGCTCAACATGGGCATGCCGATGCGCGCCTGGTACGACATCGCCGGATTTGACCTGTCGCAGAAGCAGGACGAGGCCGGCATCCGCGCGTCGATCGCGGAAGTCGAAAAACTGATCGCGCGTGAAATCGAACGCGGCGTGCCGGTCGCGAACATCGTGCTGGCCGGCTTCTCGCAAGGCGGCGCGATCGCGCTGGCGGCGGGATTGCGGCATGCACGGACGCTCGCGGCGATCGTCGCGCTTTCGACCTATCTGCCGATCGCCGAGGCGACGGTGAACGAGCGCAACGATGCCAATGCCGCGACGCCGATCTTCATGGGCCACGGCACATTCGACCCGGTGGTGCCGCAGTTCCTGGGCGAGCGCTCGCGCGACCGCCTGCGCGCATGGGGCCATCCTGTCGACTGGCACAGCTACCCGATGGCGCACCAGGTCTGCCCGCAGGAGATCGCCGATCTCGCCGACTTCCTCACGGAACGCCTGCGCGGCTGAGGCATACTTCGGCCCGAGGAATCCAGATGGCCGAAGCCGCCTCCAACGTCGATCGCGACGCGCCCGCGTTGCCGCAGTTCTGCACCCCCGCGGCGGTGTTCTCGCTGGTGGTGGTGGGCGAACTGGTGGTGGCGATCGACGCGCTGGCGCCCGATTCGCGGATGGACTGGCGCGGCTTCACCACCGCGACCGCATTCGTGGTGTGGCTGGCGCTGCTGTCGGCGCTGCTGCTGTGCCGGCTGTCGCCGGGGCTGGCGAAACTGCCGCGGGTCACCGCGTACATGCTGGCCTGCGTGGTGCTGGTGCTGCTGGTGGCGTGCGCCAGCGGGGTGGTCGCGTGGCTGGATCACGCACTGGGCACCGGTCTCACGCCGGCGTCGTCCGTGCGCTTCGTGCTGGGCAATGCCGCCCTGACCGCGCTGCTGGGCGCCGCGCTGCTGCGCTATTTCTACGTGCTGGCCGAATGGCGGGCACGGCTGGCCGCAGTCGCGCGCGCGCAGTTCGACGCGTTGCAGGCGCGCATCCGTCCGCATTTCCTTTTCAACAGCATGAATACCGTGGCCGCGCTGGTGCGCGCCGATCCCGTCGCCGCCGAGCGCACGGTCGAGGATCTTTCCGAGCTGTTCCGCGCCGCGCTGGGCGAGGAGGACAAGCCCAGCACGCTGGGCGAGGAACTGGCGCTCACCGACCGTTATCTCGCGATCGAGCAGTTGCGCCTGGGTGATCGCCTGAAGGTGGAACGCGATCTCGACGGCCTGCCGCCCGATCTGGAAATGCCGCCGCTGCTGCTGCAGCCGCTGGTCGAAAACGCGGTGTATCACGGCATCCAGCCGCGGCGCGAGGGCGGCACGCTGCGCATCACCGGGCGGCGCACGCCGCGCGGCATCGAGATCGAGGTGGACAACCCGCTGCCCGACACGCCATCCGCGCAGCGTCACGGCCACGGCCAGGAAAGCGTGCGGCGAAGGATCGCCTACCACTTCGGCGAACGCGGCGGCCTCGAGGTGCGCGTCGACGGTGGCGTGTATCGCGTGATCGTGAGGCTGCCGTGCGTGTCCTGATCGCCGACGACGAACCGCTGGCGCGCGCGCGTCTGGCCGCGCTGCTGGCCGAATGCGACGGCGTGGAAGTGGTCGCCAGCGTGGGCGACGGCGAAACCGCGCTGGCGGTCTGCGCGCAGACGCGGCCCGACGTGCTGCTGCTGGACATCGCGATGCCGGGTCTGGACGGCCTCGGCGCCGCGCGCCGGCTGGCCGCGCTGCCCGAGCCCCCGCAACTGGTTTTCTGCACCGCCTACGAGCAGCATGCGCTGGCCGCCTACGAGCTGCGTGCGGCGGATTACCTGCTGAAGCCGGTGCGGATCGAGCGGCTGCGCGAGGCGCTGGCGCGCGCGGAGGCGTTGCGGCAGCGCCACGCAGCACCGGGCGACACGCTGCTGGCGCGGGTGCGCGGCGCGCCGCTCCGGATTCCGCTGCAGGACGTGCTGTACCTGAGCGCCGACGAGAAATACGTGACCGTGCACCGCGCCTCCGGCGAGGTGCTGATCGAGGATTCGCTGAAGGCGATCGAGGAGGCGTTCCCGGGCCGGTTCGTGCGCGTGCACCGCAGTTGTCTGGTTCCGGTGGCGCGCCTGCTGGGGCTGCACCGCGACGCGCAGGGCGCGATGCGCGCGCTGATCGCGGGCACCGACGACACGCCCGAGGTCAGCCGGCGCAATCTTGCGGCAGTGCGCAAACTGTTGCGCGGTCGCTGAGCGCAGGCGTCGAGGGAGAAGCCGAAACGGTCCGCAGGCAAACGCGCACCGGGACGGCCACCGCGGAGTCCGCGTCAACGAAAACCCGCTTCGCCTCGATCGGCGGACCGATCCGTCTTGCAGGGGGTGGGCGGGCCGGTCAACGATCTTCAGGCAATCCAGCCGGCCAGCACGATCAGCGCGACCACCGCGAGCCACACGATCAGCACCCGCTGCATCAGGCGTCTGGCGTCGGCGAGTTCGGCAAGCGGATCGTGCACGTCCAGCGTGGCGGCGTCGCCCGCCACGATGTCGGCATCGACGCTGGAGCGCGCGACGGCGGCGAGAAAGCCCGGCTCCAGTTCCCACGGCGAACGTCCCGGCTGTGCATGCCAGGCGCGCCACGCGCCGATCACCGCGTCGAAGTTCGACACCAACGCCATCGCGAACACCATCAGGTGCGCGGGTATCCAGTCCAGCGCCGCACCGAAGCGGCGCGCCGCGTGGCGGGTACGGGGATCGGCGTGTTCCCCGTCGCTGTCCGCGATGATCCAGGTCAGGCGGTACAGCAGCGCACCTGCCGGCCCCAGCAGGAAGAACCAGAACAGCACGCCGAAACGCCGGCGCAGCGTCGCCAGCACCACGGCCTCGACCAGTTCCGGCGCGCTGAAATCGCGCGGCGCACCGCCGGATTCGCTGCGCAATCGCTGTGCGGCGGCCTCGCGCGACCCGGCATCTGCGCCTTCCAGCACGGCCTCGATGTCGCGTTCCGGCTCGCGCGGACCCAGCGTGTAGAACAGCAGCAGTACCGCGAACGCCAGGCCGGCCAGCGAGAAGATCCAGCCGCGCACCAGGTGCGCGATCAGCGCGCACACCACCACCGGCAGCACCAGCGCCAGGAACACGCGGCCGCCGCCCTCGGCGAAACCCAGCGCCCGCAGCCACGCACCGAACCACTCGTAACGGCGCAGCCAGGTCGCATCCCCGCTGCGCGACATCAGCACCACCAACACGATCAGCGCGGCAACGAGATCGACGGCCATGGATTGCGGAATCGGCGAAAACCGGTCGATTGTAATCGCGGGCGTCAGTCCGCGCGCGGCAAGGTGTCCAGATCGATGCCGGCGCGCAGCCGCAACCAATGCCCGATCAGGCGATACGAAATCGACAGCGGCGAGGACAGCCGCAGCGAGCCGTCACGCAAACCCGTCACGATGCCGGACGCCGTGAACCAGCGCGCGTCCTCCAGCTCGCCGTCGGCGAGGCGGATGTCGCGGTTCGCGGCGGTGGCGGTGAAACCCAGCATCAGCGAGGCGGGGAAAGGCCACGGCTGCGAGGAGCGGTAATCGCAATCGATCACCTCGACGCCGGTTTCCTCGCGCACCTCGCGCCGTACCGCCTCTTCCAGCGACTCGCCCGGTTCCACGAAACCGGCCAGGGTCGAGTACTGCCGTTCGCGCCAGGCCGTCTGCCGGCCCAGCAGGCAGGCGTCGTGGTGCTCGACGATCACGATCACCGCGGGATCGGTGCGCGGGAAATGCAGCCGGCCGCAGGAACCGCAGGACGCGCGATGCCCCGCGCTGACCAGGACGAGCGGCGCGCCGCAGTACGCGCAATGACGCGTCGCGTCCTGCCAGTTCAGCAGTCCGCGTGCATAGGCCAGCAGGCCGGCATCGTCCGGGGCGAGCACCGGACCGGCCGCGCGCAGGCCGAGCCATTCGGCATCCGCGAACGCATCGTGCGCGACCGGCTCGCGCAAGCCGAACACCGGTGCGTCGCCGTACAGGCCCAGGAAATTGGCCGGCGCATCGCCGGCCGCCGCGGCGTCGAGCAGCCGCAGCCGTCCGCTGCGCACCGGTGCGCGCGCCTCGCCATCGAAACCAAGGAAACGCGCCGCCGGCGACGCGCGCTGCGCCGCGATCCAGGCTTCGTCGTCGCGGCGCTCGGCCGCGCGGTCGAGCGCGGAGACGGCAAAGATGTTGCGGCGCGAGGTTTCGGCGGAGGTCACGGGCGACGGCCGGAGACGGAACGCGCAAGTGTGCAGCAACGCCCGCGCCCGTGGAAGCGCGAAAACGCGGACAGGAACCGGATGCGCTCAGACCGCGAACGAATGGCCGCAGCCGCAGGTGGTCGCGGCATTGGGATTGCGGATCACGAACTGCGCGCCGGAAAGGTTCTCCACGTAGTCGATCTCGGCACCCTCGAGGTATTGCAGGCTCAGCGGATCGACCAGCAGCGTGACGCCTTCGTTCTCGATGGCGAGGTCGTCCTCGGCGCGCGCCTCGTCGAAGCTGAAGCCGTACTGGAAACCCGAACAGCCGCCGCCCTGGATGAATACGCGCAGCATCAGCGCGGGATTGCCTTCCTCGCGGATCAGTTCGCGCGCCTTCACGGCCGCCGCCGCGGTGAAGGTCAGCGGGGCATCGGTTGCGGGTTCGGACATGGCATCCATCGGCATGCGTGATCGTGTGGACAGGATGGGGGCATGCCGCACCGGGGTCAAGGCGGCACGGCCAGCACGCCCTGCGGGTCGTGCACCGCGTCGTTCCACGCCAGCTTGCGGGTGACCGCCGCGCCGCGCTCCGGATCCAGCGATACCTGGATCTGGTTGGGCACGAACCCCGCCGGCAGCATCAACGTGCCGCGCAGTTGCTGGAAGAACCTGAAGGCGAACGGCACGCCCGCCTTGCCCGCGGGCCCGGCCAGCGTGTTCCAGTCGGCCACCGCCAGCTTGCCGTCGCGTACGCCCTCGACCGAGATCGTCATGGTGCCGCGTGCGGTATCGGCATCCGTCGCGGTATTGGTCAGGGTGGCCACGAAATTCCATGCCCGCGTGTTGGCCACCTGGGTCAGCTTGATGTCGTGCACGGCCAGGCCAGTCTGGCTGGCATCGCTGCTGATCAGCTTGGCGTAGAACACCTGGTCGGCCTTGAGCTTCTGCAATTCCTGGTCGCGCTCGGCCAGGGTCTGCTGCAGGGCCTGGTTGGCCGCTTCGGTGGTCCGGTGTTCGTGCTGCAGCGCCGAGAGATCGCTCTGCAGCACGGCATTGCGCGCCGCCAGCGCCCGGATCCGCGCGGGATCGCCGCCGGACAGGGCCAGCCAGTGGCCGCAGCCCAGACCGGCGGCAAACACCGCAATGAACGCCAATACGGCCAGTCCCGCCCGCAGACGGCGCTGCCGCGCGGGCGGCAAGGCGCGCAGCCGGTCCAGCCAGTACCGGGGAAGCGTGAATCGCATGGACGGGTTCGGTATCGCCGGGCTTATAGCCAGCCCGGACGGATTGCGCAAGGGCGCACCGTACCGCCGGGAATGGTGTTGCCTATACTGTCTGGATTCGACCGTCCGGCGGGTGCAAATGTTCATTGCCTGGCTGAAGGCCTTTCACGTGGTCGCGGTGGTCACCTGGTTCGCCGGACTGTTCTACCTGCCGCGCCTGCTGGTCTATCACGCCGAGGCTTCCGAAGCCGTGGTCCGCGGGCGCTTCAAGGTGATGGAACGGCGGCTGCTGGTGATCACGAACATCGGCGGCGGCCTGACCCTCGCGCTGGGCCTGGCCACGCTGGCGGCCTGGATGCGCGCCGTGCCGGGCTATTTCACCGGCACCCACTGGCTGCACGTGAAGCTGGTCCTGGTGGTGCTTTTGATCGCTTACCACGCCATGCTGGCACGACTGGTGCAGCGTTTCAGGGACGACGCCTGCGGGTGGTCGCCCCGGACGTTGCGCGTTTTCAACGAAATCCCGGCGCTCCTGCTGATCGCGATCGTGGTCCTGGCGGTGGTCAAGCCGTTCTGAAAGCGTCTGCCACGCCACGTCCGGGGCCTCGACGGCTTGCTATAGTCGGGCCGACAGGGGGTAACCAGCAGCATGCCTTGGCCAGTGTTCGATCGGGAACGGGACGCGGAACTGCGCGAGGCGTTCCAGCGGCACCTGCCGCAGCGGTTGCGCACGCTGATGCGGCGCGCGCGCGCGCAATGCCGCAGCGGCTGGGACATCAACCTCATGCTCTCGCTGCACGGCGAGATCGCGCAACTGGCCGGCACCTGCGGCCGTTACGGCATGCTGGAAATCGGCGCGCGCCTGCTGGAACTCGAAACCGCGCTGGCACCGTTCGTGGCTTCCCAGCGCGTGCCCGACGCCGACGCCTCGGCCCGGATCGACACCCTGCTCGACGGTCTGCGTCCCCACCTGCATCGGGGCGAACCGACACCCGTGTCCGAGGCCGCCTCGCCGGCCGGCCGGCTGCAGGCGATCGCCGGCGGAGCGGGCGGCATCCAGCCTGCCTTCGAGTCGCCACCGCACGGCTACTGGCGCCGGCTGGGCATCGCCGACCGCGCAGGCGACGACGATGTCCCCGCCGCACCGCCAGCCGGGGAGGCGATGCCGCAGGTCGAACCGGTGCTGGCCACGCGCAACGGTCCCGCCATCCGGGTGGTGAACGACGACGATCCGCTGGTGCACGAACTGGTGCTGCGTCTCGACAGCCAGGGCTGCGACGTGGCGATGGTCGATCAGCTTTCCGGTCTGGTCCAGTTGCTGAAGACGACCCCGCCGCAGTTGTCCGTGCTGGTGGCCGACCAGCGCACCGCGCTGGAAAGTCTGGGGCCGGCGCTGCGCACGGCGCGGCGCAACGCCTCGCACCGGGTAGCATTGCTGGTGCTGCTGCGCGACGGCGACGTGAATCTTCGGCTGCGCGCGCTGCGCGCCGGCGCGGACCGCTGCATCAAGCTGCCCGCCACCACCCAGGAGGTGACCGCGACCTCGCTGGAACTGGTGGCGGTGGAAGACGAGGCGCCCTACCGGATCCTGATCGTGGACGACGACGCCCCGCAGGCCCTGTTCGCCGAGGCGATCCTGCGCAAGGCCGGCATGGAAACCCGGGTGCTGGGAGAAGCGCTGGCGGTGCTCGACGAACTGGACCGTTTCCAGCCCGACCTGCTGCTGCTCGACCTCAACATGCCCGATTGCGATGGTCTGGAGCTGACCGCGCTGATCCGCGAGCGCGAGGGCTACGTCAGCATGCCGATCGTGTTCCTGTCGGGCGATCAGGACGAAGACCGCCAATTCGCCGCACTCGACGCCGGCGGCGACGATTTCCTGAGCAAGCCGATCCGGCCCATGCACCTGGTCGCGGCGGTCACCAACCGGGTGCGGCGCGCGCGCGCGGCCACGTGGCGCAACCGCCGCCAGCACCAGCGCGATCCCGCCACCGGCTTGAACGAACGCGCGCAGGTGCTGGACGCGCTGGCCCAGCATCTCGCCGCCAGCGGCGGCTATGCCGCACGTGGCGGCCTGCTGGGCATCGAACTGCACGAGGCGCTGGAACTGCGCGAGCGCATCGGCCTCACCGCGTTCGAACTGCTGCTGACGCAGGTCGGCGATTTCCTGGTGTCGCAGGTGGCATCCGCCGAAATGATCGCGCGCTACGGTCCGGCCGGTTATCTGGTCTTCGCGCCCGCGCGCAACGAGGAAGAACTGGTCTCGCTGGCCGGCGACCTGCGCGCCAAGGTCGCCTCGGAACGTTTCGGCCAGCAGGCCACGCCGGTGCAGCTCGATTGCGGGGTGTGTGCGTTCGGCGCCGCCACCAGCGAAACCGGCACCGCGCTGGCCGCCACCGAACGCGCGCTGGATGCCGCGCGGCGGAATGCCGACGGCATCGGCGTGCATTCCCGGCTGGACGAAACGCCCGGCGACGTGCGTCGGCAGATCGCGCTCGCGCTGCAGACCGGCTCGTTCCATCTGGTGTTCCAGCCCGTCGTGCCGATCCGCGGCGCGGCCAGGCCGCAATACCAGGCGCTGCTGCGCCTGCGCGACGACACCGGGCGGGTGTACGCGGCCTCGGAACTGGTGCCGGAGGCGACCCGCGCGGGCCTGATCGGCGCGATCGACGAATGGGTGCTCGCGCGCTGTCTGGACATCCTGGTGCTGCGCGACCAGGAGGGCATGCCGGTGCGGCTGTTCGTCAGCCAGTCGCTGCAGGGTTGGCGGGACGAGGCGCGCCGGATCGTGCTGAGCCAGCATCTGCAGGCGGCGGCCGTGCCGGCCGAACGGCTGGTGCTGGAGTTCCGCTACGAGGAGTCCCGCGCGCATCTGCGCACGCTGGTGGAACTCGCGCCGGCATTGAAGGCGCTGGGACCGCGTCTGTCGCTGGCCGGTGTCGATGCCGAGGCGATCACGGCCGGCCTGATCGAGCATCTGCCGCTGGACTACGTCAAGCTCTCGGCGAATCTCCGCGGCGCCGATCTTGCGGCCGTGGTGCATGCCGCGCACGCGCGCAAGCTGCGGGTGATCGCGCCGTGCATCGAGGACGTCTCCGCCGCCGAGCGGCTGGGCGATGCAGGAGCCGACCTGTTGCAGGGCAATTTCGTGCGGCAACCCGGAACGGCCATGGATCATCCCTTCCTCGCGCTGGCGTCATGAACGCACGTTCCGTCCACACCGAAAATCCCATGCCGCGGATCAGGGTCGCGGTCGGCGTGCTGCTGCTCGCGGCGGGCGTGCTGGCCTGGCACTGGATGAACGCACCCGCGCTGTACGTGGTGTGGGCCGCGCTGCTGGTCGCGCTGGGCCTGCTGCGCGCCGCCGGTGCGAATCCCGCGCGCGAACGCCTCCGCGCGTCTGCCGCGCCCGCGCCGTCCGACCAGGGCGACGCGGCGCTGCGCGCGAGGCTGGCCGCGATGCAGTCGGAACTGACCTCGCTGCGCGGCGTGCAACGCGAACTGCTCGCCGCCAAGCAGGCCGCGGAATCGGCAATGCTGGCCAAGAGCGAATTCCTGGCCAGCATGAGCCACGAAATCCGGACGCCGCTGAGCGGCATCCTGCCGCTGCTGGACATCGTGCTGGGCACCGACCTCACCCCGGTGCAGCGCGAATACCTGGTCACCGCCAACGCCTCCGCGCAGGAACTGCTGCGGATCGTCGACGACATCCTCGATTACTCCAAGGCCGAGGCCGGCAAGCTCGACCTGGAATGCGTCACCATCAACATCCGCGATCTGGTGGACAGCGTGCGGCGCCTGCTGCTGAAGCCCGCCGAGGCCAAGGGTCTCACCGTGCGCGCGGTGGTGGATGCCGACGTGCGGCCGTCGGTGCGCGGCGATCCCATGCGGGTGCGGCAAATTCTCACCAACCTGATGAGCAATGCGATCAAGTTCACCCAGCGCGGCGGCGTGTCGGTGCGTGTCAGCCGGCGCGGCGACACCGCGACGCATCACGAGCTGCTGTTCGCCGTGCGCGATACCGGCATCGGTCTGGCACCCGAGGCGGCCGCGCGCCTGTTCCAGCCGTTCACCCAGGCCGACGCCTCGGTCACGCGCCGCTACGGCGGCACGGGGCTGGGCCTTACCATCTGCAAGAAACTGGTCGATCTGATGGGCGGGCGCATCGGCGTGCGTTCCGAACCGGGACGCGGTTCGGTGTTCTGGTTCTCGATCCCGTTCGAGAAGATGCCGGCGGATGTCAGCGGCACCCGCAGGGAATTGAACGGACTGCGCACCCTGGTCGCGTGCAGCGCGCTGCGCGCACAGCGGCTGCTGCCGTTGCTGGCCGCGATCGGACTGGACACCACGCACGTGGCCGACGGCGCCTCGCTGCCGATGCGCCTGCGCCAGGCCGCGCCGCTGGGGCGCGCGTTTGCCTACGAACTGCTGGTGATCGACGCCGGCAGCGTCGAGACCGACATTCCGGCCCTGCTGCGCAACCTCGCGAACGACGCGCGGCTCGAGGCTCTGCACGTGCTGGTACTGGGCCTCGAGGCCCCCGCACTGCCGCGGATGGCGGCTGCGGGCGCGCAGGCGGACGAGCGCACCTTGCGGCAGGCGATCCGCGCGCTGTTCGGGCTGGCATCGCCGTCACGGCCGCAGCCTCTGCTCGACGCGCCGCTGCCGGCATCCGGCGGCAGCGGGGCAACGGAACCCGAACTCCACGGCCACGTGCTGCTGGTCGAAGACCATCCGGTCAACCAGAAGGTCGCCCGGAAACTGCTGGAACGGCTGGGGCTCACCGTCGATCTGGCCGAAAACGGCGAGGAAGCCCTGGCCCGCATCCGCGAGCAGCGTTACGACCTGGTGCTGATGGATTGCCAGATGCCGGTGCTGGACGGCTACAGCGCCACGCGCCGGTTGCGCGAGATCGAGCACGACCAGTTGAAATCCCGCCTGCCGGTGATCGCGATGACCGCGCACGCGATGGTGGGCGATCGCGAACGCTGCCTGCAGGCCGGGATGGATGATTACCTTTCCAAACCGCTCGATCGCACCCGGCTCGCCCAGACACTGGCACACTGGCTCAACATGGCCGGTTCACCGCCCGCTCCGCAGGAACCTGCCGCCGATACCGCCGGGACGCGGCCGTCCGCGACCGCCGCGCCGCCCGCGTCCGCACCGGCGGCCGACGTGCTCGACGCCACCACGCTGGGCGACCTCGAAGATATCATGGGCGACGAATTGCTGACGCTGGTTGATGCCTTCCTGCGCGACGGCGACATCCGGATCCGCGACTTGCGCGCGGCCGCCGAACGCGGCGACAGCGCCGAAGTGGGACGGCTGGCGCATTCGCTGAAATCCTCCAGCGCGAACCTGGGCGCATTGCCGTTGTCCGAACGCGCCCGCGCGGTGGAGGAAGCCGCGCGGCGCGGCACGTTGACCGATCCGGTGGCCAGCGCCACGGTGCTGGAAAAGCTCTACGCGGAAGCGTCGCGGGCGCTGCGGCAGCGCTTCAACCGGCCGGGTTGAGCCTCGGACAAACGGTTAAGGGTGCTCTGAACAAATCCATCCAGGATTTGCCAGAGCCCGCCGAATTCGGCTTCGCCAATCAAGCGCGTGCAACCAAAGCGTGCCTGATTTGCGGGCGGCATATCCCTGTGCCGCATGGAAACTCTGATCAATCAGAGTTTCCTTAATCGCGAATCTGCGTCTGCAGGTAGCGTTCGAGGCCGATCTGTCCGATCAGGTTCAACTGGGTTTCCAGCCAGTCGATGTGGTCTTCCTCCGAGCGCATGATCGAGGCGAACAGTTCACGGCTGACGTAGTCGCCGGTCTTCTCGCAGTACGCGATCGCTTCCTTCAGGTCCGGCAGCGCGGCGCGTTCCAGTTTCAGGTCGCACTCGATCGCATCCTTCGGGCTCTGGCCGACCAGCAGCTTGCCCAGCTTCTGCAGATTGGGCAGGCCTTCCAGGAACAGGATGCGCTTGATCAGCCGGTCGGCGTGTTTCATCTCGTCGATGGATTCGGCGCGCTCGTGTTCCGCCAGTTCCTGGTAGCCCCAGTTGTCGTACATCCGGTAATGCAGGAAATACTGGTTGATCGCGGTCAGCTCGTTGCACAGCACGCGGTTCAAGTATTCGATGACCCTGGCGTCGCCTTGCATGACGGTCTCCTCGGCGCATGCGCAACGCTGCGCGCCGGTCACTATAGCGCGGCCGGCAGATGCTTCGCGGAAATGGAAATCACGCCGCGATGGGCAGGGCAGCTTCGCGGCGTTGCGTTTCCAGGGTGGTTCCCAGCAGACGGCGCGCCTCGTCCTCGCAGCAGCCGCAGCAGGTGGCGCAGCCGGTGCGCGCCTGCAAATCCTCGAAGCACTCGGCGCCCTGCGCGATCGCGCGGCGGAGCTCGTGCTCGGTGACGGCCTTGCAGATGCAGACGTACATGGCTGGAACGGTTCCGGGTACGCCGTCATTCCAATGCAAATGCGAATGATTGTCAAGCGTGTTCCGGATCAGGCCGCAGCCGGGCCGTCGGCCGCGGCGGGCGGTATCCGGCCGATCTCGATCCGGCAGGCACTTTCCGCCAGCGGCGCGAAATACCGCAATGCGCGCCGGTACACGTCCCGCTTGAAATCCACCACGTGCAAGGCCGGATACCAGAAGTCCACCCAGCACCACAGGTCGAACTCCGGCGTTTCATGGGTATCCAGCCGCAGTGCGCTGTCCTTGTCCAGTAGGCGCAGCAGGAACCAGACCTGCTTCTGGCCGATGCAGCGCGGCCGCTGGCCCTTGCGCAGGTATCTGGCAGGCAGGCGGTAGCGCAGCCAGCCGTGGGTGGAGCCCAGCACCTCGACCTGATCGGCACGCAGGCCGGTTTCCTCTTCCAGCTCGCGGTACAGCGCCTCGTCGGGCGTCTCGTCGCTGTTCATGCCGCCCTGCGGAAACTGCCAGCCGTCACGCCGCACCCGCCGCGCCCAGAACACCTGGCCGCGCGCGTTCAGCAGCACGATGCCCACATTGAGGCGGTAGCCGTCCACGTCGATCATGGCCGGATTCAAGCACACCGCGGAAACCGACGGCAAGTCATGGCGAGGAGCGGTCGCGCCGCGCGCGGCTGCGCACCGGCGCCTTGACAGCTCGGGGCCTGCGGCTAGACTGTTCGGCTCCCCGCTTGGCCCCACGGCCAGCCAGCCCGACTGGTCAGCGCGCGGCACTCGTGATGTCACGCCCGTACAATTGACTCCTTCGGCTACGTAGCTCAGCTGGTCAGAGCACGGCACTCATAATGCCGGGGTCGGTGGTTCGAGCCCACCCGTAGCCACCATGCCCCCGACGCCGTACTCGGCACGAACGGTGCCCGTGACGCCGACTGCGACATCCTCGCGGCCGTCCCTGCCTCGCCGGTCCGGACACTGCGCGATCTTACGCGGGCCGCGACGCGGTCGCCGGCCGGAACGCCCAGCGGGCCAATCGTATTGCACCGCCGTAAATCGGGTTGGCAGGAGTTTTTTACAAACTGCTGATTATATTAGATTTTACTAAAAGGCTTCGAGCCGGCTCAAGAAAAATGTTGCATTGCACAAAAGACCGGGGTAAAGTACGTGCGTTCCACCCACCCCCACGAGGGATGCAACCATGTACACCCAGTTCCAGAAGCAGACGCTCGACCTCGGCAAGCAGTTCGCCGAACAGGCCTGCAAGGCGCAGCTTGCCGCGCTGAAAGGCATCGCCGAAATCCAGAGCCTGCAGGTCAAGGCGCTGGAATCGCAGGCCAAGGCGAATCTCGCGTTCGTCGCCGATTCGTTTGAAGTCCGCGAAGTCCAGGACCTCACCGCGTTGTGGCCAAAGGGTCTCGACTTCGCGCGTGACGCCGTCGAGTCGGCCTATGCCACCGGCCAGCAGGTCATCGGCATCGCGCAGAAGACGGCCGAGCAGATCGGCGAGTTGACCCGCACCGGCCTCAAGGCGGCCAATGACGCCGCCGCCGCGCCCGCCAAGAAGGCGCGCTGACACCACTTAGAAGTTAGAAGGTCCGGTTTCAACGGACCCGGCCACGTCCCCGACTTGCCCACCTTGAGTCAGGGGGCGGCCAAACCCGCGCACCACCAGGGTTTGACGGAGATGGCGGGGGCACGGGCTGGTTCCACGGACAGGAACGGCCGCCTTCCCCCGGGCCGACAAGAAAAGTACGCGCCGCGGAGATCCCCCTCCCTCCTGCAGCGCGACTCGAACCGGACGGCATCGCCGTCCGGTTTTTTTATCCGTTTCTCCACGCGATCGTCTTAAGCAGGGTGTTGAGAAACACCCTGCTAAGCGCGGGCCGCGGATGGCCCGCCGCGGATCAAACGCGCAAGCGCTTGATCCGTCGGGAGCGAGTCCGGACATGCGCCGGACTCGCGACGTTGAGACTGTATCCGCAGGAGCGGATGCGAACAGCGAAGCTGGCCCGCAGGGCGAGCGCCATGGATGGCGCGAGTCAAGTGCAGGACTGCACTTTCTCAACAACCTCTTAGGGAAACTCTGATTGATCAGAGTTTCCATCCGGCACAGGGAGGTGCCACCCGCCCATCAAGCACGCATGGGTTGGAGGTGCTTGATTTGCGAAGCCGATTTCGGGCGTGTACCGAATTATTCGGTACATCCTTGTACCTCACCTTCGCTTCGCGAAGGCCGCCCTTGGCGTTCCGCCGCGCTCCAAGCGCGGCTGGTCGGCGGGCTCGGGCAAATCCTGGACGGATTTGTCCAGAGCGTCGCGAGAGACTTGCAACCACTCGCACGATTGGCAGCGCAGCGATCAGGGATGATCGCATCAGAATTTTCCGGCCTGATAGTCCTGCATCGCCTGCACGATCTGCTGCGGGGTGTTCATCACGAACGGGCCGTAGCGTGCGACCGGCTCGTTGAGCGGTCTTCCGGCGACCAGCAGCACACGTGCGGCGGGCGCGTCGGCGGACACCGACAGTTCGATCGTCTCGCCATTCGACAACACGCCCAGCTCGCGCAGGCCCAGCGTTTCCGTGCCGACCCGCACGGCATCGCCTTCGAAAACGTATGCGAAGGCGTTGTGCGCCTCGGGCAGCGGTACCGACAGCTTCGCACCCGATTGCAGGGCGATGTCCAGATACACCGGCGCGATCGCGATGCCGTCCACCGGACCGCGCACGCCGAACACCTCGCCCGCGATCACGCGCACCTTTGCACCCGGCGCGGGCTCGACGGCGGGAATCCGCTCCGGCGCGATGTCCTGGTAGCGCGGTTGGGTCATCTTGTCCTTGGCGGCCAGGTTCACCCACAACTGGAACCCGCGCATCAGGCCGTGCTCCTGCTCGGGCATCTCCGAATGCACGATGCCGCGGCCCGCGGTCATCCACTGCACGCTGCCCGATTCCAGCAGCCCCGAATGGCCATGGTTGTCGCGGTGGCGCATGCGCCCGTCAAGCATGTAGGTGACGGTCTCGAAGCCGCGATGCGGATGATCGGGAAAGCCGGCGATGTAATCGGTGGCCGAATCGGAACCAAATTCGTCCAGCAGCAGGAACGGGTCCAGCGAATCCAGCCCGGGCTGGCCGATCACGCGGGTCAGCTTGACGCCGGCGCCGTCCGACGTCGGGATGCCGCGCACGCGGCGGGTGATGGTGCGGGAAGACATGGCTCGCCTCCGGGTCCTCGGGTGCATCCCAAGATGCGCCCGCGTCGAGCGAAAGCCAATGCCCGTGGCGAGAACGCAGCGTTCACGAATGACGTCCCCGATCGAAGCGGCTGCCGGGACAGGTCAGGACGGGGACGTCCTGTTCCAGCGTGGCTGGACTGGATGCGTTTTTGCCTGCAGGCGCATCCGGCGCAGCAGCGCCCGGGGAGGCACGCCAGCTAGTGCACCGAACGCCCGCCGCGGCGGGACGGGGCGTTCGGAAACGCAGCGGACGAAGCGCCGCCGCCCGCGGTGCGTTCGCGTTCGGTGGGCGGATGCACGCGCCAGTAATGCGCCACGGCCTCGACCGCCTGCGGAATCTGCGCGAGGCAGGCTTCGTACTCGGCATCGTCGAGCTTGGCGATCGGCACGTCGGCCGCCAGGATGCCGTCGTCCACCGCCAGCGCCATGATCGGACCCAGCACCTCCATCAGCTCGCTGTCCTCGGCCAGCCGTGATTCCCAGATCGGCGCGCGCAGGTCGATGCCGCGGCTGAAACCCTCGCACCAGCCGGCCGCGGAAAGCTCGCCGTGCACGCGCTGCTCGGGCACCACTTCACCCAGCACCGGCTCGTAGATCTCGCTTTCCAGCTCCGACGGAATCGAATCGTTGAGCTTGGCCAGCAGCGACAGCACCGCCTCGCCCTGCTCGGGGTTCTCGAACGGCGCGTGCAGCACCTCCGGCAGCCACTCCTCCGGCAGCGCCGGATCGGGCCCGATCGCCAGCTCGGTCAACAGGCCGTGCACGCCGTCCAGCAGCAGCGTTTCGTCGCCGCTGGCGCGCGCCTGCACCCGCAGGAAGCGGTCGAGCAGTTCCAGTTCGCTGTCGGCGATGATGTCGTTGGTGAAGACCGGTACGCCCATGCCCGCATGATCGTGGCGGCCGGCTCAAGGTTCAAGTTCGACCGAGACCGGCACGTGGTCGGACGGCCGCTCCCAGCTGCGCGGCGCGCGGTCGATCGCGGCGGATTTCAGCCGCGGGTGCAGCGAGCTGGCCGCCAGGATCAGGTCGATGCGCAGTCCCAGGCCGCGCCGGAACGCACCCTGCCGGTAATCCCACCAAGTGTAGTGGCCGCCGTCCTCGACGAAGACGCGGAAGGTATCGACGAAACCCAGATCGAGCATGCCGCGCAGCGCCGCACGCTCGGGTTCCGAACACAGCACCTGATCGCGCCACAGTTCGGGATCGTGCACGTCGCGGTCCTCCGGCGCGATGTTGAAATCGCCCAGCACGACCAGCTTGCGATGACGCTTCAATTCATCGCGCAGGTAATCCGTGACGGCACGCAGCCACTTGAGCTTCCACTCGTACTTTTCGCTGCCCACGCTCTGGCCGTTGACCACGTACAGATCGACGATGCGCACGCCGCCCACGGTCGCGGCCAGCACGCGCCGGTGCGGATCGTCGAAGCCCGGCACGCCCGCGACCACGTCTTCCAGCGGCTCGCGCGACAGGATCGCGACGCCGTTGTAGGTCTTCTGTCCCGAATACGCCACCCGGTAACCCAGTGCCTCGATCGCCGCGCGCGGAAACCTGTCGTCTTCCAGCTTGGTTTCCTGCAGGGCCAGCACGTCGGGCTGCGCCTCGCGACACCACCGCTCGACGTGCGGCAGGCGCACCTTCAGAGAATTGACGTTCCACGAGGCGATTTTCATGGGTGCTTCACGCCGCCAGTCCGTAGGATTTCAGCAGCGCATCCGGACGCGGCGCACGGCCGCGGAAGGCGATGAAGCTCTCCAGCGCGGGACGGCTGGCGCCGACCGCGAGGATCTCTTCACGGAAGGAAGCGCCGGCAACGGCGTCGATGACACCCTGTCTTGCACCGCCGCCTTCCTCGAAGGCCTCGAACGCGTCGGCCGACAGCACCTCGGCCCAGAGATAACTGTAATAGCCCGCCGCGTAACCGCCGGAAAAAACGTGCGTGAACGCGTGCGGGAAACGCTGCCACGCCGGCGGATGCAACACCGCGGCCTCGCGCCGCGCGGCTTCCAGCGTTTCCATCACCCGCGCTCCGTGCGCGGAGTCGTAATCCTTGTGCAGCAGGAAATCGAACAGTGCGAATTCCAGTTGCCGGCACAGGAACATCCCGGCCTGGAAGTGGCGCGCGGCCAGCATCCGTTCGAACAATCCGTCCGGCAGCCGTTCGCCGGTCTGCCAGTGCCTCGCGAACAGGTCCAGCGCCTGCCGGTTCCAGCCGAAGTTCTCCATGAACTGGCTGGGCAATTCCACCGCGTCCCACTCCACACCGTCGATGCCGCCGATCGAGGGCAGGTCGATCCTGGTCAACAGGTGGTGCAGGCCATGCCCGAATTCGTGGAACACGGTGAGCACGTCGTCGTGGGTAAGCAGGGCCGGGCGCTCGGGCGTGGGCGGCGCGAAGTTGCAGGTCAGGAATGCGACCGGCCGCTGCACGTCGCCGCCGTCCCGGAAGCGCGCCCGGCACACGTCCATCCACGCGCCGCCGCGCTTGCCGCCACGCGCGTAGAGATCCAGATACACGCCCGCGATGGTCTCGCCGGCCGCGTCGCGCACGTCGAAGTAACGCACGTCGGGATGCCACACCTCGACGTCCGCGCGCGGCGTCAGTGCAATGCCGTACAAGCGGTTGGCCAGCGCGAAGGCGCCGTCCAGCACCGCCGGCAACGGGAAATACGGCTTCAATGCCTCGTCGTCCAGGTCGTAGCGCGCCTTGCGCAGTCTTTCCGAAGCGTAGGCGACGTCCCAGGCTTCCAGCACGTCGAGACCGAGTTCCGCGCGCGCGAAGGCACGAAGCTCCTCCACTTCGCGTTGCGCCACCGGCTTGGCGCGCGCGGTCAGGTCGCGGAGAAATCCGAGCACCTCGTCCGGCGTCCCCGCCATCTTGGTGGCAAGCGATTCTTCGGCGGCATTGGCGAAGCCGAGCAGCTGCGCGGCCTCGTGGCGCAGCGCAAGTATCTTCTCGATGCGTCCGGAATTGTCGAACCTGCCGGCGTCCGGGCCCTGGTCCGAGGCACGCGTCTGGTACGCCCAGTACACGCGTTCGCGCAACGAGCGGTCATCGGCGTGGGTCAGCACCGCCTGCACCGAAGGCTGGCGCAGCGTCACCAGGTAACCGTCCAGATCGCGCTCGCGCGCATATTCGCGCAGCACCGCGCGACCGGACTCGGGAATGCCGGCGAGGTCGCGCTCGTCGGTGACGTGCAGATGCCAGGCTTCGGTGGCATCCAGCACCGCGTTGGAAAAATCGGTGGCGAGTATCGCCAGCTCGCTGGCGATCTCGCGGAAGCGCGTGCGCGCGGGTTCTTCCAGCGCGACACCGGCCAGTCTGAAGTCACGCAGCGCATGCTCGACCAGCGCGCGCTCGGGGCGCGGCCGTTGCGCGAACCCCGGCGCATCCGCCACCGCCAGAACCGCGGCATACAGCGCACGGTTCTGGCCCAGCTCGCTTTCGAACGCGGTGATCTTTTCCAGCGCCTGTTCGTGAGCCGCGCGGAGTTCGGGCGAATCGGCCACCGCGTGCAGGTGCGACACCGGTGCCCACGCGCGCGCGAGGCGCTGGCCGAGGCGTTCGCAGGCCAGCATCACGTGCTCGAAGTCGCGCGGCGCGGCGGGCGCGGTCAGCGCGTCGATGCCGGCACGGTAACCGGCCAGGATCGCGTCGATGGCCGGGACGACGTGTTCGGCGCGGATCTGCGCGAAGGCGGGCAGGGCGCCGTCGGCGAGCAGGGGATTGCTTTCGGTCATGCGGTTCTCCGTGGCACGCCAGCGTGGCGATCCCGGGCGATGAAATCAAGCGCCGGTCCGGCGCTATGCTGGATGCATGGATTCACCCGATGTCGCCGCGTTGTTGCGAGGCACCGAGGTTTTCGGCCAGCTCGACGGGCGCGGACTCGAGGCACTGCAACGCGAGCTGGCCTGGTTTTCGCTGCCGGGCGGCCAGACGCTGTACGAGGCCGGCGAAACCTCCGACGCCCTGTACGTGCTGAAGACCGGCAGTCTCGGCGTGTTCGTGGCAGCGCGGCGCGGAACCCCCATGCGTCTGGCCGGCGTGGTCGCCGCGGGCAGGACGGTCGGCGAGATCGGGATGATCACGGGCCGCCGGCGCGGCGCCAGCGTGCGGGCGTTGCGCGATTCCGAGTTGCTGCGTCTGTCGCGCACGGGCTTCGATGCGCTGGTGCGCACGCAGCCGCAGGCGATGCTGGGCGCCGCGCGGATCGCGGTCGGACGTCTGCTGCAGCTCGGTGCCGACGAGGAAGCGGGTGCGCCGCGCACGTTCGCGATCCTGCCCTTCGCGCGCAACCCGGACGTCTTCGCCGACCTGCGTGCCTTCGCGGAAAGCCTGCGCCATGCACTGCTGCCGTGGGGCGACTGCACGGTGATCGACGCCAGGCTGGGAAGCGGGCGCGACACCGGATGGTTCTCGGAACGCGAGAGCGAAGTGCGCTTCGTGCTGTATCTGGATGACGGCGACGAGCACTGGAGCCGCCTGTGCCGCCGGCAGGCCGATGCGTTGCTGCTGCGCGTGGATGCGCGGCGCAAGGCGGAAGCGTGGCCGGACGCCGCGGCTGCCAGCGCCGAACGCGCCCGGCACCGGCCGCGGCACCTGCTGCTGTGCCATCCGCCCTGCGAGTTCATCTACGGCGCCGCGCACGCGTGGTGCGCGGCGCTGGGCGGCGACGTGCATCATCACCATCTGCGCCATCGCGGCGACGTAGAACGGCTGGCGCGCCTGCTCTCCGGTCATGGCACCGGTCTGGTGCTGTCCGGCGGCGGCGCGCGCGGCTTTGCGCAGATCGGCGTGGTGCAGGCGTTGCGCGAGGCCGGCATCCTGGTCGACACGGTGATCGGCACCAGCATCGGCGCGATCATCGGCGCCGGGGTCGCCTACGAATGGGACGACGGCAAGATGCGCGAGGCCTGCCGCCGCGCGCTGGTCGATGGCCGGCCGCTGGCCGACTGGACGCTGCCGCTGGTCGCCCTGACCCGCGGCGGGCGCACCACCATGCTGCTGCGCGAGGCGTTCGGTGAAATCGACATCGAGGATCTGCCCATCCGCTTCGCCTGCGTGTCGGCCGACCTGACCCGCGGCACCGCCGCTGTGCACCGTTCCGGGCTGCTGTGGCGGTGGCTGCGCGCGTCCAGCGCCATCCCCGGCATCCTGCCGCCGTTGTTCCATCACCGCCACGTTTACGTGGACGGCGCGGTGATCAACAACCTGCCCACCGACGTGCTGCGCGGGGAAGGTCCGGGCCGGATCATCGCGGTGGACATCGGCGCCGACGACATGCTGACCGCGCAGGTGGAGGAAGCCGCCTCGCCGCCGTTCCCCGAACTGTGGCGCGAACGCCGCAGCGGCCGCCGGCCCAGCGCGTTCGCGACGCTGGTGCGCACGGGCATGCTCAACGCCGAGGCCGGCAGCGTCCGGCGGCGCCAGCTCGCCGACCTGCTGCTGGCGCCGGATCTGGGCCGGATCGGCCTGCTCGACTGGCACGAATTCGACCGCGCGGTCGCGGCCGGTTACCGCTACGCACGCGAACGGCTCAGCGCATGAGCCAGCGCAGCAGCCGTTCCGCACGCGCACCGTAGGGCGGCCGCAACCACGCAGACGCCGACCAGCGCGACTGCCGGAACACGGGCATGGCCTTGGAGAAGGCCAGAAACCCGGCGTGGCCGTGATAGGCACCCATGCCGGACGCTCCGACACCGCCGAACGGCAGGCGCGACTGCGCGAACTGCAGCAGCGTGTCATTGACCGCGACGCCGCCGGCGGTGCAGGCAGCGAGCACGTGCCGGATCCGGGCCGGATCATCGTCGAACAGGTACAGGGCCAGCGGCCGCGGACGGGCGTTGACGTAATCGACCGCCTCGTCGAAATCGCGGTACGTCACCAGAGGCAGCACCGGCCCGAAGATTTCCTCGCGCATCAACGCGGCGGTTTCCGGTGCATCCAGCACCAGGGCAGGTGCGAGGATGCGCCGCGCGGGATCGTCGCCGGCTTCGCCGGCAAGCGCGATCACCTGCGCGCCCGCCTTGCGCGCGCCGTCCAGCCAGGCGACGAGGCGCGCGTGCTGCGCGTCGTTGACGATGCTGGCGTAATCGGACCACCGGCGCGACGGCGGGTAGTGCCTTGCCACGTACCCGCGCATCAGCGAAACGAATGCATCGCGATCGTGTTCGTGCAGCAGCACGTAGTCGGGCGAGATGCAAGTCTGGCCTGCGTTCAGCCACTTGCCCGCCGCGATCCGGCCTGTGTTGCGCGCGTTCCCGCAGCCGGGCGCCACGATCGCGGGCGATTTGCCGCCCAGTTCCAGCGTGACCGGCGTGAGGTTGGCCGCCGCCGCGGCCAGCACCCTGGCGCCGACCGCCGCCGAACCGGTGAACAGCAGGTGATCGAACGGCAGCGCCGTGAAGGCGGCTGCAACCGCGGCGTCGCCCTGCACCACCGTGACCCGCTCGGGCGGAAACACTTCCGCGACCAGCCCGGCCAGCAACGAGGCGGTGCGCGGCGCGTGTTCGGAGGGTTTCAGCATCGCGTGGTTGCCCGCGGCCAGCGCGTCCACCAGCGGCACCAGCGCTAGGTTCAGCGGGTAATTCCACGGACTGACGATGCCGACCACGCCCAGCGGCCTGGCCATGATCTCGCAGCGTGCGGGCAGGAACATCGCGTCGGCGCCGACGCGGCGCGGCCGCATCCAGCCCCCGAGGTGCCGGCGCACGTGATCGATCTCGCGCAGCACCGGCAGGCCGTCGGCCAGCAGGGTTTCCGCGCGCGGGCGCTTGCCGAAATCCGCGCTGACCGCCGCAGCGAAATCCTCCAGCCTCGCCGCGAGCGCCGAACGCAGACGCCCGAGGTCATCCAGGCGCTGCGCGCGGTCCGGCACCCGCGCGCGCCACGCGAGGCGCTGGCGTTCCAGCAGGTCGTGCAGCGAAGCGGCCGAGGTGTCCATCGCGCGGGGACGGGCGTTAGGATGCAAGGATCGTGATCCCCGCTGAGGTGAAACGCAATGCCCGCCATCCGTCCGTATCGCGGCGTGATGCCGAAACTCGGCGCACGCGTGTACGTCGATCCCGCCGCCACGGTGATCGGCGACGTGGAACTGGGCGACGACGTGTCGATCTGGCCCGGCGCGGTGGTGCGCGGTGACGTCGAACGCATCCGGATCGGCGCGCGCAGCAACGTGCAGGACGGCGCGGTGCTGCACGTCACCCACGACGGGCCCTACACCCCCGGCGGCTTTCCCTGCATCGTGGGTGCGGACGTCACCATCGGCCACGGCGCGGTGGTGCACGCCTGCACCATCGAGGACGGCTGCCTGATCGGGATGCACGCGACCGTGCTGGACGGCGCGGTCGTGAAACGCCACGCCTTCGTGGGCGCGGGCGCGCTGGTCACGCCGGGCAGGACCGTGGGCGAGGGCGAGCTGTGGGTCGGCAATCCGGCGCGCTTTTCGCGCAGGCTCGGCGAGCGCGAAATCGAGGCGCTGTACTACTCGGCGCGGCACTACGTCGCCTTGAAAAACGACTACCTCGCCGCGCTGTAGCAGCGCGCCCGCGCGCGCTTCTCGCCGGCAGGCGGCTCCCAAGGAAGCTTGAACAAGTCCATTCGGGATTTGTCAGAGCACGCCGAATTCGGCTTCGCCCATCAAGCACGTACAACCCATGCGTGCTTGATGGGCGGCCGGCACATCCCTGTGCCGCTATGGAAACCCTGATCAATCAGGGTTTCCATAAGCGCGGTGTGGTGCCAGCACCCGCAGCGCCGCATCGGCATCCGGCCGCACGCCGTGCCAGTGCAGGAAAGAATCCGCGGCGGTCTCGACCAGCATGCCCAGCCCGTCGAACGCGTACGCGCAGCGGGCCGCGCGCGCCCATTCCAGAAACGGCCGCGCGGCCCCGGCGTAACTCAGGTCGTAGGCGATCGTTCCGGCGTGCGCCAGCGAATGCGGCAATGCGAGTGCCGCGCGCTGCACGCCGGCCGAGGTCGCGTTGACGATCAGGTCGAACGGCGCGCAACGGTCCAGGGCGTCCCAGCGCGAGAGGCATACGCGGTCGGGCCGAGCCAATGCCTCCGCGAGGGCTTGCGCGCGCTCGAACGTGCGGTTGGCGATCACCAGGGTCTTCGCGCGGGCGTCCAGCAATGCGAACGCCGCCGCACGCGCGGCACCGCCGGCGCCCAGCAGCAGCACGTTGCGGCCATGCGGATCGCCGCCGCAGCGCGCACGCAGATCGGCCAGCATCGCGGCGCCGTCGTTGCTGTCGGCTGCGACCCGCCCGTCGTCGAGGCGCGTCAACACGTTCGCGACGCCCAGACGCTGCGCGGTCGCCGAATGCACGTCCGCCAGCGCGAATGCCGCGCGCTTGTGCGGCAGGGTCACGTTGGCGCCGCGGCCGCCGGCGGCAAAGAACGCGTGCGCGGTGTGCAGGAAATCCGCCGGTGCGGCGTCGATCGCGACATATTCCAGCGCAATGCCGGTCTGCGCCGAGAACAGCGCATGCAGGCGCGGCGACAGCGAATGCGCCACGGGATGGCCGAACACGGCGTAACGGGGAAGGGGGGCGGACATGCTTCGAGCGGGACTCGGGACTCGGGAAAGCATAAAACCGCACCGTGCGACCGTTCGCCCCCGGCCGGTCCCCGCCATCGCAATCCGTGAGACGACCGTGGCGCAGGCTCCCGCCCACCCCGACTTCAGGAGTCCGTCATGCGGCGGCAGCCATCGCCATCGGCCCGTTTCCCCGAACCCGACGCGATCACCCTCGCCGCCGGCACTTGGCTGGCCTGCGGCATCGTGCTGCTGGGCCTGACCCCGCTGCCGGCCCATGACGCCGGCTGGGGCTGGTCGCCGCTGTTCTGGCTGCTGATCGCACCGCTTTCGATCCTGTGCGTGTCGCTGCGCGTGAAAGGGCGCGAGTGCAGGTCCGATGGTTCCCCGCGCCCGTCCTACGCATTGACGCCGTTGCGCTTCGCCTCCATCCGCCGCAGCAGCTCGCGCATGATGCGCAGGTAGAGTTCCTCGCCGGCCCTGGCGTCCTCGATGCCGGCGTCGATCGAGGGATTGTCGTTGACCTCGATCACCAGCGTGCGGTCGCGGGTCTGCTTGATGTCCACGCCGTACAGGCCCTTGCCGATCGGCGCAGTCGAGCGCAGCGCCAGCCTGATCACCTCGGGGGGCACGTCCTCGACCGCCAGCGTCTCGAAACCGCCCGAACGCGCGTTGCCGCGCGCGGCGTGGTTGTAGATCTGCCAGTGCCCGCGCGACATGTAGTACTTGCAGGCGTACAGCGGCTGGCGGTCCAGCACGCCGATCCGCCAGTCGAAATCGGTATACAGGAATTCCTGCGCGATCAGCAGCGCGGTGCTCTGGAACAGTTCCGTGGCGGCGTTCTGCAGCTGCTGCAGGTTGTCCACCTTGACCACGCCGCGCGAGAACGATCCGTCGGGAATCTTCAGCACCAGCGGAAAGCCCAGCCGATCCGGCAGCTCGCGCAGCTGCTTCGCGTCCTCGCGGTACAGCACCTCGGTGCGGGGCACGGTCAGCTTTTTCGAGCACAACAGGTCGTGCAGGAAGATCTTGTTGGTGCAACGCAGGATCGAGGTCGGGTCGTCGATCACCACCATGCCCTCGCGCTCGGCCTTGTGCGCGAAGCGGTAGGTGTGATTGTCCGGCGCGGTGGTTTCACGGATGAACAGGCCGTCGTATTCGGCCAGCCGGGTGTAGTCGTGCTTGCCGATCGTGTCCACCTCGATGCCCAGCTCGCGTCCTGCCGCGGCGAACTGCTTCAGCGCGCGCGCATTGGACGGCGGCATCGATTCGCGGGGATCGACCAGCATCGCGAGGTCGTAGCGGAACTGCCTGCGCGCACGCGGCTTGCGCCACAGGCGGCGCGAGAACGCATCCAGTGCCTGCGCGAAGGCGTCTTCCTGATCGTCGTCCAGCGTGTGCAGGCCGACCGGCTTGATCGCGCTGATCTGCCAAAGGCGGTCGCGTTCGAACTCGATCCGCAGCAGCGGGCACGGGAACAGCTCGAAGACCTGCCGCGCGAGATCGCGCAGTGCCGGATAGGAGGTTTCACCGAAATACACCAAGATGCCGAGGTCGGTGGTGTCGCGGCCGCCGGCGGGCAGGAAGTGCGCGAGTTTCTGGTTCAGATCCTCGACGTCGAGGCCGTACAATGCGCGCTTGCGCAGGTCGTTGATGGTGCGCACCGACGGAATCACGCGATGCCCGCGCGCCTCGCCCAGCAGCGACACGTAGTGACCCGTGCCCAGATACTTGTAGCTGCGGCACAGATTGATCACGTGGGTGCGCTCGTCGCCGCCGACCGGTTCGCGCAGGTACTGCATCGCGCTGACCACGTTGTCGGAGGGATAGTACGAACCCCAGTCCGCCGCCTTCTCCACCACGATCACCAACCGGCTCATCGTTGTTTTCCGGGATTTGCGCGAGACGGTGATGGTCGGGCCCGTCGCACGGCACGGGCGATCCGCGCAGTTTCGCACGCCGGCGCCGGGACGCAAGCGCCGGAGGGGCTGGCGCTGGCGGTCATTCAGGCTTGCCGCGCGGACGGCGGATCGTGCGCGGTCCGCGGCGCCGGGGGTTTCCCGAGACCCTGTTAGGCTGGCCGCATGTCCACCGCCCATGCGCCTGCGCCGCACATCCGCCGCGCCACGCGCGCCGATCTGGACGCATTGCTGGCGCTGGAACACGGCAGCTTCGACCACGACCGGATCAGCCGCGCCCAATTCCTGCGCCACCTGGGCAGCGGCAGCGCGCTGGTGTTGGTCGTCACGCAGGCGGGCGCGGTGCACGCCGCCGCGGTGGTGCTTTTCCGGCGCGGCGCGCGCACCGCGCGGCTGTATTCCATCGCCGTGGACGCCGCCGCACGCGGCCGCGGATACGGCGCGGCGTTGCTGGACGCTGCCGAACGGCTCGCGCGCAAGCGCGGCTGCACCGGGATGCGGCTCGAAGTGCGCACGGACAACCGCGCCGCGATCGCGCTGTACGAACGCCGGGGCTACCGCCGCCGCGAACGGCTGGCCGGCTTCTACGAGAACGGCTCCGACGCCTGGCGCTACGACAAGGACCTCGGCGCGGTCACGCCGAAGCCGTCATGACCCCGGGGCACTTCCGGCAGCCCGTTCCGGTTCGAGCCCCTGAAGGCATCGCATCCACGTATATACTCGCCACAGGTTCCGCGGGTGGATCGAGATGCGACGGGTAACCGGAATGCTGTTCGTGCTGGCGGTCCTCGGCACGCTGGCCGGTTGCGGCCAGAAGGGCCCGCTGACGCTGCCGCCGCCCAGGCCGAACACGCCGCCGGCGGCACCGGCCGCGGCGCATCCTCCGGCGCCCGCCGCGACCGCCGCGCCGGCGTCTTCACGCAGCGGCTGATCCCGCGGCGGCGTGCGTGGGCCTGCGATTCAGCAAGATGCACGGGCTGGGCAACGACTTCGTCGTGCTGGATGCGCGCGCCTCCGCCGTGCCGGATGATCCCATGCTGGTTCGGGCGATGGCGGATCGTCACACCGGCATCGGCTTCGACCAGATGCTGATCCTCGAACGCGCGGACGATCCGGCTTGCGTGGCTGCGTATTCGATCCGCAATGCCGACGGTACGCCGGCACGGCAATGCGGCAACGGCGTGCGCTGCCTCGCCGCATGGCTGCACCGCGACGGTGCGCTGGCCGAGGACGGCGTGGCGCGACTGCAGGGGCCCGCCGGTCGCGTCGCGGTGCGGATGCTGGACGCCGGCACGGTCGCGGCGGACATGGGCGAGCCCGAATTCGTGCCCGCGCGCATCCCGTTCGACGCGCCCGCCGAATCCGACCGCTACACGCTCACCGTCGCTGGCGAAACCGTCGAGATCGTCGCGCTGTCGATGGGCAACCCGCACGCGGTGGTCGAGGTGGACGACGTGAACGGGCCGCGCGTGGAAAGACTGGGGCCGTTGCTCACCGCGCATCCGCGTTTTCCCGAAGGCGCCAACGCCGGCTTTGCGCAGGTCGTCGACGCGCACACGGTCCGGCTGCGGGTGCACGAGCGCGGCGCCGGCTGGACGCGCGCCTGCGGCAGCGGCGCGTGCGCGGCGGCCGCGGCGCTGCAGCGGCTGGGCCGGGTGGGCGCGCACGTGCGGGTCGAACTGCCCGGCGGCACGCTGGAGATCGACTGGCAGGGCCCCGGTCACGCGCTGTGGATGACCGGCCCGGCGGTGTTTGTGTACGACGGCGACTTGTCCGACGCTTTCCACGCGAGCGTGGACAGGGATGCCCGCTCCCCGGCGCAGGGATAGCGCACGGCGGGGCGGACAGCGACGCCTGCTTTCAGGGCGCATCGTGTTGCATATCGAGCAGCGAATCTCCACACTGCGCCCATCCCACGGACAGCCGGCATGCCCGAAATGACCTTGAAGCAGGGCCTCGAAGCGATGGACGTCGCCGATTACCTGCGCCGCCATCCGCGTTTCCTCGAGAACTTCCCGGACATCGCCGCGGAACTGGTGATGCCGCGCGAACGCGGGCCGGCCGCTTCGTTGATCGCGTATCAGCTCGAAGCCCTGCGCGCGCGCAACCAGGAACTGACCCGACGGCTCGCCGAACTGATCTCGATCGCCACCGACAACGAGCAGTTGATGGTCCGCGTGCACACGCTGACGGTGGGGCTGCTGCGCGACAACACGCTGACGGACACCTGCCGCAGTTTCATCGGCGCCCTGAACGAGGATTTCCACACCGATCTGGTCCGGCTGGTGCTGTTCCGCGGCGGCGCGGATCTGCCGCAGGCGGACTGGATGCTGGCGCTGCCGCAAGGCAGGGCGGGATTGCCCGAATTCGCCGAATTCCTGGCGCGCGGCGAACCCGCCTGCGGACGGCTGGCGCAGGAGAAACTGGACCGCCTGTTCGGCCCGCGCGCGGGCGAGGTGATGTCCACCGCACTGCTGAAGATCGGCGAGCAGGGCATGCTCGCGATCGGCAGCGATGATCCCAACCGCTTCCACCCCGGCATCGGCACGGTGTTCCTGAAGCTGATCGCGCAGGCGCTGGATGCAGCGATTTCGCGCTACCCGCCGGATTGACGATGGCCGCGACGCTCGCCGCCGACGTCGAGCGCTTTCTCGAATACCTGAAGGTCGAGCGGCGTTATTCACCCGGCACGCTGCGCAATTACCGGCGCGCCCTCGATGCGCTGCTGCGCTTCGTTGAACCGCTGGCCCTGTCGCGGTGGGGCGAGCTGCGCGGCGAGCAGTTGCAGACGCTGGTTGCGGACGAACACCGGCGCGGCCTCGAACCGGCTTCGCTGCGCGCGATGCTGTCGGCGTTCCGCAGCTTCTTCCGCTTCCTCGCGCGCAACGGCGCGGCGCAGCACAATCCCGCGGCGATCGTGCGTTCGCCGAAAGTGCGGCGCAAGCTGCCGGAAGTGCTGGACGTCGATGAAGCCGCCGCGCTGGTCGAGGTGACCGCCCGCGATCCGCTGGCACTGCGCGACCGCGCGATGCTGGAGCTGCTCTATTCCAGTGGATTGCGGGTCTCCGAACTGTGCTCGGTGTGCTGGCGCGACCTGGACACCGACCAGGGCCTGCTGCGCGTCACCGGCAAGGGCAACAAGACCCGGATCGTGCCGGTGGGGCGCCTGGCGTTGCAGGCACTGGCGGCGCTGCGTGATGCGCAGCCCGCCGATGCGGATGCGCCCATCCTGCGCGGCCGCGGCGCCCACGCGCTCACGCCCGGCGCAGTGCGCGCCGCGATCAAGCGCCGCGCGCGCTCACAGGGCGTGTGGAAGCGCGTGTATCCGCACCTGCTCAGGCATTCCTGCGCTTCGCACCTGCTGGAGTCTTCGGGCAACCTGCGCGCGGTGCAGGAGCTGCTGGGTCATGCCGACACCGGCACCACCCAGATCTACACGCATCTGGACTTCCAGCACCTCGCCAGGGTGTACGACGCCGCGCATCCGCGGGCCAAACGGAAGTAGAACCCTCAGCCGCTGGAAGATGGTGCTTCGCGGAGACGGCTGAGGGTTCGGGATCTCGCGCAAGTTCCGTGCCCTCACCCCCGCTCTCCTCCCGGAACCCGCTCTCCTCCCGGAAAAGGAATCGGAACTTGGCATCCACGCCGGCTGCCCCCACCTTGGCGGCATCCCCTTTGCCGCGAGGTCGCCATGGAGCCCTTCCACGCCACCACCATCCTGTCCGTGCGCAAGAACGGCAAGGTCGTCCTGGGCGGCGACGGTCAGGTCACGCTGGGCAACACCGTGGTCAAGGCCAACGCGAGGAAGATCCGCCGGCTCGGCAAGAACGCCGACGTGCTGGCGGGTTTCGCGGGCGCGACCGCCGATGCGTTCACCCTGTTCGAGCTGTTCGAGGACAAGCTGGTCAAGCACAACGGCCAGTTGACCCGCGCCGCGGTGGAACTGGCCAAGGAATGGCGCACCGACCGCCGCCTCGGCCGCCTCGAGGCCATGCTGGCGGTCGCGGACAAGGACACCTCGCTGCTGATTTCCGGCAATGGCGACGTGCTGGAGCCCGAGCACGGCCTGATTGCGATCGGTTCCGGCGGCCCCTACGCGCAGGCCGCGGCCAAGGCGCTGCTGGACAACTCCGACCTCGACGCGCGACAGATCGTGGAAAAGGCACTGGGCATCGCCGGCGACATCTGCATCTACACCAACCACAACGTCACGATCGAGGAGCTGGGTGAGGCGGGAGACGGAAGACGGGAGACGTAGAAGCACGGCCCGCTTTTGCTTGCGTCTCCCTCTTCGCTTCCCTCGTTCCCGAACATCATGTCCGAACTCACCCCTCGCGAAATCGTCAACGAACTCGATCGCTTCATCATCGGCCAGCACAACGCCAAGCGCGCGGTGGCCATCGCGCTGCGCGACCGCTGGCGGCGGATGCAGCTCGATCCTTCGTTCCGCAACGAGGTGACGCCCAAGAACATCCTGATGATCGGGCCCACCGGCGTCGGCAAGACCGAGATCGCGCGGCGCCTGGCCACGCTGGCCAAGGCGCCGTTCGTCAAGGTGGAAGCCACCAAGTTCACCGAGGTCGGCTACGTCGGAAAAGACGTCGATTCGATCGTGCGCGACCTCGCCGACGTGGCCTACAAACTCACCCGCGACCAGGCCAAGGAGCGCGTGAAGTCGCAGGCCGAGGAACACGCCGACGAACGCATCCTCGAGGCGCTGCTGCCGCGCCGCGAAAGCGGCGGCTGGAACCAGCAGGGCGATGCGCAGCAGCTCGAACACGAATCTGCGACCCGCCAGAAACTGCGCAAGGCGCTGCGCGCGGGCGAACTGGACGAGCGCGAGATCGAACTGGAGTTCGCGATGAACGTGGGCGTCGAGATCATGGCCCCGCCCGGCATGGAGGAAATGAGCCAGCAGTTGCGCTCGATGTTCCAGAATCTCGGCGGCAGCCGTACCCAGAAGCGGAAGCTGAAGATCAAGGCCGCGCGGCCGCTGCTGATCGACGAGGAGGCCGGCAAGCTGCTCAACGACGACGAACTGCGCGCGCAGGCGATCGAAAACGCCGAGCAGAACGGCATCGTGTTCATCGACGAGATCGACAAGGTCGCCCAGCGCGGCGACTGGGGCGGTGCGGGCGTCTCGCGCGAGGGCGTGCAGCGGGACCTGTTGCCGCTAGTGGAAGGCTCGACCGTCTCGACCAAGTACGGGCCGGTCAAGACCGACCACGTGCTGTTCATCGCGTCCGGCGCCTTCTCGATGGCCAAGCCATCCGACCTGATCCCGGAACTGCAGGGCCGCCTGCCGATCCGGGTCGAGCTGTCGGCGCTGTCGGTGGATGACTTCAAGCGCATCCTGAAGGAACCCCACAATGCGCTGACCAAGCAGTACGCCGCGATGCTGGATACCGAGGGCGTCAAGCTGGAATTCACCGACGACGGCGTCGCCCGGCTGGCCGCGGTGGCGTTCAAGGTCAACGAGAGCACCGAGAACATCGGCGCCCGCCGCCTGCAGACCGTGATGGAGCGGCTGCTGGAATCGATTTCGTTCGAGGCGGCGGACAAAAACGGCGAAAAATACGTGATCGACGCCGATTATGTGGACAAAAATCTCAAGGATCTGGCATCCAACGAGGATCTCTCCCGCTACATTTTGTAGGGCGGCGCCTGGGCCAAGAACCGCGGGCGCGCCACTCCGGTTGGCGGGACCATGCCGCCCGACCCAGGCAAGCCTTTGTACGGCAAGGATTTGTCTGCCTTCTTGCGGCACGGGCTTGCCGCCCGAAGGTTGAGCGGGCCCCGGCGCCGCTGGGCTAAAATGACCCCATGAGCAACGTGATCAAACTCGAAACCACCAGCCCGCGCGTCCAGTTGCGCGGGGCGCAGCAACGCGGCGAACTGGTGCGCGTATGGCGCGGCAATCTGGAAGACGGCAGTTTCTGCGGTTACCTGGCCGGCATCGGCAAGGAATGGCTGCTGCTGTGGGTGGTCGGTGACCAGATCAGCTTCGACGGCCTGTACGCGATGCGGCTGGCCGACATCACCGAGGTCGAAGCGCCCGACAGCCACCACGTGTTCATGGAAAAGGCGCTGGCGCTGCGCAACATCCATCCGCGCCTGCCACGCGGGTTTCCGCTGGACGACATCACGCAGGTCGTGCGTGCCACCGCCGACCATGCCGCGGTGATGGGCGTGCACGTCGATACCGAGGACGAGAACGAGGTTTGCTACATCGGCCGGCTGCTGAGCATCGAGGACGATGGCTTCACCCTGCAGGAAATCACGCCCGACGCGGAATGGCTGCGCGAGCCCTCGTTCTTCGGCTGGGACGAGGTCTCGACCGTCAGCTTCGACGAACCCTACGCGCAGGTGCTGCTGGACGTCGCGGGCCAGCCGCCCCGGATCGATTTCACCGGATCGGGATTCGGCAGCCCGCATTGAGTCCCCCGGGACTCGGGACTCGGGACTCGGGAATAGCATAGTGCTTCACAACCTCGTCATTCCGGACGCCGCCCCGGATCAAGTCCGGGGCAGGCTGCGCGGCGATCCGGAACCTGAGCTTTCGTTCCGATGGCTGCCACGGGTTGACCGGCATCGATGGGCGTGCGGGATCCCGCCGATAAGATCAACGTCATGCCCACACCCAAACCTACCGACATCATCCTCCATCGCGCTTCCCATACGCTGGAAGTCGCGTTCGACAACGGCGAACGCTTCGTGATGCCGTGCGAATACCTGCGCGTGCATTCACCCTCCGCCGAGGTGCAGGGGCATGGTCCCGGCCAGCAGGTACTGGTGGCAGGCAAGCGCGACGTCAACATCGACGCGATCGAGCCGGTCGGCAACTACGCCGTGCTGCTGCGCTTCTCCGATGGCCACGCCACAGGCATCTTCTCGTGGGACACGTTGCACGATCTGGGCGTCAATCAGCAACGCAACTGGCAGTCGTATCTCGACGCGCTGGAAAAACACGGCCTCTCGCGCGAACCGACACCGTCGCCTTACGGCCATCCCGTTCCGATGCGCGGGCCGCGGCCGAAACCGAAACCAGCGAACGACCCTGAGCGTTGACGAAACTCCGAGCATTCGAAGCGCAGTCGCAGCTGCTGTCGAAGGCTTCGGTCATCGAAGACTCCTTCCGAAGCGAGACGGACATCCATTGCCGTCATTCCGGACGCCGCCCCGGATCAGTCCGGGGCAGACAGCGCGGCGATCCGGAATCCACTTTGCTTCGTTCACATGCAACGTGAAAATGGATTCCGGGTTTCCTCGCTCCTCAAAGCGCGGTCATCCATGAGCGCTCTCCGCGTCGGCTTCGGCCGGCCCCGGAATGACGACATGGTTATCTGATCGCCAGCAGGCAGGCACCTACTCCGCAGCGAACAGCGCGTCGAGGTCTTCTTCGTCGAACGCCAGCTTGTCGCGGGTGCCGCCGCCTTCCAGCACCGCCCGCGCGAGTTCGGCCTTGCGCACCTTCAGATCCTCGATGCGTTCCTCGACGGTGTCGGCGCAAATCAAGCGATACACGAACACCGGCTTGTCCTGGCCGATACGGTGCGCGCGGTCGGCCGCCTGCGTTTCGGCGGCGGGATTCCACCACGGGTCGTAGTGGATCACGGTATCGGCGGCGGTGAGGTTGAGCCCCACGCCGCCGGCCTTGAGCGACAGCAGGAACAGCGGCACCTCGCCGTCCTGGAACTTGCGCACCGGTTCGGCGCGGTCGCGGGTGTCGCCGGTCAGCGTGACGTATTGCAGGTGCCGGCGGTTCAGCTCGCGCGCGATCAGCCCCAGCATCTCGGTGAACTGGCTGAACAGCAGGATGCGCCGGCCTTCCGACACCAGGTCCGGCAGCATTTCCATCAAGAGCTCCATCTTGGCCGATTCACGCACGCCGCGCGCGGCTTCCAGTTTCACCAGGCGCGGATCGCAGCAGGCCTGCCGCAGTTTGAGCAGCGCATCCAGCACGATGATGCCGCTGTGCTCTAGGCCGCGCTGGCGGATCACCTCGCGCACTTCTTCCGCGAGACTCACGCGCAAGGCGTCGTACAGTTCGCGCTGGCGTCCGCACAGCACCACCCGCCGCGCGATCTCGGTTTTCTCCGGCAAGTCGGCGGCGACCTGCGCCTTGGTCCGACGCAGGATGAACGGCGCGATCCGGTGATTGAGCCGCGCCTGGCAATCCGCATCGGCCTGGCGTTCGATCGGAATCCGGTAATGCCGGCGGAACGAACCCTCGTCGCCCAGCAGACCCGGCACCGCGAGATCGACCTGCGACCACAGTTCGCCCAGGTGATTCTCCAGCGGCGTGCCGGTCATGCACACGCGCCGTCTGGCCGCCAGCGAGAGCAACGCCCGGCGCGCCTGCGTGCGCGGATTCTTGACCTGCTGCGCCTCGTCCAGCACCACCAGCTCGAACGGCTGCTCGCGCAGCACCGACAGGTCGCGCGGCAGCAGCGCGTAGCTGGTCAGGATCGCGTCGTGGCCCGCGAGGCGGTCGAAGCTCTTGATGCGTTCGGGACCGTGCAGCGTCAGCAGCTTCAGCGATGGCGCGAAGCGCTCGGCTTCCGCCTGCCAGTTCGGGATCAGGCTGGTGGGCGCGACGATCAGCGCGGGCTGCGTCAGCGCGGAGTTCTGTTTCAACGCAAGGAGATGCGCGAGCAGTTGCACGGTCTTGCCGAGGCCCATGTCGTCGGCGAGCACGCCGCCCAGTCCCGCCTCCGCCAGCGCATTCAACCAGCGCAGACCTTCGCGCTGGTAAGGGCGCAGCTCGCCGACCAGTCCTTCCGGCACCGCGTCCGAGGCGTGCATCGCAGCCTCGCGCAGGCGCGTGGTGAAATCGGTCAGTTCCCGGGGCGCGTCCAGCTTGCCGTTCTTCGGCAGCGCGGAAGCGAATTCCTCCAGCCGGCCCGCCTGCACGCGCGGCAGGCGCAGCTTTTCGCGCGGACGCTGCAGGTATTCAGCCAGCGGCGCGAGCAGCTTGCGCAGCACCGACAGCCGCACCGCCACCCGGCGGCGTTCGTCCACCGGCGCATACCACACCGCGTCTTCGGTTTCGTTTTCGGGCGGCGTCAGCGAGAGCGTGCGGTCGGCCAGCGCCTGGGCCACCTTGGGCAGCAGGTTGATGCGCCTGCCTTCGACCTCGATGCCCGCCTCGAACTCGAAGGTTTCACCGCTTTCGTCCGTCTTCGCGACGCCGTACCAGCGCGGCGGTCCTTCCAGCACCTCGAACGGAAAACTGGCGGCGTACTCGACGGTGAAGCCGTCGCCTTCCAGCCTTTCGCGCAGGCCCAGCCAGCGCGCGGGCGTGTTGACTTCCAGCGCGCCCGCGTAGCCCTTGCCGGGGAACAGCCAAGCGTCTTCCGGCAGCGCGTCGGTCATGTCCCAGGGCAGGCCCTCGCAATCGACCGCGGGTGCAAGGCCGAATCCCTCCATCCGTTCCATCGTCGCCAGTTCGTCGGCACGCTTGCGCACGATCTCGACCAGTTTGCCGTTGCGCACGCGCCGCACCAGCGCCTCGCCGCCGCGTCCCGGCAGGCGCTCGCCGCCGTAATCGAACGCGAGCCGCGCGTAGGCCAGCGGCGGCGTGCCCGCGCCGATCCGGGCGTGGCGGGTCAGGGCGTTCAGGGTCAGCACCGGCTTGGGCGCGAGCTCCGCGCGCTGCACCGACGCGAACGCCTGCGGCAACGGCACGCGCGCCGCCAGCGGTGAAGCGGCCAGCGCCCTGGCCAAGGCCTCGCCGTATTCGGGTGCCAGCGGCGGGGCATCGACCAGCGCGACCTCGTCGGCGCTGCCGTCCAGCGGGCCGAGTTCGGCGCGCTCGGGGTCGAGGTACCACAGGCCGCCCACGCGCAGCAGACGCTCGTGGGGCGGCAGGTTGGGCAGCAGGCGCTGGCGGCCGTCGCGTTCGAGCTGCCAGCCCCATTCCAGCGGCCGGGGTTTTCCACGGACCAGGCGCAGGCCGGCGACCCCGCCCAGAAAGCACGGCACGGCGTCCAGCATGTCGGCCAGCAGCGCGTCGCCGATCGGACCGGAAAGGTGTGCATAGCTGCGGCCCTTGCGCGGGGTCTGCGGCAGACCCAGCACGGTGAAGGCCAGCCGCCAGACGGCCCCCGGCAGATCGGCATGCAGCAACTGCCTGGAATCCAGCGGCACGGCACGGCCCAGCCGGCCCTGCGCCAGGGTCTCCAGCAGCACCGGCGCGGCCTCGATGCGCGCCAGCGGCGGCTCCTCCTGGATCAATTCCAGCAGGAAGCCCAGGGTCGGAACCGGTCCCGCCTGCCGTTTTTCGACGGCATCGCCGAGCAATTGCCGCCAGGCGAGCGGCAACGGAGGTTCGGCCGCCCTGCCGGCAGGCTTGCCGGTGGGCGCGCTCACGACGGGCGTTGCGGGCGGACTGTTGCGGGGCTGCATCCGCACGGCTTCCGGCGGTCAAAGAGGTCAAGCATAGCGTCATTGCGCTCTCCCTGCGCAAGGCGGAGGCTGGTCACCGCCGCGCTTTTCCAGGACGCAATCCCCGCGTGTCACAGCGGCCGAGGCTGCCGTCCATGCTCGGGAAGGCCGGGGTCAACGGGAAAGGCCGCAGCCGGGATCAGCGGAAAAGATGCTCGGGGTATTCCGGCTTGCGCTCACGCGCAAGCAGCGAATGCAGCGCATCGGAGGGGGTCATCTCGCCGTGCAGCACCGCCTGCACGTGCTGCGAGATCGGAAGATCGAGGCCGTGGCGTTGCGCCAGCCGCATGACCTCGTCGGCCGCGACCGTACCCTCGACCACCTGCCCGATTTCCGCCAGCGCCTGCCCGAGCGGCACGCCGCGGCCCAGCGCCACGCCGAAGCGATGATTGCGCGAAAGTTCTCCGGTGCAGGTCAGCACCAGATCGCCCAGCCCCGCCAGCCCCATCAGGGTCTGCGCCTTCGCGCCCAGCGCCGCGCCCAGCCGCAGCATCTCGTTCATGCCGCGGGTGATCAGCCCGGCGCGCGCGTTCAACCCGAGGCCCATGCCGTCGGCCACGCCGGTGGCGACCGCCAGCACGTTCTTCATTGCACCGCCCAGCTCGGCGCCCAGCATGTCGTTGCCGGTGTAGGCCCGGAACGTGCGCGTGTGCAGCAGTTCGGCGACCCGGTGCGCGAAGGCGTCGTCACCGGCGTGCACCGTGACGGCGGTGGGCATGCCGGCCGCGACTTCGCGCGCGAACGACGGGCCGGTGATGACCGCGGGGGGGGTGCCGGGGAGACGTTCGGCCACCAGTTCGTGCAGGAAGCGGCCCGTGCCGGGCTCGAAGCCCTTGGTGGCCCAGGCCACGCCGGCGCGGTGCGGCAGCCGCGGCGACACGTCGTCCAGCACTTCCCGGAACGCGTGGCTGGGCACCGCGATCAACGCCACGTCCGCGTCCCGCACGGCCCCGGCGAGATCAGGCTCGAAGGCCAGCGCGCGCGGCAGTTCCGTATCGGGCAGATAGCGGGCGTTGCGCCGCGTGCGCGCGAGTTCCGCCAGCGCCGCCGGATCGCGGCCCCACAGGCGCACGGACACGCCGTTCCCGCAGAGCAGGGCGGCCAGCGCGGTCCCCCACGATCCGGCGCCGAGAACGGCGACCGTCGCGCGCGCGGTCATGATTCAGGCGTTCAACGCCGGCTTTGCGTCACCCTGCGACGCCTGTTGCTGCAGTTGCTGGGCATACAGCGCGTCGAAGTTGATCGGCTGCAGGAGCAGCGGCGGGAAACCGCCGTTCTGGACCAGATCGGAAATGATCTGCCGGGCGTACGGGAACAGCACGTTCGGGCAGTAGCTGCCCAGCACCGCGTTCAGGTCGTTCTGGCCGAAGCCGACCAGCGAAAACACACCGGCCTGATGCACCTCGGCCAGATAGGCGGTGCGCTCGTTGAGGGTGCAGGTGACGGTCAGCGTCAGCACCACCTCGTAGTTGTTGTCGCCGATCGGAGTCGCCTTGTGGCTCAGGTTCAACTGCACCTGCGGCTGACCCTCGGCCTGGAACACCTGCGGCGCGTTGGGCACCTCGAACGACACGTCGCGGGCATAGATCTTCTGCAGCGCCAGCTGCATCTGCGGGGCTGCCTGGCCATTGCCGGGCGCCGGGGTTTCTTCAGCCATGGTCGAGGCTCCACTGGGGTACGGGTCAAAGAAGCGGAATTCTCCCACACCCGCGGCCGGACTGCACGCGGCAATTGCCCGGCCGGCGCGAGGCCTGTTATCCTGTGCGGCTCATCCATGGCCGGTCCACCACCCGGATCCGCGCAAGCGGCCGCATCGATCGGCGATCCCGCCGATCCAGGTGGCGGGGGCATCCCGCAGCGCGACGCGGGAGCGAAGCGGCCCATCCGGCTCGTCGCGCGAGTATCCATCGCCGGGCCGATGTCCCGCGGGCCATGCGGGATCTGAGAGGAGAATGCCATGGCACGAATCTGCCAGGTTACCGGAAAGGGCGTGCAGAGCGGCCACAACGTGTCGCACGCCAACAACAAGACCAAGCGACGCTGGCTGCCCAACCTGCACGAACGCCGGTTCTGGGTGCCCAGCGAGAAGCGCTGGGTGAAACTGCGCGTGTCCGGCAAGGCGCTGCGCACCATCGACAAGAACGGCATCGAAGCCGTGCTCGCGGACCTGCGCGCACGCGGCGAGAAGGTGTAAGGAGAACTCCCCATGGCAAGCAAACGCGACAAGATCCGCCTGGTTTCCTCGGCCGGCACCGGCCGCTTCTACACCACCGACAAGAACAAGAAGAACACCCCGGACAAGATGGAGGTCAGGAAATACGACCCCGTCGTCCGCAAACACGTGATCTACAAGGAAGGCAAGATCAAGTGACGCAACGGTCCACGCGCGCAGCGCGTGGTCAACCGTTGCGTCATCCCGAACACGGCGCAGCCGGGATCCGGGATCCAGTTTTATGGGATGACTTCATCCCGTGCAGCACACGGACGTGCGTTGACACGGGATCCAGTGTCTCTGCCATCGCGTCACCCCGGACACGGCGCAGCCGTGATCCGGGATCCAGCGACTTTGAACAATTAAACACACCGCAAGGTGGGGTTTTACTTTCCAGCAGATCCCCCAACCTGACCAGCGCGTTGATGCACATATATGCAGGCGCTGTACAGCTTGATCATCTCAGAACGCATACAGCACCCCGAGCGACAGTAGGTTCACATTCAACCTTCCTGTGGTGCCGTGATCGCCTAGATGTGCATACCGATTCCACTCCAGCCGCAGCACCCAATGGTCGATTGGCGAGAAGTTCACGCCGGCGCCGTATGCCGGCACCCATTTGCTACTCGACACGTTGATGAATTTCGGGACCAGTTCTCCCGGCGTGGGCGGAGCCGGTGTACTGGCCACTTCCAGTTTGGTGTGCGAATCAAATATGCCCGCTCGCCCGAACAATGACCAACTCTGGCTCAACGGCCAACTCGCAATACCCGCCAATTCCCAGCCCCGTACCCGCAACTTCGCCGAACTGGTAAAAGTGGCGATTTGCTCCAGGGGCAGGATTCCATTGGTTGGTGACATAACTACCGACCCGTTCCCATCCGCTTGTACCTGGCCAAAGTTCGCGAATCCGCCTTCGATGCCGAAGTAGCGGTTGAACTGGTAGCCAGCGGTCAGCCGGTAACCGATATTGTTCGATTCGCTCTGCTGAAGCGAAGATTGAGAGCTTATGATCAACATGCCCTGCGGCGGCAATGGCGTAATAGATATCCATTGCTGGGCAATGCCCGAAATGCCGCTGTAGCGCACCTGTCCTCCGTCGACTGCAATGTACCAATGCGACTGACTAGCCAATGCAGTCCCGGGCAAGACTGCTGAGAGAAGTACATAAAGCCCGTAGCTTTTGAAGGTGCTCATGCGCCTCTCCTTAAACTTTGCAGAAGACCGAGGACTAGGCTTCAAGGATCGAGTAACCTTCGACAGAGCCGGGGGAACTTCCCCTACGGTTTAGCCGGGTGGGACGGAGTGGATGGGGAGATCGTAGGCTGATTGGGTGACTATCAGGCTTCCAAAGCCAGTGGTGTAGTCCCAACCCGGCGCCGCCGTTTCACCGTTGTTGTTGCCGATCGTGACGTCGTGGAGATCCCGTGCCTGGAGCCCATACAACAACGGTGCGGCAAAACCGATCGGCCCGGCCTTGAACGCCAAGATCCGTGCCCAGGCGCCGACAAACAGCGGCGACGCCAAGCTGGTGCCGCCGTACTGTAAGGTATTCCCATCGACGATGATGAAGGAGCCGGAGCACGGGTCGGCGTCGAACGCGATGTCAGGCACGCCGCGAGTATTGTGGCCAGCATTTTGTCCTAGATTTTTCTGCCATGCTGGCATTGGCTCGAAAGTACTTGGGCTACCTCCCGTTGCACCGCCGCAGCCATCCGAATAGCCGTTCCACACATTCTCCCTGACCCACTGGTCTGGGTTATCTGGATCCGTACCCAAGCTCGTTCCACCGACTGAAACGACGTATTGCGAACTGGCCGGCCAATTCGGTATCAGACTTCCTGCTGGGCATTCATAACCCGTAGCGCCCGAGTCACCGGACGAGAACGACAAGGTCTGCCCCTGCGCTACCGCTTCTGCAAAAACGTTGTCATCGGCCGCCGCGTATCCGTCCTGCCTTGAAAGCGTTTCGCAATCTCCGAAGGAACCATTGATCACTTTCACCGCGTCCGCAGCAACTGCTGTATTGAAAATGCTGTACAAATCCGCGTGGGAATAACCAGCAGCATCGTAGAACACGATTTTTTGGACGCCCCCGCTCATGCCGACGATGGTTTGGCTGTCCAAGTCCCACTCGCCGGTGCCAGAAGTATCGCTGCTGCCGGGCCCAACCACTTGAACGGAAACCGTTGGAAGGCCATGTACTGACGTGAATTGATTGAGATCTTGAATGACTTGGGTCAAGTCACCCCAAGTGAAGATACCGACAGGGACCGAATTAGCGGTTGGCAGATCAGTGGCTGCGTAGATTGACGGAAAGTCAGTGGGATAGTGGCCCACCTTGCATGAAATGATCGCGGGAGACGCGCTATCCGAATGCTGAGCGATATTCTGATTTGGATTGCACAGGTTCGCCGGAACGACGTTTTGCTGTACGGGTTCGGAGAACGTGTGCATGATATCGACGTCTTGCAGTCCCAGCACTGCTTGGACGCTGCTTTGCAGCGCAGTTGGGATCTCTACATCCGTGCTGTTCGCATAGGCCATGCGGCCGTCATGCGTATACACTCGCACCATCGAAGTCTTGAACGCTGCCTGTACGATGGCGACGGTTGCGTCACCGGAAACCAACAGCCGATTCGGGGCGATGGCAACGTTCCGGAAACCTGCGCCCATCAGGAAGTTCGCAACTTCCTGCGCTTGCGTTTCAGTTGGAGAGAATTGCGCCTCAAATTGCGCCGATGTCAGTGGCGTGAATCCTCCCGGTGTAGAAATGAGCGCCTGCAGTTGTGCCTGATTGCGCAGCTTCAGTGCAATTACGACGCGCAGCTGTTGAGTCAACTCCAGCGGACCCGCGACCACGTCATGTGGTGACAAGATGACGGCGTGCGTTACTATCCCCCCCCCCCCCCCCCCCCCCGCACGGCGCCCCGCCCCCCCCGCCCCCCCCCCCTTGTGGAACAAAGGGCACGGGCGGGTTCCTCCCCCCCCCCCCCCCCGCACTTTGGAATGGGCCCGCGACTGCCGCGGACAGTCCCATGGCGGCGAACTGCACAAAGCGAATTCCGAACCGATTGATACCCATGATTCCGTCCTCCTGTGCACGGTATTTCCCGCATGCGGCCTACGCGCTTGTCACAAGCAGCACATCGCGCTTCAGAACCCAAACGGCCGATACGGCCTAACCCCCACACTTCTTTAATCTCATCAACGTCAACGGCGCGTGAAGCGAAAGCCAGCAAGCATCCCGAAAGCCCAATTGGCATTGTCTACTCATCTCGGTTTGCAGGCTCGCACTGCCGAGCCAGTGAAATCTTTCACTCGCAAAAACCCGCCTCGCGGCGGGTTTTTCAGTTCATGCAAATGCCGTTTGCGGCAGCGCGGAGACGTACGTTACGCCCTCGCCACTGCATACCGTTTCAACCGCGCGGCGAGCTCGGCCAGCTTGCGGTTGCCGCTGGCCTCGGCCTCGCGGCAACATTCCAGCTAGGCCACCGCCAGTTCAATCTTCACCCGATAGCCAAGTGCTTGTGCTGCCCGACTTAGCGTTTCGATGGTCAAGCCAGTATCTGTTTCATCGAGCAGACGATCGAGCATCGAGCGGCTGGTGTGCATGCGCTCGGCCATCGCACTCTTGGTCAGTCCCTGGGTTTTCATCGCTTCGGCAAGCTGCCAGGCGATGACACGCTTGATTGCCCGCGCGGATACTTCTTCAAGTACCCCTTCCCGGGACAGAAAATCATCGAGGGTGGTTCCGATGTGGGTGGTACGTTTAGCCATGGTGTACCTCCTTCATGCGGCGCAGGGCCAGTTTCAGATCGTCCGCGGGGGTCTTGGCAGCTTTCTTGACGAAGCCATGCAGAAGCACCATGACCGACCCGATTGTGGTGAAGAGGACGCGAGCAATACCTGCGTCGATCGTGCTGCGCACTTCCCACAATCCCGGGCCCATTTTCCGTACCAACGGCATGCCCAGCGGCCAGCCGAACTGAACCGTTTTGAGATCCTCGCCGATGGACTTGCGCGCATCGGGAGATAGCGACTTCAGCCAATCCCGAACGGGCTCGCGACCTTGAGCCGTGGCGTAGAACCGGATTCGAGGACAAGCGGAAGTGGCGCCACGATCGCTAGTGTACCTATTTTAGTACACTGCCGCAAGAGGCTCGTAGGCAACAAATCGAATATCGGGTCAGAAAACAAATTCGTGGATGGCGATCGAACACGGGCGCTCTGTTTTTCGCGGAAATACGAAATTTCGAAATACATAAACAAAACCCGCCTTACGGCGGGTTTTTTCAGTTCTTGCAGAATGCCGTTTGCGGCAACGCGCGGAGACGTACGTTACGCCCTCGCCACCGCATACCGTTTCAGCCGCGCGGCGAATTCGGCCAGCTTGCGGTTGCCGCTTTCCTCGGCCTCGCGGCACCACTGCTGCAGCGCGGCCAGTGCGGATTCGGGCTTGCGCTGTTCCAGCAGCGCGGCCAGACGGGCGCGGTACTCGCAGATCTGTTGCAGACGCGGATGGTTCTCGACCGCCGCCGCGAGCCGTGCCTTGCCCTGCTTGTCCAGCCAGCGGCCGCCGTTGGCCAGCGCGCGGCGCAACCGGCGCGGCAGCGCGCTGGAATTCCGATCCGCGGCGGTGCGTTCCTCACGCACGGTCGGCTTGATCACCATCCGGTAGTAATCGGTCATCGCCGCGAAGCGATGGGTCAACAAGGCCTTCAGGGTTTCCATGTCGGGCAGTGTGACGTTGGGCCGCTCGTCCAGCGACGGCGCGACGCGCAGCACTTTCGCCAGATGCATCTTTTCGAGACCGCGGATCACCAGCCAGCCGATATCGACTTCGAACTTGCGCAGCGCGAACTTGGCGGAGCTTGGAAATGCGTGATGGTTGTTGTGCAGTTCCTCGCCGCCGACCCACACGCCCCACGGCGTGAGGTTGGTGGCCTTGTCGGCGGTCTCGAAATTGCGGTAACCCCACCAGTGGCCGAGGCCGTTGACCACGCCGGCGGCCCAGAACGGGATCCACGCCATCTGCACCGCCCAGATCGCGACGCCCAGCACGCCGAACAGCGCGATGTCGATCACCATCAGCAGGCTGACGCCGAGATACGGATGCGCGGCGTACAGGTGCCGCTCGATCCAGTCGTCCGGCGTGCCGCGGCCGTACTTTTCCAGGTCATCCTTGTTGGCGGCCGCCGTGCGATAGAGTTCGGCGCCTTCGAAGAACACCTTGCGGATGCCGGCGATCTGCGGGCTGTGCGGATCCTCGGCGGTCTCGGTGTGGGCGTGATGCTTGCGGTGCACGGCCACCCATTCCCTGGTCACCATGCCGGTGGACAGCCAGTTCCAGAAGCGCAGCACGTGCGCGACGACGGGATGAAAATCCACGCCCCGGTGCGCCTGGCTGCGATGCAGATAGAGGGTAACCGCGAAAATGGTCAGTTGGGTCGCCAGCAGCAGATAGATGGCAATGGTGAGCCAGCCGGCGTTCGCCAGGCCGTGGGCGGCGAAGTTGAGCAGCGAGTCGATCATGCGGAGGGAAACGTGTGCGGAGAGAAGGCCTGAAGCAAGGCCCGTGCCTGCAGTCTAGGGGAGAAAGACCGGCAGCACCAGCCCGTTGCATGCAGAATGTGAAGGCCGCGACAATCCCTTGCAACCTTAATTTCCCGTTGTGCGCATGATTCCGACCACGCCGCTGCTCCAGCTCGATCGCGTCGGCCGCCGCCTGGCCGGCCGCGAGGTGGTGCGCGGGGTGTCGTTCAGGCTGGAACGCGGCGAGGTGATGGGCCTGCTGGGCGTCAACGGCGCCGGCAAATCCACCACCCTCGCGATGATCGCGGGTGCGCTGGCGCCCGATTCCGGCAGCGTCCGGATCGACGGCCGCGATCTCGCCGAGGCGCCGGAACTGGCGCGCACGAAGATCGGCTGGCTGCCGGAAACCGTGCCGCTGTGGCCGGAACTGACGGTGACCGAAACGCTGGATGCCTGCGGCCGCCTGCACGGCATGACCCGCGCGTCCCGGAACATCGCGATCGAACGCGAATTGCTGCGCCTCGATCTCGCGCCGATGGCGAAACGCCTGTGCGGCCAGCTCTCGCTGGGCCAGAAGCGTCGCGTGGGGCTGGCGATGGCGCTGCTGCACGATCCCGAGCTTCTGGTGCTGGATGAACCGAACAACGGCCTCGACCCGGTGCAGGCCGCGCAACTGCGCGAGCTGATCGGCACGCTGTCGCGGCAGCGCGGCACGATCCTTTCCACGCACGTGCTGGCCGAGGTGGAAGCGATGTGCGATCGCGTGGTGATCCTGCACGAGGGCGCGGTGCGCCACGATGCGAGCCTCTCGGGCGACCACGGCATGCTGGACCGGTTGTTCCTCGCGATCGTGCGCGGGCATGCGGAGGCGCCGGCATGAGCGCGTTCACGATCGCGCGGCTGGATTTGAAGCGCCTCGCGGTACGGCCGTTCGCGTGGACGCTGGCCGGCGTCGCGCTGGCGATCCTGGCCTGGTGGTTCCTGTTGTCGCTGGACGCATTCATGCGCGCGCAGCCCGTGCTCGCGGGCGACCCGGAGGGTTCCGGTTACACCGATCTGGTCGCGGTGCCGCACCTGCTGAACGTGGTGCAATTGTGTCTGCTGCTGGCGCCGCTGCTCACGATGCAGGCACTGGCCGGCGAGCGGCGTTCGCAACGGCTGGCGCTGCTCGCCGCCTCGGGCGTGTCCGCCGTGCAGATCGTGCTGGGCAAGTTTTTCGCGGTGCTGGCCTTTCTGTGGCTGCTGCTGCTGCTGGCTGCCACCATGCCGGTGGTACTGGCGCACGCCACCACGCCCGATGCCGGACAGTTCGCGGCGGCGCTGCTGGGCTGCGCGTTGTGCATCGCGGCGCTGACCGCAATCGGCGTCGCGTGTTCCGCGTTCGCTTCGCATCCGGCCCTGGCCGCGGCAGCCGCGCTGGCGATCGGGCTGGCGCTGTCGTTCGTCGACAGCGGCGTGCGCGCGACCGGCCTCGCCGGCACCGGCTGGCTGAGCTATCTCGCCCTGCAGACGCACCTGACGCCGTTCCTGCGTGGACTGGTGGGCAGCGCCGACATCGTGTATTTTCTGCTGCTGACCGCACTGGCGCTGGTGTTCGCGATCCGGCGCGTGGCCAACGAAAAGGCGCGCGGCTGATGCGCCTGCGACTCGACGCGTTGCTGTACACACTGCTGGTGCTGGTGATCGCGGCGTGCGTGGCCGTGCTCTCGACGCGTTTCGGTTTCATCACGGACTGGAGTGCCGGCGCGCGCGCGAGCCTGTCACCGCAGAGCCGGGCGATCCTGGCTCAACTGAAGGAGCCGCTCGAGGCGGTCAGCTACGCGCGGCCATCCGGCAATCTGCGCAATCAGATTTCGACGTTCGTCGCGCGCTACCAGCGCTACAAGCCGGACCTGGAATTGTCGTTCGTCGATCCCGACCTCGACCCCGGCGCGCTGCGCAAGGCCGGCATCCAGACCGACGGCGAGATCGTGCTGCACTGGCACGGCCGCGAACAGCACGTGCTGCAACTGGACGAGCGCAGCTTTTCCGACGCGCTGGCGCGGCTGACCCATGCGCGCGAACGCCTGGTGGCGTTCGTGACCGGCGACGGCGAACGCAGCGCGGAGGGTCGGGCCAACGCCGATCTGGGCGATTTCGTCGCCGACCTCGCCTCGCGCGGCGTGCGCGCGCTGCCGCTGAATCTGGCGCAGGCCGCGCAGGTGCCGCGCAACGCCGACCTGGTGGTGCTGGCCAGTCCGCAGGCCGCGCTGGCGCCGCGCGCGGTGCAGGCGCTGGTCGATTGGATCGCCGGCGGCGGCAACCTCTTGTGGCTGACCGAACCCGGCAACGATGATTTGAACCTTGCGCCGCTGGCGCAGGCCCTGGGCATCAAGCGTCTGCCGGGCGTACTGGTGGACGGGCAGGGCGCGGCATTCGGGATCGGCGATCCGCGGATGGTGGTCACCACCCGCTATCCGCCGCAGACGATCACCCGCGACTTCAAGACCAACGTGCTGTTTCCGCAGGCCGTCGCGCTGGCCGCGGAGGCCGGCGCGCAATGGAGCACGCAGCCGATCCTCCAATCCAGCGCGCAGAGCTGGAACCAGATCGCGCCGATCGATCCGGTGAATCCGTCGAAGATCGCCTACGACGCGAACGCCGGCGAACTGCGCGGCCCGCTGGATTTCGGTTACGCGCTGACCCGGCTGTCGCCCAGCCCGGACAAGACCGAGCAGCGCGTGGTGGTGATCGGCGACGGCGATTTTCTTTCCAACACCTACCTCGCCAACGGCGGCAATCTCGCGCTGGGTGAGCGCGTGTTCGACTGGCTGCTCAACGACGACGCGCTGGCCGCGCTGCCGCCGCGCGGCGCTCCGGACCGGGTGCTGAAGCCGACGCGGCTGGAACTGGAAGGCCTGATGTTCGGTTACCTGATCGCGCTGCCCGTGCTGCTGGCCCTGACCGGCCTCACGATCGCCTGGCGCCGGCGGCGGCGATGAAGCGCGCGACCCGCAACCTGTCGCTGCTCGCGGTGGTGGCGGCCGCGCTGGTCGCGGCGGTGCTGTGGCTGGGCCGGCGTGACTACGTGCGTGATCCGCCCGCGTTGACCGCGCTCGATCCCGCTGCGGTCACGCGCGTGGAACTGGACATCCCGCCGGCCGTGCCGCAGGTGTTCGAAAAACGCGCGGACGGCTGGTGGCGCGTCGAGCCGGGCGAAATGCGCGCCAGCGACGCACGGCTGCAACGGCTGGCCAATCTCGCCGCGACGCCAGTCGCGCGCTGGCTTGCGGCGTCCGCTGTCGATGCCGCCGGGGCCGGATTGACACCGCCGTCGGCCACGCTCGTTCTCGACGGCGTGCGGCTGCGTTACGGCGGGCTGTCCGCGCTGGACGAGCTGCGCTACGTGCGGGTGGGCGACAAAGTGGCGCTGGTGCCGCGGCAATATTCGCCGCAAGTGATGCTCACGAAGCCGGGTGAATGACGGATGCCCGAACTCCCGGAAGTAGAGACGACCAGGCGCGGCATCGCGCCGCATCTCGAAGGCCGCGTCGTCGAACGCGTGCTGCTGCGCCGGAAGGACCTGCGCTGGCCGATCCCGCGCGCGATCACGCGCATCCTGCCTGGCCGGCGCATCGAGTCGATCGAACGCCGCGCCAAGTATCTGCTGCTGCACACGCAGGCCGGTTCCGCGCTGCTGCACCTCGGGATGTCGGGCTCGCTGCGGGTGCTCGATCCCGCGCTGCCGCCGCGGCCGCACGATCACTACGATCTGGTGCTCGATTCCGGCAAGGCGCTGCGCTTCAACGATCCGCGCCGTTTCGGCTGCCTGCTGTGGCAGCAAGCGGGCGAAGTGCATCCGCTGTTGCGCGGGCTGGGTCCCGAACCGCTGGGCCCGGATTTCGACGGCGACTGGCTGTGGACGCACGCGCGCGGACGCAGCGCCGCGGTCAAGACCTTCCTGATGGATCAGGCCATCGTGGTGGGCGTGGGCAACATCTACGCCAGCGAGGCGCTGTTCGCGGCGGCCGTGCATCCGAAACGCGCCGCCGGCTCGGTGTCACGCGCACGCTACGCGCGGATCGCGGAGGAAATCCGCCGGATTCTCCGGCACGCGATCACCCGCGGCGGCACCACCCTGCGCGATTTCCTCGCGCCCGACGGCGAACCCGGCTATTTCGAGCAGGAATTGTTCGTCTATGGCCGCGCCGGCGAACCCTGCAAGGCCTGCGGCACGCCGATCCGCGCGGCAGTGATCGGGCAACGGATGACGTACTGGTGTCCGCGCTGTCAGCGTTGACGCGTGCCGGCACCGCCTTGAATCGGGATTCCTGCGCTTTCCGTGCGCATGCGCGTGGAAAAGACGGGGACGTCGCGATGCCGAGCGCGCCACGTTTCCGCTTTCGCATCGATGACGGATCGCGATCGCGGCCCGGCGCGGGCACGGAAATCCGGATCAGGATCCGGGCCACACGAACTCGACGTGCACGTTGTTGAACTGCGGATCGTCCAGCGAACCGCCCGGACGCGCGGTCATGCCGCCCGGAACGCCTTCGATGTCGAGGATCGAACCCGCGCCGAAACGCATGCCGCGCATTTCGAGTTCGGCCACGTGCGCGGCCACCGCGCCGGCACGTTCGATCGCGTCCTCCGGCACCCGCCGGATGCTGACGTCGGGCCGCGCGAACTTGCGCAGGCCGCGGGTCTTGATCCACGCGCCGCCGTCCTGGTCGTCGTGACACACGATCAGCAGGTGATCGCGCAGCGGCGTGACGCCTTCGCCCTCGTAACGCGCGCGCCAGCCGTTCGCGGACCAGATGCCCAGAATCTGCGGATCGACCACCGCCACGCCGCCGACGTCCAGCAGCGCGCCGACCGCACCCAGCGTGTCGCGCAGGTAATCCAGGGTGGGCGCATCGGACACTTCGCCGCGCAGCATGATGCAGTCGGGCGCCGCGCGCGCCGCGGCGAACGCGGCGGGATCCTCTTCGCGCAGCAGGTCACCCAGGGCACCGCGCAGCGGATGGCCGTCCCAGTGCGCCATCAGTGTCCTGGGCATCCGCTGCAGTTCGACGCCCCCGGGCAGCCCGGCGCTGCCGTGGCGGGCGACGTCCAGCTGCAGGGTCTCCGGAAACGCGCCGAACACGAAATACAGCAGCATCGCCTTCGCATCGTCGCGCGTCCAATGCGGGCGCGACCAGTCCTGCTGCGTCATCGCGGGGTTCCCCTGCGCCGTGTCCGCGCCGCTTTCGGCATTGCGACCGCGCCGCCAGCGGCCATCACTTTCTTGAACTCGGCGCGGCTGACCGAGACGTAGCGTTCGTTGCCGCCGATCTCGACCTGCGGACCGGTCTTCACCGCGCGCCCCCGTCCGTCCACCCGCACCACCATGGTCGCCTTCTTGCCGCTGTGGCAGATGGTCTTGATCTCGTGCAGCTCGTCGGCCCACGCCAGCAAGTACCCGCTGCCCTCGAACAGTTCGCCCCGGAAATCGGTGCGCAGGCCGTAGCTGAGCACCGGGATGTGCAGCGCATCGACCACGTCGGTCAACTGCCATACCTGGGCGCGGGTCAGGAACTGCGCCTCGTCCACCAGCACGCAATGCAGCGCGCCGTGCGCGTCGATGTCGGCACGTACCAGTGCCAGCAGGTCCTCCTCGCGCGTGAAACGGCGGCCTTTCGCCTGCAAGCCTATCCGCGATGCCACCACGCCTTCGCCATCGCGCGTGTCCAGGGCCGGCGTCAGGATCAGCGTGCGCATGCCGCGTTCATGGTAGTTGTGCGCGCTCTGCAACAGCGTGGTGGTCTTGCCGGCGTTCATCGCCGAGAAGTAGAAGTAGAGCTTGGCCATGGAGGGGTCAGGGGCGAGGGTGCATCCACAAATATGGTTGCGTTGCAACGGTGGTGATCGGCATCGTTTGCAAGCAGAATGCATTCTTGCACGTTCTCCCGTCTTCGCGCCCCCATACTCGCCCTGCTGATGCTCAATCCCCAACAACGCGCCGCGGTGGAATACTGCGACGGCCCGCTGCTGGTGCTGGCCGGCGCCGGTTCCGGCAAGACCCGCGTGATCGCCGAAAAGATCGCGCACCTGATCGCGCGCGGCTTCGTGGCGCCCGCCAAGATCGCCGCGATCACCTTCACCAACAAGGCCGCGCGCGAGATGCGCGAGCGCGTGGCGAGGCGCGTCAAGGCCGACGCGGCGGAAGCCCTGAGCGTGTGCACCTTCCACGCGCTGGGCCTGAAGTTCCTGCAGATCGAACACGCGCGCGCGGGCCTGCGCCGCGGGTTTTCGGTGCTGGATGCCGACGACAGCGCGGGGCTGGTCAGGGAACTGGCCGGCGCGTCGGTGAAATCCGACCAGCTGTTCCGGTTGCGTGCCCTGCTGTCGCGGCTCAAGAGCGACGGCCTGACGCCGGATCAGGCGCTGGACACCGCACGCGCGCCGCGCGAGCTGGAGGCCGCGCGGCTCTACGCCGCGTACCAGAAGCGCCTCGCCGCCTTCAACGCGGTGGATTTCGACGACCTGATCCGCCTGCCGGTCGCGATTCTGCAGCGCGACGAGGAGGCGCGGCTCGCATGGCGCGAGCGCATCCGTTACCTGCTGGTGGACGAGTGCCAGGACACCAATGCCGCGCAGTACGCGTTCCTCAGGCTGCTCGCCGGCGAGCGCGGCGCGTTCACCTGCGTGGGCGACGACGATCAATCCATCTACGCCTGGCGCGGCGCCGATCCCGGCAACCTCGACAGGCTGTCGATCGATTATCCCGGGCTGCGCGTGATCAAGCTGGAGCAGAACTACCGTTGCGCGCAGCGCGTGCTGCGCGCGGCCAATGCCCTGATCGCGAACAACCCGCATGCGCATCCGAAAAAACTCTGGAGCGCGCTTGCCGACGGCGAACGCATCCGGGTGATGGAATGCCGCGACGCCGGGCACGAGGCCGAACGCGTGGCCTCGCAACTGAGGTACCTGCGCGACAAGCACCGGCTCGCCTGGTCGGATTGCGCGGTGCTGTATCGCGGCAACCACCAGGCGCGGCCGCTGGAAAAGGCCCTGCAAATCGCGCACATCCCGTACCACCTGACCGGCGCGTTGTCGTTTCTGGATCGCGCCGAGGTCAAGGACCTGCTGGCGTACCTGCGGCTCGCCGCCAATCCCGACGACGACGCGGCGTTCCTGCGCATCGTCAACGTGCCGCGCCGCGAGATCGGCGTGACCACGCTGGAAAAGCTGGGCGAACTCGCGCAGTCGCGGCACCTGTCATTGCTGCGCGCCGCGCGCAGCCATGCGTTGCTGCAGCAGCTCGCCTCGCGTCCCGCGGCGGCGCTGACAGGCTTCGCCGCGCTGATCGACGCCCTGCAAACGGAATCGCGGCGGCTGCGGGCGCCGGAACTGGCCGAGGAAGTGCTGCGCCGCAGCCGCTACGCCGAACACCTTGCGCATGCATCGAAGGATCCGGCGCTGCACCAGCGCAAGCTCGACAACGTGCGCGAATTGATCGACTGGTTCCGCGCGATGGACACGGGCCGCGCACGCGCGGGCGATCTGGCGGCGCAACTGGCATTGCTCAATCACGCCGACCGCGACGACGGCGGCGATGCGGTGCGGTTGATGACCCTGCATGCGGCCAAGGGTCTGGAATTCCGCTCGGTGCACATCGTCGGCTGCGAGGACGGCACCCTGCCGCACGAGGGTGCGATCGACGAGGGCCGCCTCGACGAGGAGCGCCGCCTGCTGTACGTCGGCATCACCCGCGCGAAGCAGTTCCTGCACCTGAGTTACAGCGTGCAGGGACGCCGTTACGGGCAGGCGTTCGGGCAAAAGCCGTCGCGCTTCCTCGACGAACTGCCCGCCGCGGATTTGCACCGCGACGGCGCCGATCCGGAAGCCGATGCGCAGGCCAGGCAGGAAATCGCCGGCGCGCATCTCGCCAGACTGGCCGCCATGCTGGGCTGACGCACGGCAGCCCGGATCCACACAGCACGATCCGGGCCGCGTGTCCGTTGCAGCGCGCGCGGGCGGCGTTCCCGCAACGCCGTCTGCACGACCCGGCCGTTTCCTGCCGGATCGCTCGTCGGCCGCCGGCGACCAGGCAGGCCGTGCCCGGGCGGAAGCTCGATCAAATCAGCTCTGCCGAAACCAGTTCGCCCTTGAGGTACGCATAGTAGACCGGCGCGGCGACCACGCCGGGCAGGCCGAACGCGGCTTCCATCACCAGCATCGCCAGCAGGATTTCCCAGGCGCGGGCGTGGATCTGCGCGCCCACGATCTTCGCATTGAGGAAGTATTCCAGCTTGTGGATCAGGATCAGGAACACCAGCGCGCCCAGCGCGACCCACAGCGAGACGGACAGTCCCACGATCACGATCAGGGTGTTGGAAATCAGGTTGCCGACCACCGGCAGCAGGCACACGATGAAGGTGATCGCGATCAGTGTCTTCGTGAGCGGCAGGTGCACGCCGGCCAGCGGCAGCACGATCAGCAGGAAGATCGCGGTGAAGATGGTGTTCAGCGCCGAGATCCGCGCCTGCGCGAACACGATGTCGTGGAAGGCGCGGGCGAAGCGCGCGCAGCGTTCGCCCAGGTCGCGGTGCAGCGGGCCGGCCTGGGTGCCGGGGCGGACGTGGGTGAGAGCCACCAGCGCGCCCAGCGCGAGGCCCACCAGGATCCGTCCGAACACGTGCAGGGTTTCCTTGCCGGCCACCTGCAACTGCTGCGAGTGCGTGCGCGCCAGTTCGGTCGCGGTGTAGCGGAAGTCCTCGGCGCTGACCGGCAGGTAGGCCACGATCCACGCGGGCAGTTGCGTGCGTGCGCGGTCGATCATCGGCATCATCCGGTCGAACAGCGTGTTGGGATCGCCTATCTCGGCCCGGAAGAACGCGACCGCAGCGAAGATCGCGAGCGCCAGCAGCCCCGCCACCAGCACCGCCAGCACGCCCACCACCAGTTGCCGGGACAGCCGTCCCGGCAGCTTGCGTTCCAGCAGCGGCGCGAGCGCATCGACCACCGCGTACACCAGCAGGCCCGCGATCAGCGCGGGCAGCAGGTGCAGGAACATCACCAGCAGCAGCGCGACGGCCGCGGCGACGTAGCTCGCGATCAGCGTGCGGCGTGAAACATCGGCGGACGGACGGCTGGCGTCGTTCATGCTACGGAGTCTGGCATCACACCTCGCCGGCCGCCAGTCCGGGACCTGCCTGTAGACTTGCGCGACTGGACGACCGGGGCCGTGATGAACCGACACCTTCGTATCCCGCTGGTCGCGTGCGCCGTGCTGGCGCTGGCCGGGTGCGCCGCGATCCGGCCGCCGGCGCAATCGCCGACTCGAGCACCCGCCGCGAATCCGCCGACCGACGACCGCCTGGACGCGCTGCTGTGGGCGCAGAACGCGGCCGAACACGATCTGGTGTACCTGGAAATCTACCGCGACGCGCAGTCGAAACTGCTGCGCGCGCTGCACGACCGGAACTGGGACGCGCTGCCGCGCGAGGACCGGAGCGGACCGGCGCGCCAGCTCAAACCCGCGATCATCCTGGACATCGACGAGACCGTGCTGGACAACTCGCCCTACGAGGCGCGGCTGATCAGGGAGCACCGCGCGTTCGACGAGGCGGGCTGGCGCAAGTGGTGCGAGGAAGCTGCGGCAAGACCGCTGCCGGGCGCACTGGCATTGACCCGCTTCGCCGCCGCGCACGGGATCGACGTGTATTACCTGAGCAACCGCGACCGTTCGCTGGATGCCGTGACGCTGAAGAACCTGCGCGATGCGGGCTTCCCGGTGACGACCGCGAACGCCTTTCTCGGCGCCGGCACCCCGGTGCCGGGCTGCACGCAGGTGCACGCTGCGGACAAGACCTGCCGGCGCCGGCTGATCGGCCGGACGCACCGGGTGCTGATGCAGTTCGGCGACCAGCTGGGCGATTTCGTGTCGCTGGGCGACGGCTCGCTGGCCGCACGCGGCGCCGCGATCGGGCCGTACCGGAACTGGATCGGGGAGCGCTGGTTCGTACTGCCCAATCCGATGTACGGCTCGTGGGAATCCGCGCTGTACGGCAACGACCGCGCGCTGACGCCGGACCAGCAGCGCGCGCGCAAACTCGAGCACTTGAGGGTGGACTGATGACACGACACAGGAACATTCCCGCGCGCGAGCGCCTGATCTTCGCGCTGGACGTGCCGAACCGCAGCGAGGCGATCGCCTGGATCGACCGGCTGGGCGACGCCGTCGCGTTCTACAAGATCGGGCTGGAGCTGCTGGCGGGCGGCGATTACTTCGCGGTACTGGACGAACTGGCGAAACGCGGCAAGCAGATCTTCGTCGACCTCAAGCTGCACGACGTGCCGGCCACGGTGGCGGGCGCGGTACGCGGCCTTGCGCGCCGGCCGGTCACGTTCGCGACCGTGCACTGCGACAGCCGCGCGATGCTGGAAGCCGCGGCCGCCGCGAGGGGTTCGATGCGGCTGCTGGCCGTCACGGTGCTGACCAGCAACGACAGGGCCGATCTGGCCGCGCTGGGCGTGCAAGGCGAACCCGCGGAGGTGGTGGTCCAGCGCGCACGGCTGGCGCGCGATGCCGGCATCGACGGCGTGGTGTGTTCGGGCGCCGACCTGCCGCATCTGCGCACCGCGCTGGGCGAGAATCTGCTGACGGCATGCCCGGGCATCCGTCCCGCCGGTCCGGCCGGCGACGACCAGAAGCGCACGGTCGATGTGCCAACCGCGTTCGCACGGGGCGCCGATTACATCGTGGTGGGCCGGCCGATCCGGAACGCCGACGATCCGCGCGCGGCCGCGGAGACCATCGTGGCCCAGATCGCATCGGCCATCGGCTGATGCCGCAAGAACTTGCCTGAACCCGCGCCGGTCGCCACACTCGGACGCCATGCCCGCGCCCGATCGCCCGCATCCGCCACAGCGGCGCCATGTTTTCGCCGCGCTGCTGTCCTGCGCGCTGGTCATTCTGGTCGCAGCCTGTCATCGCGGGCCGCCCCCGCCGCCCGCCAACGTCACCCCCGACGGGGCGGTGTTCGCCAGCCTCGACCTGACCCGGCAGGGCGACTTCGACGGGCTGATGCAAAGCCTGCTGCCGCCGGCCGATTACCGGGTGTGGCGCAGCGAGTGGGAAACCGCGCGCACGCAGGCCCCCGCCGCCACGCCCGCGCAACGCCGGCAATTCGAACAGGCCATGCAGATGCTGACCCAGCCCGGTGCGGAAGGAAAGCTCTACCGGCTGCTCGAGCCGGAACTGGCCACGCTGCGCAAGCAGCGCGGACAGCAGTTGCCGATCCTGACCGGCATCCTGCAGGCCGCCGGACAGCAGGTCATCGCCGGTTCCGACGAGTTCGGCGCGGGCCAGAAGCAGATGGCGACGCAGGCATTGAACGCCCTGATCGCGTGGTTGCAGTCGGCCGATCTGGGCGACGACGCCAAGGCGCGGCAGGCGATCGGCATGGTGTGCACCACGGCGCGGAAACTGAACGTGCAGACGCTGGAGCAGTGGCGCGCGCTCGATTACGCGCAGGCGATGCAGCGTTACGGCATCGCGTGGAAGGGCCTGCTGTCGCTGCTCAAACTCTACGGCCTCGACCTCGACGCCAGCCTGGGCGCCGCGCGCGTGGAGACGCTGTCCGACGACGGCAGCCACGCGCTGGTGCAGGTGACGCTGACGCTGGCAGGCAGGCCCGTCACCGGACAATGGCACATGCTCAAGGTGGGCAACGCCTGGTACGACGCCGAACGGCTGGCGGCGTGGCGCAAGCGGCATCCCGCCCCCCCGGCATCGTCGTCTCCGGCGCAACCCGCGTCCGCGGCGAGCGGCGCCCAGCCCCCGGCGGGCACGACGGCCGCCGTGCCTGCGCGCACACCGGCCGCCCCGGCGCCCGCGAGCAGCGCGCCTGCCAACCCACCCGCATCGCCGTCGGCTGCGGCCTCGTCCGGCACGCCGCGTTGATCCCGATGCGACCGTCCGACAGCATGACCAGCATGGACCAACATCTGCACCGCGACACCCTGGTGCACGCCACGTGGTGGCGCACGCTGTGGGGCGCGCTGCTGGCGCCCTGGGTGCGGATCAAGCGCGATCCCGCCGAGCCGGTGTCGCTGCTGGCCGCCGGCGTGCCGGTGATCTACGTGATCGAGCGCAACGGGCTGTCGGACAGCCTGATCCTGGAACGCGCCTGCCACGAAGCCGGCCTGCCCAGCCCGCTGGCAACCGTGCCGGGACTGGGCCGGCGCCGCCGCGCGATGTTCGCGATGCGCGGCACCGGCGGCTGGTTCTCCGGCCGCCGCCACGACCGCGAGCCGCAGGACGCCATGCGGCAACTGCTGCGCAGGCTGGAAGCCCAGCCCGACGGCAACGTGCAGCTGATGCCGGTGGCGATCTACGTGGGCCGTGCGCCCAACCGGCAGTCGGGCTGGTTCAGCGTGCTGTTCTCGGAAAACTGGGCGGTGGTGGGCCACTTCAGGCGGCTGCTGGCGCTGCTGCTGAACGGTCGCGACACCATCGTGCGCTTCTCGCCGCCGATCTCGCTGCGCGCGCTGCTGGACGAGGCCGGCGGGCAGCGCACCGAACGCGTGCAGCGCAAGCTGGCGCGCGTGCTGCGCGTGCACTTCCGGCGCGTGCGCACCGCGGTGATCGGGCCGGACCTTTCGCACCGCCGCACCGTGGTGGATTCGGTGCTGAATGCCGAGAGCGTGCGCGCCGCGATCGCCGCGCAGGCGGCGAAGGACAACATCCCCTACGCGAAGGCGTGGGCACAGGCGCAGAAGCTGGTGCACGAGATCGCCGCCGATTATTCGCCGCCGTTCGTGCGCTCGATGTGGTTCCTGCTGTCGAACTTCTGGAACAAGCTGTACGACGGCATCGCGACGCACCATTTCGAATCGCTGCGCACGCTCGCGCCCGGCCGCGAGGTGGTGTACGTGCCCAGCCACCGCAGCCACGCCGACTACGTGCTGCTGTCCTACCAGCTCTACGCGAGCGGCGTGGTGGTGCCGCACATCGCCGCCGGCGTGAACCTGAACCTGCCGGTGCTGGGCACCTTCCTGCGCAAGGGCGGCGCGTTCTTCCTGCGCCGGAGCTTCAAGGGCAACGCGCTGTATTCGGTGATCTTCCGGGAATACCTGTCGCAGCTGATCGACCGCGGCGTCCCGATCGAGTACTTCATCGAGGGGGGACGCTCGCGCACCGGCCGCCTGCTGGCGCCGCGTTTCGGCCTGCTGTCGATGACCGTGCGTGCCTTCCTGCGCGCGCCGCGCCGGCCGGTGCTGTTCCAGCCGGTGTACATCGGCTACGAAAAACTGATGGAAGGCCGCGCGTACATCGGCGAGCTGTCCGGGCAACCCAAGGAAAAGGAATCGTGGTGGGGTCTGCTGCGCGGCGCACGCAAGGCGCTGCGCCAGCATTACGGCCGCGTCACGTTGAACTTCGGCGAGCCGATCGAACTGACGCCGCTGCTGGATGCGTCGCATCCCGGCTGGCGCGACGACACCGGCGATCCCGACGCCAAGCCGGAATGGCTCAACGACATGCTGGACCGGCTGGCCGAACGCATCCAGGTCAACACCAACCGCGCGGCCGACGTGAATCCCGTGAACCTGGTGGCCCTGGCCCTGCTGGGCGCGCCGCGCCACGCGCTGTCGGAAGCGGACCTGCTGGCGCAACTGGAATTGATGAAGGCGATGCTGGAGGCGCTGCCGTATTCGGAGCGCGCCACGCTGACGCCGATGGCGCCCGCCGACATCGTGGCCTACGCCGAGCAGATGGGCTGGATCCGGCGCATCCGCCACCCGCTGGGCGACGTGCTGGCCGCCGAAGGCGAGAAGGCGGTGCTGCTGTCGTACTTCCGCAACAACGTCCTGCACCTGTTCGCCGACGCGGCGTGGGTGGCGTGCTGCTTCATCAACAACCGCCGGATCGCGCGCGAAACCATCAAGCGGCTGGGCCGCACGGTGTATCCGTTCATCCAGTCCGAGCTGTTCCTGCCGTGGGACGACGACGGTTTCGCGGCGCGGCTGGATGGCGTGATCGATTTCCTGGTCGCGCGCGGCCTGCTGGCCGCCGGCGGTGACGGCCGCCTGCTGCACCTCGCCGCCGAGGGCGAGAACACCGCGTTCCAGTTGCGCCTGCTCGCGCATTGCCTGCTGCAGGCGTTCGAGCGCTACTACATCGCGATCGCCGCGCTGGTGAAGAACGGCCCGCACGCGCTGACCGCGGGCGAACTGGAAAACCTGTGCCACCTCGCGGCGCAGCGGCTGTCGCTGCTTTACCAGCAGAGCGCACCGGAATTCTTCGACAAGAGCCTGTTCCGGGTCTTCATCGCCAAGCTGCGCGAGCGCAGGGTCATCCGGACCGACGCCAGCGGCAAGCTGGAATTCGACGCGGTGCTGGAAGACGTCGCGCGCGACGCGCGGGTGATCCTGGCGCGCGAGGTGCGCCAGTCGATCATGAAGGTGACGCCCGACGTGGTGGCGGAAACCGCTGACGGGACAGCTTCAGCGCAAGCAGCCGCCGCACGTCCGGCCATTCGGCCGCAATGATGCTGTACACCACGCTGTCGCGCACGCTGCCGTCGGCGCGCAGGCGGTGCGAACGCAGGATGCCGTCACGCCGCGCACCCAGCCGTTCGATCGCGCGCTGCGAGGCCTGGTTGTAGAGGTCGGTGCAGAACTGCACCGCCACGCAGCGCAGCGTTTCGAACGCATGCCCCAGCAGCAGCCGTTTGCAGGCGGTATTGACGTGGCTGCGCTGGCGGCCGGCCGCGTACCACGTGTAGCCGATCTCCACGCGCGGCAGTTTTGGTTCGAAACCGAACAGGCGCGTGCTGCCCGCGATCGCGCCGTCGGACTGGTCGCGCACCGCGAACGGCAACGCGGTGCCCTCCGCCTGCATCGCCAGCGCCTGTTCGACGTAGCCGCGCATGCCGCCGGGCGCGGGCACGCCCGTGTACCACAGCTTCCACAGTTCGCCATCGGCCGCGGCACGTTCCAGGCCGGGAACGTGCGCGAGCGACAGCGGCTCCAGCGCGACGTGTTCGTCCTGCAGGACAACCGGCATCAGCGGCATTGGCACCACGCAGCTTGTCCTCGGCCGCGGCCCCTCATGTTTCCTCCCGACGCGTCGTCCGCTGCTGCCTGCTTTCAGGCATCCAGATCCGGAATCAGCTTGTTCTCGAAATACGCGATCATGTCCTTCAGTTTCAGCTTGCGCTTCTTCAGGCGCGTCAACTGCAACTGGTCGCAGACCGGATCGGCGGACAGCCTGGCGATCGCGGCGTCGAGGTCGCGGTGTTCCTCGCGCAGTTCGGTCAGGCGCCGGGCCAGCGCGGCGGGGTCGTTCGGCTGCATGGGCGCGTCTCCGGACGCCAGTGTAGCGCCGGCGCGTGCTTGCGGGCTTGCCCGCGCGGCCCGCTAAACTGACCGGCCCATGCAAACCTCTGCCGTCCAGTCGCCGCCCGATCGCAGACAGGCGCACGAAGCCGCCCGGCTGGGCAAGCGCCTGCGCCACGCGGTCGGCCGCGCGATCGCCGATTACCACATGATCGAGGACGGCGACCGGGTGATGGTGTGCCTGTCCGGCGGCAAGGATTCGTGGACGCTGCTGGACCTGCTGCTGTCGTTGCAGGCCAAGGCGCCGGTGAGGTTCGAACTGGTCGCGGTGAATCTGGACCAGAAGCAGCCCGGCTTTCCGGCGCACGTGATCCCGGATTACTGCCGCGCGCGCGGCGTGCCGTTCCGGGCGATCGAGCAGGACACCTGGAGTGTGGTGCAGCGCGTGGTGCCGGAGGGCAAGACGTACTGCGGGCTGTGCTCGCGGCTGCGGCGCGGCGCGCTGTATGCGTTTGCCGAGCGCGAAGGGTTCACCAGGATCGCACTGGGCCATCACCGCGACGACATCCTCGCGACGTTTTTCCTGAACCTGTTCCACGGCGGCACGCTGAAGGCGATGCCGCCCAAGCTGCTCGCCGACGACGGCAGGCACGTGGTGATCCGGCCGCTGGCGTATTGCCGCGAGGACGAGATTGCCGACTACGCCGCGCAACGCGGGTTCCCGCTGATTCCCTGCAACCTGTGCGGTTCACAGGAAAACCTGCAGCGCAGGCAGGTGCGCAAGATGCTGGATCAATGGGAACGCGAGCATCCCGGCCGCAGCGAGATCATGTTTCGCGCGCTTTGCAACGTCGCGCCTTCGCAACTGGCCGATCCGGAATGGTTCGACTTCGCCTCGCTCGGCTCGCGCGAAAACGCATCACGTGCCGATGCGCATGCGTGGTTGCGGGGCGAAGACCCCAGGAGACGGGCAGACGAATAGAAAGCGGCTCCGGTAACAGCGAGTTCCGTATCTCCGTCTCTTCATCTCCTCGTCTCTTCGTCTCCCCACCCATGTTCTTCCGCAATCTGACCCTGTTCCGCTTTTCGCCCGCGGTCGCCGGGATGCTGAAGGATTTCGATGCCGCGCTGGCGGAACACGCCCTGCGCCCGTGCGGGCCGCTGGAAACGGTGACGCGCGGCTTCGTGTCGCCGTTCGGGCCGGATTCGGAAGCGCTGGCCCACACCGTCGGCAAGGCCACCCTGTTCACCCTCGGCGCCGAGGAAAAACTGCTGCCGGCGGCGGTGGTCAACGCCGAGCTCGCCAAGCGCCTGCGCAAGGAGGCCGGACGCCGGGGCCGCCCGGTCGGCGGCCGCCAGCGGCGCGCGCTCAGAGCCGAGGTGCTGGACAGCCTGCTGCCCCAGGCCTTCATCCGGCCCTCCCGGCTAAATGCCTACCTGGACACGAAAAACGGCTGGCTGGTGCTGGACACCGCCAGCCGCAAGGCCGCCGAGGCGGTCCTGGCCGCATTGCGCGAGGCGCTGGGCAGCTTCCCGGCCCAGCCCCTGACCGCCGCCGAAACCCCGCGCGCCCTGATGACCGATTGGCTCGCGCATGGCAAGCTACCCGGCGGGCTGGCGTTGGGCGACGAGTGCGAGCTGCGCGATCCGGCCGGCGGAGCGGTGATCCGCTGCCGCCGTCAGGAACTTGAAAGCGCCGAGGTTCGGGCTCATCTCAAACGCGGCAAGCAGGTGTTCCAGCTCGGCTTGCAGTTCGAGGACCGCGCGAGCTTTCTGCTCGGCGACGATCTGGTGATCCGCAAGTTGCGTTTTCTCGACGTCGTGCAGGACGTGCTCGACGCCGACGGGCGCGATTCCGCGGAAGCCGAGCTCGACGCGCGCTTCGCGCTGATGACGCTGGAACTGGAACGGCTGTTGCTGGAATTCGAAAAATGGTTCGGGCTCGAACGCCCGGACGAAGCAAGCAAGAAGGCGGCATGATGGCGAGCGGCGACTGGGTGGAACTGGCGGGCAGGGGCGGCACCATCAAGGTGCTGAAGGCCGTGCACCCGCGCGCGCGGCGCCTGCGGCTGTCGGTGACGCCGCACGGCGCGCGCGTGTCGTATCCGCGCGGCACCCATCCCGCGCAGGTCTATGCGTTCCTGCGCGAGAACAGCGACTGGCTGGAACGCAAGCTGAGCGAACTGCGCGTGCCGCGCCGCGGACCGCCGCCGCTGCGCGCGGGCGTGCCCACGCTGATCCCGCTGCGCGGCGAGAGCGTGGAACTCACCTGGCGCGAAAGCGAATACCCGCACATCGAGGACCGCGGCGGCGAGTTGCGCATCCACGTGCCGCGGCCGTTCACCCATGCGCTGCCGGCCGCACGCAACCTGCTCGCGTCGTTTCTGGAAACCCACATGCGCCGCGACCTGTCGCGCTGGATGGCGCAGGCGGTCGCACAACTGGGCGTCGCGCCGACCGGCCTCAAGATCAAGCCGATGAAGAGCCTGTGGTGCAGCCTCGATTCGCACGACCGGGTGACGCTGGACCTGGCGCTGGGACTCGCCCCGCCCGCCGCGCTGCGCTACGTGCTGGTGCACGAACTGTGTCACCTGCGCGTGCGCAGCCATTCGTCGCGCTTCTGGGCGCGCGTCGAATCGGTGATGCCTGGCTACCAGTCGCAGCGCGACTGGCTGCGCGAACACGGCGCCATCCTCAAGGCCGAGATGGAGCGGCTGATCGCGCCGGTCGATTGACGCGCCGGGTGGCCGCGGGTCGCAGCCGATCAGTCTCGCCGCGACCCTCGCGCACGGCGACGATCACGCGATGGCCGAACGCCCTGCGCAGCCGCAGGATCGGCCGTCGGCTGATCGCGCCGCGGCAGCGCGGCGGCCTTCAGGGGACGCCGGCAGGCAGCAGCACGAAGCGGGTGATCGAGTCGGCCACCTCGCGCGGACGTTCCATGATCGACATGTGCCCGCAACCGGTGAGTTCGGTGACGCCGATCCGCGGCGCGTGGGTCAGCCCCTTGCGGATCGCGTCCAGCGCGGAGATGTCGATGATCCGGTCCTTCGTGCACCAGATCGCCAGCGTGGACGCGGTGATGTCGGGCAGTTTCGGCTGCAGCGCGTAGCGTTCGCCGGGCGCTGTGATTGCATGCAGCACCTTGTCGTCGAACACGCGGTCGTGGATCGAACGCGCAACGAACACGTCCTGGATGCGCGCCGGCAGCGAGGGCGGCTTGGAGAACAGCATCGATTCCAGCTTCTCGAAGCCCGCGCGGTCGTCGTAGTCGAACGGGTTGTGGCCGGACTTCAGTTCGCGGGTGAAGGCGTTTTCCTTGAACTCGACGCCCGCGCTGTCGACCAGGATCAGCGCGCCGACATCGCGGGGATAGTCCGCGGCGTAGAGCCCCGCGATCGCGCCGCCCATCGAATGCCCGGCCAACGCGATCCTGCCCGGGTGCAGGGCTTCGAGGAAGGCGTGCAGACGCCGTACCTGCGCAGCGTAGCCGTAATCATCGTCCGGATGGCGCGTGGAATCGCCCCAGCCCGGCAGGTCGGGCACGATCACCCGGAAGTTGGGCGTGAGATAGCGCGCGGCCAGCAGCCAGTCCGCGTGCGAACCGCCGTAGCCGTGCAGCAGCACCAGCGGCGGCCCGTCCTGCTTGCCGCCCTCGTAGTACACCCAGCGGGTGTCGCCGACCTGCAGCGCATGCCGGTGCAGGCCGTCGCGCCACGCCTGCCACGCCATCGCGCCGCGCAGCGCCCACTGCGGCGCGAGGAAGTACACCGCCAGCGCGATCACCGCCAGCGCGGCAATCAACGCGCCGAGGATTTTCAGGCGCAGTGCGACGCGGGCGAGGATGACGTTGCGTGCGAATTGCTCCGGCATGCCGCGCTCAGCCCCCGTTGTCCGCAGGCTTCGCCCCGGTGTCGCCGGTGAGGTCCTTGCGTGCCTTCGCGAACAGCCGTTCCACCGCCATCCGGGTCAGCGGGTGATAACCGCCCTCGGCTTTCGCGTACACCTGCTGCGCGTAGGCGAAACCTTCCGGCGTTTTCACGAAGGCCTTGTACACCGGCATCGTCAGGTACAGCCGTCCGATGTGCGTCACGTGTCCGGCCGCGGCGGGCCACACGGCCTTGTCCCCCGCGGCGATCGCGTGCACGTACCAGCGCATCCCGATCTCGGCGTTGGGCGTGCCGGTGAGGTGCCAGGCGGCGTCCAGCGCCTGCATCTTCGCGGGTTGCGGCTGGTCGGGCAGGCCGTCCAGGAAATACATCCACTCCTGCGTGTTCCAGGTTTTCGCGTCCAGTTTGTCGGCCGCGAGTGTCCCGGCGAGGAACGCCGCGCGTTCCTTGTCGATCGCGTCGAAGCGCGGCGAATCGGGAATCGGTGCGTCCTTCGGGATGCCGGCGCCGTACACCCATTCCTTCACTTCGTCCCGGCTCATCCTGCCGGGATACTTGTCGATCAGGTTGGGCTCGAGGTACGCCAGCATCTGCTCGGTGGTGATGGAACGCCACGCGAAGTGGTCGAAATAGCCTTTCAGGTAGGCATCGAAAGCCCGGCGGCCGAATCTCTGTTCGAGCGTGCGCAGGAACCACGAGCCCTTGTCGTAGGCGACGTCGGACAGTTCATCGTCCGCATCGACCTTGCGCGGCTCCGGCGCGAGACGCTGGCTGTTCTCCGGCATCGCGCCGATGGTCTTCTGCAGGTTGCGGATCGCCAGCAGGGTCTCTTCGGTGGCCTGGCGCCTGCCGTACAGCGCCTCGGTGATCCGGCCCTGCACGTAGGTGGTGATGCCCTCGTTCAACCAGATGTCGCGCCACGACGCGGCGGTCACCAGGTTGCCCGACCACGAGTGCGCGAGCTCATGCGAGATCACGCTGACCAGGCTCTTGTCGCCCACGATGATGGTGGGCGTCGCGAAGGTCATGTTGGGGTTTTCCATGCCGCCGAACGGGAACGAAGGCGGAAGAACGAGAATGTCGTAACGGCCCCAGCGGTACGAACCGTACAGCGATTCCGCCGTCTCGATCATCTTCTCGGTGTCGGAAAACTCGCGCGCGGCCTTGTCCACCACCGAAGGTTCCGCGTACACCGCCGAACGCGGCCCGGTTTCGCGCACCTGCAGGTCGCCCGCGGCGATCGCCAGCAGGTACGAGGGCACCGGATGCGCCTGGGTGAAGTCGAACGAACCGTCCAGCGGATGCTTCGGATCGTTGGGCGCGCTCATCACCACCCTCACGTTCTGCGGCGCGGTGACGTGCGCGTGCCAGGTGAAGCGGATCGCGGGCGAATCCTGCAGCGGCACCCACGAGCGCGCGTGGATCGATTCGGACTGCGAGAACATGAAAGGCTGCGTGCCGCCCGCGGTCTGCGCAGGCTCGAGCCATTGCAGGCCGCTGGCGCCGGGCGAGGTCGTGTAGGCGATCCGCACCGCGCGCGGACGGTTCGGCGTTTCGATCGTGAGCTTGCTGCCCAGTTGCCTGCCGGGCGGCGCGAGTTCGTAGCGCAGCGTGCGGGTCTTGCCATCGGCGTCCACCGCCTCGACCGAGGCGATCTTCAGGTCGCTGGTGTCCAGCACCAGTTGCGTGACCGAAGGATTCTTCCAGTGCAGCGTCAGCGTGGCGACGCCGTCGAGCTGCCGGTGCGGAAAATCGAGCTTGAGGTCGAGATCGAGGTGCGTCACGACCACCTGCCCGGGCCGGGCGTACGAGTGCGGGTCGTCGGCGTGGGCGGCGATCGGCAGCAGGAACGCGCCGAGGGCGAAGGTGGAAAGCAGGCGCATGCGGCACTCTGGTCGATGATGGAAACGCGCAGTATGCCAGCGTCGTGTCCCGTTTCACCCGTGCGGAAGGTGCCGGGCTTGCGGGAAGGCCGGCGGGCGTAGAATCCGCCCTTTCGATCCGCGGAGACCGTGCCATGCCGACGCTGTACATCGCCAACAAGAACTATTCCTCGTGGTCGCTGCGCCCGTGGGTGCTGCTGCGCGAACTCGGCATTCCGTTCGAGGAAAAGCTGGTGAAGTTCGACACCGGTTCGAGCTGGCAAACCTTCCGGACGTTCTCGCCCAGCGGCAAGGTGCCGTGCCTCGTCGATGGCGCGATCACGGTGTGGGATTCGCTGGCGATCACCGAATACCTCGCCGAGGCGCATCCCGGGGTATGGCCGGCAGGCAAGGCCGCGCGCGCATGGGCGCGCTGCGCCGCCGCGGAGATGCACTCGGGCTTCAGCGTGCTGCGCACGCAGTGCACGATGAACTGCGGCATCCGGGTGCGGCTGCACCGGATCGACGACGCGCTGGCGCGCGATCTCGCCCGCATCGGCGAACTGTGGAACGAAGGCCTGCAGCGCTTCGGCGGTCCGTTCCTCGCCGGCTCAGCGTTCAGCGCGGCCGATGCGTTCTTCGCGCCGGTCGCGTTCCGGATCCAGACCTACTCGCCGCCGATCGACGCCACCGCGCTGGCCTACGCGCAACGCCTGCTGGCGCTGCCGTCGATGCAGGACTGGTACCGCGGCGCGCTGGCCGAAACCTGGCGCGACACCGGGCACGAGGCCGAAGTCGCGCATTGGGGCACGGTGACGCAGGATCTGCGCGCGGCCGCATAAGTCTTGCGCGGTCTTGCGGGCAAAAGCAGTCCGCCGGTGAGCGCGAGGAACCCAAACAGGCTTGACTGATTTCCCTGTCATTGCCTCGTTCGCGTCCCTCCGCGGACGGTTTGCGTTGGCCCTTTCGACTTCAGGCGAAGCGACCGGCGAAAGCGTCGGTGGCCGTGACCAGCCTGTCCACGATCGCGGGTTCGGTGGCCGCGTGCCCCGCCACCACCACGTGGTATTCCGCTTCCGGCCAAGCCCGGTGCAGGTCGAACGCGTTCTTGACCGGGCAGATCAGGTCGTAACGGCCATGCACGATGGTCGCGGGGATATGCCGGATCTTCGCGACGTCGCGCAGCAGCTGATCCGGTTCGAGGAACGCGCCGTGGCGGAAATAATGCGCCTCGATCCGCGCAAGGCTCACCGCCACCCCGGGCGCCGCGAATTCCGCCTCGGTTTCGGGCGATTCCTCCAGCGTGAGCGCGCTGCCTTCCCATGCTCCCCACGCCTGCGCCGCGGCCACACGCGCCGTTTCGTCATCGCCGGTCAGGCGTTTCCAGTACGCCTCCAGCATCGCGCCGCGCTCCTCCGGTGGAATCACCGACGCAAAGCGCTGCCATTTTTCCGGCAGCAGCCGCGAGGCGCCGCCTTCCTCGTAGAACCAGCGGATTTCCTCCGGCCGGGCGAGGAAGATGCCGCGCAGCACCAGCGCCAGCGCCCGCTCCGGATGCGCCTGCGCGTAGACGAGACCCAGGGTGGAACCCCACGAGCCGCCGAACACCACCCAGCGTTCGATGCCGAGATGTTCGCGAATCCTCTCGATGTCGGCGACCAGCGATTGCGTGGTGTTGTCCTCGAGACCGGCGAACGGCGTCGATCGGCCCGCGCCGCGCTGGTCGAACAGCACCACGCGCCAGCGCGCGGGGTCGAAGAAGCGGCGGTGGTAGCGCGAGAGCCCCGCGCCGGGGCCGCCGTGCAGGAACACCACCGGCAGGCCATCCGGATTGCCGCACTCCTCGACGTGCAGCGTGTGCCTTGCGCTGACGGCGAGACGCTCGATGCGAAATGGTTCGATTTCCGGATACAACTCGCGCATGGTCGTGGGGTTATTTTGCCGGCTGAACCTGCGAGGTTTGCCGCGCCTGCCAGCGACCCAGCGCGATCAGCAGGCCGGCGAGCACGACGAATGCGGCAAGGATCGCCACGGCATTCACCGCGACACGCGGATCACCGAGCACGTTCACATCGACGAAGGGATACGGATACCAGCCGTCGGCCGCACCACGCAACAGCAGATACGCGGCGTACAGCACGGGATAAGGGAGGCATGCGGGCAGGTGCGACCAGCGCAGCCCCGCCTTGGGCACCGCAATCCACCAATGCAACGCGAACAACGCCGGCATGGCCGTGTGCAGGAGTTGATCGGCCACCCATTGCCAGCCTTCGGGCCGCCACAGGTGGCTCAACAGCAAGTGGTAGATGACCGCGACCATCACGATCGCGACGGCCGTTGCGGTCTGGGCTTCCACCCCGGATGCAAATCGCCGCCGGGTGCCGAATGGCGCGGCTGCCCACGCGCTCAAGGCGAGCACGGCCAGCAGATTGGTCAGAATGGTGAAATAGCCGAGATAACGCCACAGCGCACGCCATTCCGTCACGCCAGCCGTGTGGGCGGCCCGAAGGTTCAACCACAACTGCAGCAGCAGGGCGCACGCCCCCAGCGTGGCGCACGCGGCGGCAAACAGCCTTTGCCGCGACATGCCGCGGTCAAACCTTGTAGCCGCGGTGGATCGCGACGATACCCGCGGACAAATTGCGCACCTCGACGTTGCGAAAACCGGCCGCTTCCATCATCGCCTTCAACGTCGCCTGATCGGGATGCTTGCGGATCGATTCGGCGAGGTAGCGGTAGCTGCCTGCGTCGCGCGCCACCAGCTTGCCGATGCGCGGCAGCACCTGGAACGAATGGAAGTCGTACAGCGGTTTCAGCCAATCCTGATTGACGCGCGAGAACTCCAGGATCAGCGCGCGGCCGCCGGGTTTCAGCACGCGCTGCATTTCGGCGAGCGCCTTCTGCTTGTCGGTGACGTTGCGAAGGCCGAACGCGATGGTCACCGCGTCGAAGGACTCGTCCGGGAACGGCAGCGCCTCGGCGTTCACCTGCGCCCAGCGCAGGCCCTGCAGCAAGCCGCGGTCCAGCAGACGGTCGCGGCCGACTCGCAGCATTTCCGGATTGATGTCGGCGACGACGATTTCGCCCTTTTCGCCCACGCGCGGCAGCAGCAACGCGGCGATGTCGCCGGTGCCGCCGGCGAGGTCCAGCACGCGATCGCCAGGCCGCACGCCGGAAGTCGCGACGAAATGCCGCTTCCACAGCCTGTGGACGCCGAACGACATCAGGTCGTTCATCAGGTCGTACTTGCCGGCGACGGACGAGAACACCTCGCCGACCAGTTTCTGTTTTTCGGCGACGGGCACCTCGCGGTAGCCGAAGTGGGTGGTGGCGGTTGGGTGCGATTCGCTCATGTCTGCATTGTAAGCCGAGTCGCGGGAACCGAAAAAAGAACCCCTCTCCCTTCGGGAGAGGGGTAGGGGTGAGGGTACGATCTTGCGTGAGGATGAATTCTTGCGCGGACCCGAACCCTCATCCGGCCCTTCGGACCACCATGGAGCTTTTGGCCATGGATGGCGGCTCTCCCGGAGGGAGAAGGATTCAACTCTCGCTATTTCACGAGGTTGCCATCCGCATCGATCACCTGCACGTCGCCAAGGTTCAGCGCGCGCACCGGCTGCTCGATCTTGGAAAGATCGCCCACGATCACCCAGGTCAGCTTGTCCGGGTGGATCACTTCCCTGGCGGCCGCGTTGACGTCGGCATCCTTCTGCGCCTCGATCCGCGCCTTCAGGGTCTGCACGTAGTCATCCGGGCGGTCGTATTTCACGATCGATTCCATCGCCCCCAGCACGGCGCGCGCGGTTTCGTACTGGCCCGGCATCTTGCGCACGTCGTTGTCCTTGATCTTGGCGATCTCGGCATCGGTGAGCGGCTTGTCGCCGACCACCGCGCGCGCTTCCTTCAGCACCTCTTCCGCCGACGGCCCGGTCTTGTCGGTCTGCACCGGCGCGTACATCAGGAACGGCCGCTGGCCGACCGCGTTGGGGCTGAAACTGAAGGCGCCGTAGGCCCAGTGCTTGTCCTCGCGCAGGTTCATGTTGAGGCGCGAGGTGAAGGTGCCGCCGAACGCGCCGTTCATGGTGCCGATCTCTAGGTTGTCGGGCGCCTTGGTGGAAGGCGCGACCAGTCCCGCGATGATCACCGATTGCTGCGCGCCCGGACGGTTGACCAGATATACGCTGGACTTGGCCGGGTAATCCACCTTGGCGAGATTCTTGGCAGGAATCTTCACCGCCGGCGCCTGCCAGTCGCCGAACACCTTTTCCAGTTGCGGGATGATCGCATCCAGCGTGGTGTCGCCCGCGACCAGGATCTTCATGTTGTCCGGACGGATGTAGTCGGCAACGAAGCCGCGCATGTCGTCGGTGGTGAGCGCCTTGATCGAAGCTTCCGTGCCGGTGCCGGTGAACGGAATCGCGTAGGCATTGCCCTTGCCGTACAGGATCGGCGGCAGCAGGCGCAGCGCGAGGCTGGTCGGTTCGGTCTTCTCCTGCGCGATGCCGGCCAGCCATTGCCCGCGCACGCGCGCCACGTCGGCGTCGCGGAACGCGGGGTTGCGCACGATGTCGGCGTACAGCTTGAGCGAATCGGCGAGATTGGAATCCAGCGCGCTCATCCACGCGTTGCAGGCATCGAGATCGCAACCGGTCGCGATCTCGGCGCCGAGGCGCTGCTTGCGCTTGGCGATCTCCACCGAATCGAGATCGCGGGTGCCTTCGTCGAGCATGGACATCGTGAAGCTGGAGGTGCCGAGCTTGCGGCCCTGATCCGCCGCGTAGCCCGCGTCGAACAGCGCCTCGACCTGCACCACCGGAACCGCGTGGCGTTCGGCCAGCACGACTTCGATGCCGTTCTTCAGCTTGCCGTGCTGCAGGGTGGGGAACGTGAGGTCGGGGAACGCCGTCACCTGCGGCACGCGCTTGCTGCGGTCGACGTCGCTCTTCGTGACCTTGTAGTTGCCCGCGGGCGAGAGCACGTCGGCGGGCCGGCCCGGAATCGCGGCGCGCCCGGCGGTCTCCGCGGCATCCTTTGCATCCACCTTGCCCGGCACCACGGTCAGCGTGTAATCGCCCTTCGACAGCCATTGGTCGGCGGCGGCCTTCACCGCGGCCGGCGTCGCGGCCACGGTGATGTCGTAATCCTTCTTCCACGCGCCCGGATCGCCGCGATAAACCTGTCCCTCGGCCAGCGTCACCGCCTTGCCGGAGAAACCGCCGATCTGTTCGAGCCCGCGAATGATCGAAGCCTGATAGGTGGCCTTGGCGCGCGCGAGTTCGTCGGCGGTCGGGCCGTCCTTCAGGAACTGGTTCCATTCGTCCGCGATCGCGGCGTCGACCTTCGCGGGATCGACGCCCTTCTTCACGTCCACCTGCAGCAGCGTCATGCTGGCAAGTTCGAACGACATGTTGTTGACTGACACGTCGTCGGCCAGCTTGTCCCGATACACCAGCCGCTGGTACAGCCGCGAGGTCTTGCCGCCGCCCAGCACCTGCGCGGCCAGATCCAGCATCAGGCGGTCGTTGCCCCCCGCATCGAGACCGGGCGTGTTCCACTCGCGGTAGATGCGCGTCTGCGCCACGTTGTCGGTCATCGTGCCGTGCGTGGACGTCGTGTTCGGCGCGATCCACGCCTGCGGCCGCGGCACGCGCGGGCCGGCCGGGATGTCGCCGAAATACTTCATCGCCTTTTCGCGCGCGACTTCCGGCGTGATGTCGCCCACCAGCACCAGGGTGGTGTTGGCCGCGCCGTAGTAATCCTTGAACCACTGCTTCACCGTCGACAACGAAGCCGCATTCAAGTCGGCCATCGATCCGATGGTGTCGTGATGGTAGGGATGATTGGCCGGGAACGCGTGCGCCTGCAGGTCCTCGTACACGCGCCCGTACGGCCGGTTCTCGCCCTGGCGCTTTTCGTTCTGCACCACGCCGCGCTGGGTATCCAGCTCCTTTTGTCCGATCGCGCCCAGCAGGTGTCCCATCCGGTCGGATTCCATCCACAGCGCCATGTCCAGCGCGGTGGTCGGCACGGTTTCGAAGTAATTGGTGCGGTCCAGCCAGGTGGTGCCGTTCATGCCGGTGGCACCGGCCAGTTCGAAAGGCTTGAAGTAGCTGCCCCGGTGGTGCTCGGAACCCGAGAACATCAGGTGCTCGAACAGGTGCGCGAAGCCGGTCTTGCCTGCCGGCTCGTAGGCCGATCCCACGTGGTACCACACGCTGACCGCCACGATCGGCGCCTTGTGGTCCTCGCTGACCACCACGGTCAGGCCGTTGGGCAGGGTGAAGCGGGTGTAGGGAATGTCGATGTGGTTGCCTGGATCGGCGGCCTGGGCCGCCGCACCGGACAGGGCGACGACGAAGGTCGCCAGCATCGCGACGAGATGCCTGCGCATGGAGTCCTCCCCGGACTTGACGGATTGTCGGGCTAACGTAACCGCCCAAGCCGCGGCACGCAACGCCGCGCGGGATTACACTGGCATTACCACGCAACGGGGGCCGCCATGCAACGCTGCCTCGTCACCGGCGCCGACCGCGGACTGGGTCTGGCATTCGTCACGCAACTGCTGGAGCGCGGCGCGCACGTGCTGGCCTGCTGCCGCGATCCCGCGCATGCCGACGTGCTGGCGGCGCTGCAATCGGCGCACGGCGAGCGTCTGGTGATCCATGCGCTGGACGTGGCCGATCCCCGCGCCATCGAGGCGCTGCCGCAGGCCGCGGCCAGGCACCTGCAGCGGATCGATCTCCTGATCAACAACGCCGGCGTGCTGGTGTCGGGCGAACGCTTCGGCAATGTCAAGGCCGAATCGCTGGCGATGAGTTTCGCGGTGAACGCGTCGGCGCCGCTGCTGATCACCCAGGCGCTGGCGCCGCTGCTGGCGCGCGGCAACAAGCCGCGCGTGCTGTGCATCTCCACGCAGCTCGCGTCGATCGCGCAGGCGTCGAGTTTCCGGACGCTGAGCTACGCGATGAGCAAGGCCGCGCTCAACATGGCGGTCAAGCGGCTTGCCGCGGAACTCTCGCCGCGCGGGATCGTGGTGCTGACCGCGCACCCGGGCTGGGTCAAGACCGCGATGGGCGGCAAGGGCGCGACGCTGGCGCCGGCCGATTCCGCACGCGCGCTGCTGGACCTGATCGAGCACGCGGGCATCGACGACAGCGGCAAGTTCCTGGCCTACGACGGCGCGCCGCTGCCCTGGTAAGGGTGTCCGATCCCGCACCGCGGCTGTCCGCGGTCAGGCCACGCGCGGACCGCGCCTGGCGCCGCCGCCCGCAATCCCTTGACGGTCAAGCGTTTTTTCCGGGCCGCCCCGGCTGGCACGGCCGATGCTCTGTAACTGGTGAGGGCGCAACTTCGCGTTCCTCTTCAGGAGAACATCATGAAACTCGAAATGGCCGTGTTGCGCGTCCTGTTCGCCGCCAGCTCGCTGACGACCCTGTGCGGCCTGTGCGCGCTGGTGTTCGGCTGGCACTGACCGCGCCGCCCGTGCACCACGCATCCCCTGAACCCCGCTGCCGGCACCGGATGGCGCCGGCCCGCGGCGCGCTGTGGCCGCAATCGACGGCAGGTGCGGCGATAATCGCAAGGTGCTGCACGTCATCCTGCACCAGCCCGAGATTCCGCCCAACACCGGCAACGTGATCCGGCTGTGCGCCAACGCCGGCGCCTCGCTGCACCTGATCCGCCCGCTGGGCTTCGATCTCGATCACGCCCGGCTGCGCCGCGCCGGCCTCGATTACCACGAATACGCGCGCGTCACGGTGCACGACGATCTCGATGCCTGCCTCGCCGCCTTGAACCGGCCACGCGTGTTCGCCTTCACCACCCGCGCCGCGAACCGCTACACCGACACGCGTTTCACCGACGGCGACGCGCTGCTGTTCGGCTGCGAAACTCGCGGCCTGCCCGACGACGTGCTTGCAGGCATCCCCGCCGCGCGGCAGCTGCGCCTGCCGATGCGGCCGAACAATCGCAGCCTCAACCTTTCCAATGCCGTCGCGATCGCGCTGTACGAGGCATGGCGGCAGTTGGACTTTTCCGGCGGGATCTGACAGCGGTTCGCTACAATCGCGGCATGACCGGCCGCGAACCCAACGCCTGGATCCCGCATCCGCTGCGCAAGCTGGGCGGTTTCGCCCTGACCCTGGCGCTGAACAGGCTGATCGCCCTCGATCCCGACACCCGCGCCGCGCTGGGCAAGCTGGAAGGCCGCCGGATCGGCGTGCACGTGCGCGGACCGGAGGTCGCCTTCTCGATCGCGGCACGCGGCGGCACGCTGCAGGTCGAGCCGCCGCCCGATCCCGACGCCAGGGACGCGCACGACGATTTCCGGGTCAGCGCCACGCCCGGCGCGCTGCTGGCGCTGGCGCTGCGCCGCGACGACGGGGCGCGGCCCGCAGGCAAGGTCGAGATCGCCGGCGACGCGGAACTGGCGCGGCAGGTGCAGAAACTGGCGCGCGGCTATACGCCCGACGTCGAGGCCGCGTTCGCCTCGGTGTTCGGCGAAGTGGCCGGCACCGCGATCGCGCACGCGCTGCGCGATGCCGTGCGGTGGGCCGCCGAGAGCGCGCGCCATCTGCGCGACGACACCGTGGACTGGCTGCGCGACGAAGCGCGGCTGACCGTGCCGCGCGGCGAGATGGAAACCTTCCTCGACGAGGTGGACGCGCTGCGCGAACGCGCCGACCGCCTGGCGGCGCGGATCGCCCGGCTCGGGGAACGCAAGCCATGACGCCGCTGCGCCTGTTGCCGCGGATGCTGCACATCCTCGCGGTGCTGGTGCGCTACCGCATCGACGACCTGATCGACCAGCCGCACGCGATCCCGCTGCTGCGCGGGATGCGCGCGCTGCTGCCGCGCCCGCGCCGGGAGATCGCGGCGCTGCCGCGCGGCGCACGCCTGTGCCGGGCGCTGACCGAACTGGGTCCGATCTGGGTCAAGGCCGGGCAGGTGCTGTCCACCCGCCGCGACCTGCTGCCCGAGGACGTGGCCGACGAGCTCACGCAGTTGCAGGACCGGGTGCCGCCCTTCCCCGGCAGCGAGGCGCGCGCGATCGTCGAGCGCGAACTGGGCGCGCCGATCGCGGAACTGTTCGCACGCTTCGACGAAACCCCGCTGGCTTCGGCCTCGATCGCGCAGGTGCACGCCGCCGCGTTGCCCGACGGCAACGAAGTGGTGGTCAAGGTGGTGCGGCCCGGCATCGCGCGCGATGTCGCGCGCAACCTGGAATTGCTGGACGCGCTGGCGCGGATGGTGCAGCGCTGGCATCCGCAGGCCGACAAGATTCGGCCGCGCGATTTCTACGACGAGGTCGCCAAGACCCTGCACCTGGAACTCAACCTGCAGCACGAGGGCGCCAACGCCAGCCTGCTGCGGCGCAATTTCGAACATTCGCCCGACCTCTACGTGCCCGAGGTGTGCTGGACGCACACCACCGAGCAGGTGCTGACGATGGAGCGCGTGTACGGCATCCCGGCCGACGACATCACGGCGCTGGATGCCGCCGGCATCGACCGCCGCAGGCTGGCCGAGAAGGGCGTCCGCCTGTTCTACGAACAGGTGTTCCGCGACAACTTCTTCCACGCCGACGCGCATCCCGGCAACATCTGGGTCGATCCGGTGCGCATCCACGAGCCGCGCTTCATCGCGCTGGATTTCGGGATCATGGGCTCGCTGCCGGAAGCGGACCAGTACTGGCTGGCCGAGAATTTCATCGCGCTGTTCGAACGCAACTACCGGCGCATCGCCGAACTGCACATCGCCGCTGGCTGGATGCCGCCGTACGTGCGGGTGGACGAGCTGGAGGCGGCGGTGCGCACGGTGTGCGAACCGTATTTCACGCGTCCGCTGTCGCAGATCTCGCTGGCCGAAGTGGTGGCCAAGCTGTTCAGCACCGCGCGCAGGTTCGAGCTCACCCTGCAGCCGCAACTGATCCTGCTGCAGAAGACGCTGCTCAACATCGAGGGGCTGGGACGCCAACTCGATCCCGACATCGACATCTGGTCGGTGGCGCAGCCGGTGCTGAGGCGCATCCTGCGCGACCGCTACAACCCGCTGCGCGCGCTGCGCGAAATCCGCCGGCGCGTGCCGGAATGGCTACACATCGCCCCGCGCATTCCCGACCTGATCCACCGGGGACTCGAGGAAATCGCGAAGGGCGAAGGACCGCTGCAATTGGGCGAACGCGAACTCCAGCACCTGCACGTGCTGCAACGCGAAGTCCAGCGCCGCATTCTGGCCGCCGCGTTCGGCGGCGCGCTGCTGGTCGGCGCCGCGCTGATCTTCGCGCTGGCCCCGCAGCGCGGCGCGTGGATTCCCGTCATCCCCGCCGCGATCGGCGTGATCGCCTTCCTCACCGCGTGGCCCTGGCGGCGCAATTGATTCGCGCGGGCTTCCCGCAGCAAGGCTTTCGACGTCATCGGGACATCGTGACACCGGGGTGTGTGAAGATCTGCAAGACAAACACGCCGCCGGAATCGGCCAGATTGATGCCATGCGCCTGTCGCCCTCCATCGAAATCCCCGAATCCGAATTGACCGAGCGCTTCCTGCGCGCGGACGGTCCCGGCGGCCAGCATGTCAACCGCACCGAGAGCGCGGTGGAACTGCGCTTCGACGTGGCGCGTTCGCCGTCGCTGCCGGAAGCCGTGCGCGCGCGATTGCTGGCGCGGCGCGACCGGCGCCTGACCGATGACGGCGTGCTGGTGATCCAGGCGCGGCGGTTCCGGGATCAGGCGCGCAACCGGGCGGATGCGCGCGAGCGTCTGGCCGAACTGCTGCGCACGGCGCTGACGCCGCCGAAGAAGCGCGTCGCGACCCGGCCCACGCGCGCGTCGAAGGAACGCAGGCTGGCCGGCAAGAAACAACGCGGCGCGGTCAAGCGCCGGCGCACGCGCCGCTGGAGCGAGGATTGAAAAGCGCCCGGGACCAGGCACCGGGAAGCGGGGGCCGGCAGCGCGAATCACGCAGCGCGTTACCGGCCGCCTTGCCGTCGCGGATGCCGCACTATCCGGCCCGTGCGTGGCGCAAGCTGTTCCGCGCGGCGGTGCACGCGAGCGGCTGGCGGCTGGAAGGCGAACTGCCCGACGTGCCGAAGCTGGTGCTGACCGTCGCGCCGCATTCGTCGTGGTGGGACGGCGTGTGGGGCCTGCTGTTCAAGGTCGCGCTGGGCGCGGACATCGCGTTCATGGCCAAGCGCGAACTGTTCCGGGGGCCGCTGGGCTGGCTGCTGCGGAAACTCGGCGGCGTGCCGGTCGTTCGCGGCGCCGGCTGCGACGTGGTGGGGCAGATGGTCGCACGCTTCCGCGCGCGGGAGCGGCTCTGGCTGGGCATCGAGCCGGAAGGCACCCGCAAGGCCGTGCAGAAATGGAAGAGCGGCTTCTGGTACATCGCCCGGCAGGCCGGGGTGCCGATCCTGCCGGCTTACTTCGACTACCCGCGCAAGGTGATCGGGGTCGGGCCGCTGTTCCGGCCCGGCGACGACAGGGACGCCGATATCGCGGCCCTGCGGGCGTTCTATGCCCCCTTTCGGGGCAAGCATCGCGGCGTGTGACGGGGGCGGGGCGCCGCGCCGCCGGTACGGGCGCCCTGCCGCTGCAAGCCGCGGCCGGCTGCGGTAACATCCCTGCCCAAATCGGATGGGGGGATTGCCGCGTTGTCCATTGCATCGCCGCAAACGGTCGACGAGCCGCTCGACGATCGCCAGCCCGGCACGGGGCGGTTGCCGCGCCGGCTGTCCGAGCACGAACTCGGCCTTTTCGCGCAGGTCGGCCAGCGCCGCGAGCTGGGCGCGGGCCGCGCGGTGTTCCGGCGCGGCGAGTTCGGCCGCAACATGTTCGTGATCGAGTCCGGCCGCATCCTGCTGGAATTCGCCGGCGACCTGCCCGACAAGCTGATCGGCCCGCGCGAATACTTCGGCGAACTGGCGCTGTTCGTCGGCAACCACGCGCGCTCGGGCAGCGCATTCGCGGCCGAGCCCTGCGTGCTGTACCTGATCGAACCCGACGCCTTCGATGACCTGCTGCGCCGCGAACCGCTGGCGATGGCGCAATTCATGCTGCGCTCGTTCACCTACCTGGTCGCCAGCGAACAGCAGTTGATCGCCAACTACAAGCGGCGCAACGAAGACCTGATGCAGACGCTGGACTCGCTGCGCCAGACCCAGGACCAGTTGCAACTGGCGCAGCGCCAAGTCTGCACCGATGACCTGACCGGCCTTGCCAACCGCCGCGGGCTGTACCGCTATCTGGATGGCCTGACCGACCTGCGCGACCGCAACCGCCAGTTCGGCCTGCTGCTGGTGGACATCGACCGCTTCAAGCAGATCAACGATCACACCGGGCACCTCGTCGGCGACGAGGTGCTGCGCGCGATCGCCGCGGAAGTGCAGGACGCCGCCAACGCCACCGACCTGCCCTGTCGCCTCGGCGGCGACGAATTC
>JAJPHQ010000003.1 GCA_021325195.1 Gammaproteobacteria bacterium | reverse complement strand
GGGGTGCCGGTGCTGCCGGCACGCGCTTGCGCGACGGCGAGTTCCTGCTGCACGGCATTCGCGACTTTCGATCCCGGCGGCAGCAACGGCAGCAGCCTGCGCCAGGTCTGCGCGGCGCCGCCGTACTTCCCGCGCTGGAAGTCGCTGATGCCCAGCAGCCACAGCGCACGCTGGTGGGCGGGGTCGATCTGCAAGGCGCGTTCCAGCCTGGCGCGCGAGGCATCGTCGATCACGTGATCGGGGCGCATCTCCGCCGAGGCTTCCACCCACGCCACCATCGCGTCGGCATCATCGGGTTTCAATTCCAGAAGATGATCCAGCGCGGCGCGCGCCTGCGCGGGTTCGTCCAGCGCCGAATAGGCCTGTGCCAGCAAGGCCCAGCCCTGCGCGTCGTCCGGCTTGCGCGCCAGGGTCGCGCGCAATTGCGCGGTTGCGGTGGCGAGATCGGCCGGGCTGTCGGGGGGCGCTTGCAGCGCCTGCGGCGTGCCGAGCAATGTGTACAGGCCGAACGCGGCGGGCGGCAGGACCAGCGCCAGCGCCAGCGCGAGAAAGAACGGTGCGCGGGGCCGGCCGTTGCGGCGTGCGCTGCGCAGCATCGGCACCAGCACGCAGGCCAGCGCCGCGATCACCATCAGGCCACCGGCCAGCAGGAAAGACGTGGTCACCAGTCGTCCCCCTGATCCTCCGGAACGGCGTTCGCCGGCTGCGCGCGTCGGCGCAGCAGCACGGTCACCACGACGCCGCCGGCGATCAGCAGGGCGAGCGGCCCGAACCACAGCAGCAGGGTGTCGGATTTCACCGGCGGGTCGTACAGCACGAAGTCGGAATAGCGCGCGACCAGGTACTGCTTGATCTCGACGTCGCTCCTGCCCTGCTGCATCATGTCGAAGATCTGGTGGCGCAGCTGTCTGGCGAGATCGGCATTGGACGCGTCCAGGCTCTCGTTCTGGCAGACCATGCAGCGCAGTTGCCGGGTGAGGTTCTGGAAACGCTCGCGCTGCGCGGCATTCTTGAACGGCAGCGGGTCGATCGCGAACGCCGCCATGCTCGCGGCCATCGCGCAGGCGAACAGCAGGATCGCCAGCGCGCGCTTCACGGGTTCTCCTCCCGCAACGCGCGGAGCCTGGGTTCGAGCTGCCCGGCGATCACGTCCGGCGTCAGCGGTCCGATGTGCTTGTAGCGGATGATGCCGCGCGCATCGATCAGGTAGGTCTCCGGCGCGCCGTACACGCCGAAATCGATCGCGGTGTCACCGGAGCGGTCGGCGATCACCTTCGAATACGGATTGCCGTGCTGCGCCAGCCACGCCTTCGCGTCCTGCGGTGGGTCCTTGTAGTCGTAGCCGATCAACGGCACGCCGAATTTCTTCGAGTATTCCATCAACACGGGATGTTCGTCGCCGCAGGCGAAGCACCAGCTCGCGAACACGTTGAGCAGGTAGGGCCTGCCCAGCAGGTCTGCCTTGCCGAGGCTGCGCGAGGGATCGTCGAGCAGCGGCAGCCTGAAATCCGGCGCCGGCTTGTCGATCAGCGGCGAGGGCACGAAGCTCGGGTCGTGGTGCTGGTTCCAGACGATGCCGACGCCAAAGAAGGCGACCAGCACCGCGAACACGATCAGCGGCACGAAGCGGCCGATGGTTTTTCCGGCCACCGCGTTCATGCCCGTTCTTCCGCCAGCTTCGCCGGTGACGGCGACACGGGCGCGCCGACGACCTCGGGCGACTCGCTGAGGCGCAGCCGGAAACGCTTGTCCAGCGCCGCGCCGAAACCGCCCAACATCATCAGCAGGCCGCCGGCCCAGATCCAGCGCACGAACGGCTTGTCGTAGATCCGCAGCGACCAGGCGCCGGCCCCCAGCGGTTCGCCCAGCGACACGTACAGATCGCGGAACACGCCCGGCCGGATCGACGCCTCGGTCTGTACCTGCCCGCCAGGATAGGTGCGTTTCTGCGGATGCAGCACGGCGACTCGATGGCCGTCGCGCGACACGCTGACCGTGCCCTGTTCGGCCTGCCAGTTCGGTCCGCGCGTATCGCCGATGCCGTCGAAGCGGAAGTCGTAGGCACCGACGCGCACCGTGTCGCCGGGTGTCATGCGCACGTCCTGCTCGACGCTGAGCGTGCGGGTCAGGATCGCACCGGCGATGAACACGCCGACGCCGAAATGCGCCAGCAGCATGCCCGCCATCTCCAGCGGATAGCGGCGCCCGCGCGGCGCCTCGCGCCAGCGCTTGATCGCGTAGATGACAACGCCCGCGATCACGTACGTCGCCGCGCACACGCCAAGCAGGCCCATGATCGCGTGCACGCCCAGCGCGAACGCGATCGCGCCCGCGGCCAGTGCCAGCGCCACGATGCGCGCCAGCGTGCGCTTCCATACACCAAGATCGGCCTTGCCCCAGCGCGACAGCGGCCCGAACGGGAGCGCCAGCACCAACGGCGTCATCAGCAGCATGAACAGGAAGCCGAAGTAGGGCGGTCCCACCGAAATCCGTCCGATGTCCAGCGCCTCGCCAAGCAGCGGATACAGCGTGCCCAGCAACACCGTCGCAGCGGAAACCGTCAGCATCAGGTTGCCGATCAGGATCAGGGTTTCGCGCGAGGCCGGCGCGAAGGGCTTGCCGCCCGCGACCTTCGGCGCACGCAGCGCGTACAGCAGCAGCGATCCGCCCACCACGACCGCGAGGTAGATCAGGATGAACACGCCGCGGCGCGGATCGGCCGCGAACGAGTGCACGCTGGTCAGCACCCCCGAGCGCACCAGGAAGGTGCCCAGCAACGACAGCGAGAAGGCGAAGATCGACAAGAGCAGCGTCCACGCGCGCAGGCCGCCGCGCTTGTCGGTGACGGCCTGCGCGTGGACCAGCGCGGCGCCCACCAGCCACGGCATGAAGCTGGCGTTCTCCACCGGATCCCAGAACCACCAGCCGCCCCAGCCGAGTTCGTAGTATGCCCACGCGCTGCCCGCGACGATCCCGGCCGACAGGAAACCCCACGCAACGTTGGTCCACGGCCGCGACCAGCGCACCCAGGTCGGTTGCATTTCACCGCCCAGCAGCGCAGCGATCGCGAACGCGAACGCCACGCTGAAGCCGACGTAGCCCATGTACAACACCGGCGGATGGAAGATCAGCCCGGGGTCCTGCAGCACCGGATTCAGGTCCGCGCCGTTCGCGGGTGCCGGCAGCAGGCGCGCGAAGGGATTGGAAGTGGTGATCGTGTACAGCAGGAACCCGAACGCCACGAAACCCAGCACGCCCAGCACCCGCGCGTGGAAGCGTTGCGGCAGGCGGCCGCCCAGTGCCGCGACCGCCACCGTCCACAGGTCGAGGATCAGGATCCACAGCAGCATCGAGCCCTCGTGCGCGCCCCACACCGCCGAGAAGCGGTACCACCACGGCAGTTGCAGGTTGCTGTTCTGCGCGACGTAGGCCACCGAGAAATCGTTGACGAGGAATGCATACGTCAGGATCGCGAACGCCAGCGCCACGAACACGAACTGGCCCACGGCGAGCGGACGTGCGGTCGCCATCAGTGGAGGGCTGTCGCGCCACGCGCCCGCGATCGGCAGCACGCACAGCAGCGCCGACAACAACAGCGCGAGAATCAGCGCGAGCTGGCCGAGTTCGGGGATCACGTTGCGGGACTCGGGACCCGGGACCCGGGACTCGGGATTTCAAAACCCGAGACGCCGAAGCGACACGACACGCCGCCGTCATTCCCGCGAAAGCGGGACAAATTCGTCTGGAACGAATTTGAACAACCTAAGGTTGGTCCGAAGGACAAAGTCCATGGACGGACTTTGTAATCCAGTGTCTTCCCTGTGAAAGCCAGGACGGCTGTTTCCGGATCAGCGCTGCGCGAAGCGCGGAATGACCACGAAGAGATTTGCCTCAAGACGCCAAAATGGGTTCGATTCATCATTGCGATCCTGCGGTGCTGCTTTTTCGAGTCCCGGGTCCCGGGTCCCGAGTCCCGTCTTTGCTCTCCATCGCCTTCGCCTTCGCGATCGCCCTCGCCACTTCCGGCGGCATGTAGGTCGCGTGGTGCTTGGCCAGCACCTGCGTCGCGACGAACACGCCGCCGTGCATGCTGCCGGTGGTGACCACGCTCTGCCCTTGGCGGAACAGGTCGGGCAGGATGCCGGTGTATTGCACCTTGGTGTCGCGGAAACGGTCGGTGACCGTGAAATCGGTGGTCAGCGTGTCGGGCACGCGGCGCACGCTGCCTTCCTCGACGATGCCGCCCAGCCGGAACCGCGCGTTTGCCGGCGCCTTGCCGGCATCGACTTCGCTGGGCGAGTAGAGATAGGTCATGTTCTGCTGCAGCGCGAACACGCTGATGCCGGCGGCGACCGCGACTGCGGCCACGATCAGCAGCGTGATGATCAGCCGTCGCTTGCGGACCGGATTCATGCCGACACCTCCGCGTGCGGCGAACGCGTGCCGCGGCGCACGCGCTCGCGTGCGATCCGTCCGCGCAGTTCGCGCGCCAGCCTTCGGCGGCGCAGCGCCGGCGCGATCCAGTCCCACGCCAGCACGGCGAAGAACACCGCGTACGCGGGCCACACGTACGCCGCATAGCCACCCATGGCCAGCCAGTGCGTCATCTCAGGTGGGTGCTCCCTGTCGCGGCAAGGGTTGTCGATCGACGATCCCGCGCACCCACTGCTTGCCGCTTTCGACGGACAGCAGGGCGGTGCGCGTGCGGCCCAGAATGCTGGCGAAGAAATAAAGATGCGTGGCCAGCGCCATCACCAGCAGCGGCCACAGCATCGAGGGCGCGATCGAGGATTTGCCGAACAGGTTCACGGTCGAACCCTGGTGCAGGGTGTTCCACCACACCACCGAGTAGTGCACGATCGGCAGGTTCACGATCCCGACCAGCGCCAGCAGCGAAGCCGCGCGCGCGCCGCGGCGACGGTCGTCGATCGCGTGGTACAGGCCGATCACGCCGAGGTACAGGAAGAACAGCACCAGCTCCGAGGTGAGCCGCGCGTCCCACGTCCACCACGTGCCCCACATCGGCTTGCCCCACAGCGAGCCGGTGACCAGCGTGATCAACGTGAACGCCGCGCCGATCGGCGCGCATTCCATCGCGATCACTTCCGCGAGTTTCACCCGCCACACCAGCGCGACCAGGCCCGCGACGGCCATGCACGCATAGATGAACAGGCTCATCCACGCGCTGGGCACGTGGATGAAGATGATCCGGTAGGCGTCGCCCTGCTGGTAATCCGGCGGCGCCAGCACCAGCCCGCCGTACAGGCCGATCGCCGCGGTGATCAGTGCGGCCGCCATCAGCCACGGTCGCAGCGCGCCGGCGAAACGGTAGAAGGTCGGCGGCGAGCCGAGCCGGTGCATCCAGTGGGGAAGATAACTACGGGACATGTCACGCTTCGACCGCGATCCGCAACGCCGCCGCACAGGCGAGCGGCGCCAGCACGACCGCCAGCACCAGTGCCGCGGCCAGCCACGACAGCGGGGCGAGATACGGCAATCCGGCCTGCGCCGCGGCGATCGCCCCGGCGGCGAAGATCACCACCGGCACCGCCAGCGGCAGCAGCATCAGGGCCAGCAGGATACCAGAGCGGCGCGCGCCGGCGGTCAGCGCCGACAGCACCGCGCCCAGCAGGGCCAGCAGCGGCGTCGCCAGCAGCAGCGCCACGATCAACACCGGCAGCACGTCCCAGGGCAGGTTCAGCAGCGCGCCCAGCAGCGGCATCACCACGATCAGCGGCAGCACGGTGGTGATCCAGTGCGCGGCGACCCGTGTCAGCGCCAGCAACGCCAGCGGCTGCGGCGCCAGCAGCCATTGTTCCAGCGTGCCGTCCTCGAGGTCGGTGCGGAACATCGATTCCAGCGCGGGCAGCATCGCCAGCACCACGATCACCAGCAGCACGCCGCCCGCAATCCGCGCCAGCAGTTGCGGTTCGGGGCCCAGCGCGAAGGGAAACAGCGCCGCCACGATCACCGCGTACAGCAACGGCAGGAACAACTCGCCGCGCCGCCGCCACGCCAGCAGGAAATCGCGGCGCAGCAGCGCAAGGCAGGCGCGCCAGGCGCCGGGTCGCGCCGTCATGATGGCGGGCGACGAATCGGCAAATGGCTGGGCGACGGTGATCATCGGAAAGATTTCGGTCCACCCATGAAAGCAAATGAACGCCAACGAGAGCGCGGCGCTTGTCTTGTCGATTTGCGTTGATTCGCGTCCATTTGCGGAGGGTGCCCTGGCTTCTACGCCGCCAGATGGATATGCCGCGCGTGCGGATCGGCGAAACGCACGGCACCGTGACTGGTCAGCAGCACCGCGCCGCCGCGCATGCAGTGCGCCGCGATCAGGGCGTTGACCAGGTCGATGCCGTGACGGTCGAGGTTGGCGTAGGGTTCGTCCAGCAGCCACAGGTCACCCGGCAGCAACAGCAATCGCGCCAGCGCGGCGCGTTTTTTCTGTCCGGCCGACAGCGTGCCCACCGGCTCGTCGATCCACGCCGCCAGCCCGACTTCCTGCATCACCGATCCGATCGTCGCCCCCTCGCGCGTGCCGTACAGGCCCGCCAGAAAGGCGAGGTTCTCGCGCGCGCTCAGCGCCTCGTTCATCCCGGAGCGATGACCGAGAAACACCATCTGTCCATTGCGTGCGTCATTCGACGCCGGCATGCCCCCGAAGCGGATCTCGCCTTCGCTGGCCGGCAGCATCCCCGCCAGCACCCGCAGCAGGGTGGTCTTGCCCGAGCCGTTGTCGCCTTCGACCAGCAGCGTTTCGCCGCGCGCCAGCGCGAAATCCAGCGGGCCGAACACGGGCTCGTCGTTGCGCGCGAACGCAAGACGGTGCGCCTCCAGCAGGGGCGCGACGGTGGCGGGGGACGTGTTCATGATCGCGGCCGGTCATTGTCCCAGCGCCGCGCCGGCGCTGTCCATGCTCCGGGCCGGCCGCGGGCAGGACATCCCGCGCCGCGGTCAACCGCCGTTCGCGCCCCCGCCGTCGATCACGGCCGGTAACGGCTGAACACGTAATCGTGCGCCTTCTGCGAGGCGTGGCAGGAAAAACAGGCGGTCGCGGCGTTGCCGTTCACCAACCGCTGATCGTGGCTGTCTCCCTTGAACGCCTCGAAGCCCCAGCCGCCGGTCGCGGCGTAGCGCCGGCTGTCGTGCCGCATCACGCCGATGAACTTGCGCGGACCCTCGGTGACCGCGTGGCCGGCGGAATCGGCTTCCAGCAGGTCGAACACGATTTCGGCGCCGTCCGGAAACCTGCCGGTGCGATAACCCTGCATCGCGCGATCGTTGGCGTACAGATGGTGGATGCCGCCGAACTGCGCGTACAGCGGATGGCCCGGTTCGATCACCATCGATTTGACGTGGGTCCAGTGCCGATAACCCTCGGGCCAGGCGATGCCGTGGCCGGCGGCGGCGAGCGCGATCGCCGGCAGCAGGACGGCGCACACCACGAATGACTTGCGCATGGTTGACCTCCCTCGCGGACCGGAAATGCCGCGTGGGGATACCGTAATGTCTGTTTCGGCGCTTGCCGAGCGGGCGCGGAACGGTGAGGTAGGCACCAAACGGTGCGAATTGCCGCGGCGATTGCGAAAATAATTTCATCTGCCCCGGAGCAAGCGGCGGCGCAGCAGGCAGGCTTTCACACCAATTCGTGCAGTTCGGCGATGCCGCCGGCGGTGCCGCGTACCACACCGGCCTGGCCGAATTGCCGCGCCAGCCGGTCGAGGGTTTCGAAGTCGATGCCCGGCACGAACAGGCTGGGTTCGCGCCAGTCACCGGGGCCGACGCCGATGCCGGCGCAAAAGGTCAGACCCAGCGCCCGCAGCGCGTCACGCAGGCAGCGCTGGCGCTCGCGGTTGACCTTGCGCGGCATGGCGACCGAAGCCGGATTCCACGCAGTCAGGTAGCCCCACGTCTTCGCGCCGTGAGCCAGCGATACGTGCAGGGCGGGGGGCAGCGGCTTCCCGCAACGGATGCTGGCATGGCCGCCCCGTGGCAGGCGTACGCGATAGTCGGTGTCGGTCCACGCGCGGCGGATCGATTCGGGCAGGGACATGCGAACACTCAATCGAGCGGGGGCAGGGGCGGCAGTTCCGCCCGGACACGCGCGGCAGCGGCGTCGAGATCGACCTCGTCGATCCGGGTGCGGCCCCGCAGCAGCGATTCCATCAACGCGGTCTGCTCGCGGTCGCGTTGCAGGCAGTACGCGTAAGGTAGCGAGGTGAAGCTGACCATCCGGTAACGTGACATGAAATGCGCGGACGCGCGTTCGGTCAATGCCGCGGCCAGCTCGCGTTTCAAGAGGTAGTGCGGATCGGCCACGCCGTCGCGCATCTCGATGTAGTTTCCGAGCGACATCGCCGCGATCGCGTCGGTGTCGGGTTTGCGCTGTTGCTGGAAACGCGCGAACACGGACTCGGGGTCGTCCGGCCGCTCGTCCAGCAGGTTCGCGAGTTCGACGGCATCCTCGAAGCCCGCATTCATGCCCTGGCCGTGGAACGGCACGATGGCGTGCGCGGCGTCGCCCAGCAGCACCGCGCGTCCGCCCAGATGCCAGCGGTCCAGATACAGCGTCGCCAATTGCCCGACCGGGTGCGCGTTCCAGTCCTCGTCGAAGGCCGGCATCAGCGCCAGCGCGTCGGCGAATTGTTCCGTGAAAAATGCGCGCGCCGATTCCGCATCCGGCAGCGTGGCGAAACTGGGATGCGGGCCATCGTTGGGCAGGAACAGCGTGACGGTGAAATTGCCTTCCGCGTTGGGCAGTGCGATGCACATGTAATGGCCGCGCGGCCAGATATGCAGGGCGTGCGGTTCGATGGCGAAACGATCGGCTGTCGGCCGCGATCCGGTGCCAGGGATGGAAATGTTGTCCGGTGCCCGCGATGGTGAGACGGCCGGAATTTCGAGTTCCCTGTAACCATGCCCCAGCGGCTCGACCCGTTCGCCGAGACCGGTTTCCTTCATCATCGCCGCACGCAGCGCCGAACCCGCGCCGTCGCAGCCCAGCAGCATGTGTGCAGCGTGACTGCGCATTGTGGCGGCATGATCGGAAAGCGTGATCATCCCTCGTGCGAAATCGACAGCCGTCAACGCGGCATCGAAGTGCAGCTTGGAGCCCGCACGTTCGGCTGCGTCCAGCAGCAGGATATTCAGGCCGCCGCGCGACACCGAGCGGATCACTTCGGAATCGTCGAGGCCGTAGCGCTGTAAGTTAGTCGAACCGTCGATCGCGTGCACCATCCGCCCGCGCATCATCACCGCCTGCGCCAGCACGGCGTCGGCGAGGCCCGCCACGCGCAATGCATTGAGCCCGCGTTCGGCCAATGCGAGGTTGATCGAGCGGCCGCCCAGAAAGCCGTGCACGCGCGGATCGGGCCTGCGCTCGAACACTTCCACCGCGAAACCGCGTTGCGCCAGCAGCGTGGCCAGCAGCGAGCCGACCAGGCCGGCGCCGATGATCGTGACCTCGCCTCGCTCCACGGGCCGGCTCTTCATGGGACCCAGCGCATCCGCTCGAGCGCGACGAAATCGGCGTTGAGCGCGGTCTCCGGATCGAGTTCCTCGCGCTCCCGCACCAGCCCCAACTGGCGTTCGGCGTCGCGCCGCTCCAGCAGCCGGATCAGCGCGTCGCGCTCGAGATGATCGTATTTCCCCATGCCGCTCCCCGACTCTTGCCGGACAGGTGATACAAGGCGCAGGTCAAAAGTCCAGTTGTTCCGGAGAAATCCGCATCGCACGCGCAACACGCTCCAGCGTGGTCTTGCGCGGGTGCGCGGCGCCTTCCATCTGCGCATAGGCCGCCTGCGTGATCTTCAAACGCTTGGCGATCTGCGACTGGGTTAGGCGCAGATGTTCGCGCCACGCTTTCATGGGTGTCGCGCCATCCACGGTGGCACTGACCACTTCGTGGGGGATCAATGCCTCCTCGCCGGCGAAACGGCGCAGATACACGTCATACGGCAACACCACGAATGCGGGCTTGCCGTTGATGTCCTTGATGGTCTGGATTTCAGTAAGTGCGCTCATCGCGTTTCCTTGCTTCCTGGATGCTGACCACCCGCACGTTGCCGTCGAAGTCGAACAGCACCCGGTAACGACCCACGCGCAGCCGGTAGCCGCAAACGTGATTGGTCAGTGCCTTGACGCCGCTGCACTTCGGGAAGCGCGAAAGCTGTTCCTGTACGCCGTCGCGAATTTCGATCTGTGCACGCCGCGGCAATTTGCGCAATTGACGCGCGGCCTTGATGGTCCACAGGATCGTGTTCACGGTCTAATATAAGTAAACGATAAGATATGTCAAGTTTGCGCGCGCCACGCCCGCACCGCCTCCGCCAGCGCGAAGCAGTCCTCGAAACGGTTGTAGAGCGGCGCGGGACTGATGCGCATCACGTCGGGTTCGCGCCAGTCGCCCAGCACGCCGTGCGCGGTCAGGTATTCGAACAGCGAACGGCCGGCTTCGCGCCCCGCGCGCACGCGTACCGACAACTGCGCGCCCCGGCGTTCCGGTTCTTCGGGCGTCAGGATTTCCAGCACGTCGCCAAGGTGGGTGCGGATCAGCCATTCCAGGTAACCGCTCAGGCGCAGGGACTTCGCGCGCAGTGCGCGCATGCCGGCGCGCGTGAACAGTTCCAGCGACACGCGCAGCGGTGCCAGCGCCAGGATCGGCGGATTGGACAACTGCCACGCATCCGCGCCGGGTGCGGCGTCGAATTCCGGACGCATCTCGAAGCGGGTTGCCTCGTTGCGGCCCCACCAGCCCTCGAAGCGCGGCAATGTCTCGCGTGCATGACGTGCGTGCACGAACGCGCCGGCCACCGCACCTGGCCCGGAGTTCAGATACTTGTACGAGCACCAGGCAGCGAAGTCGCAGCCGGAATCGTGCAGCGCGAGGTCGATGTTGCCGGCGGCGTGCGCGAGGTCGAAACCGGCCACGCATCCCCGTGCGTGCGCCAGCTTCGTGATCGCGGCGATGTCGAATGCCTGCCCGGTCAGGTATTGCACGCCGGGCCACAGCACCAGCGCGACGCGCCCTCCGTGTTCGGCCAGCGCACGTTCGATCGCCGTCATCGAAATCGTGCCGCCCGGTTCGTCGGCGTCAAGTTCGATCAGCGCTTCGCGCGGGTCGTAGCCGTGGAAGCGGATCTGCGAGGCGGCGAGGTCGCGGTCGGAAGGGAACGCACCGCGCTCGATCAGGATCGCGTGGCGCTCGCGGGTCGGGCGATAGAAGCTGACCAGCAGCAGGTGCAGGTTCACCGTCAGCGAATTCATCGCCACGACTTCGGAAGGTTCCGCGCCCACGACTGCGGTGAGACCGTCGCGCACTTCGCGGTGATAGGGCAGCCACGGGTGGCGTGCGTGCAGGTGACCCTCGACCGCGAGCCGCGCCCAGTCGTCCAGTTCGTCGAGCAGTGCCTGCCGGACGCCGCGCGGCTGCAGACCCAGCGAATTGCCGCACAGATAAACCTGCCCGACGTCGCCGTGCGGCGGAATCAGGAACTCGTCGCGGAAGCCACGCAGCGGATCGGCCCTGTCCTGCGCGCGTGCCCATTCCGCGTCGGCGCGGAAGTCCGTGGCTGCCGTCATCGTCAATGCTGGATCGCGGTGGTGATCGCCTGGCATCCGGCGTCGAACGTCGCGCGCCAGTCCGCGGGCGCCTCGACCGGACGGATGCAGCGCACCTGGATGGCGAGGTTGCTGCGGTACGCGTAGTTCTCGGTGTACGCGTTCTTCTGGCGGTTCTCGATGGCGGTGTAGCGCAGGCTGGACGACACCGGCATGCTTTCATCGGCGCGATAGCCGGGCAGCTTGCGCGCGTGCGCGGTGCTGTCGTTGAGGAATTGCTGGAAGCCCTGCAGGCCGTCCACCTGCTGCACGGTCACGCTGATCCGCGCCAGCGATTCGTCGCCGCCGGGCCCGGGATTCTTCACCTGCAGCACCACGAACTGGCGCGGGCCGTCCTGCTTTTCCATGATCATCGGCCACGCATCGGGTGCGGAGAATTTCACCGCACCGCCGGCCAGCGAATAGTCGGCCGCGACCGCGGCGGGTGCCAGCGCGCAGGCCGCGAGCGCGCCGATGCATGCAAGTGTCAATCCGGTGTTGCGGTTCATGGGGTCTCCGCGCGGTTGGTGAATCGTTGTGCCTTGAGGTCCAGCCATTCCAGCGCCGTGCCGTGGAACAGCCGCGCGCGCTGGCGTTGATCGAGTTTCAGTGCATCGATGCCGCTGCCGGGTTGCTGCTCGCCCAGCGGAAACGGATAGTCGGTGCCCAGCATCACGCGGTCGTCGCCGGCCACATCCAGAAGATAGCGCAGCGCTTGCGGATCGTGCACGCAGGAATCGAAATAGAGACGCTTGAAGTATTCGCGCGGGTTGCGCGCGTTGTCGGTAGCGACCAGGTCGGGACGCATCCGGAAGCCGTGCTCGATCCGGCCGATGGTGTAGGGAAACGAGCCGCCGCCGTGTGCGAACGCGACGCGCAGCGAGGGCAGGCGTTCCAGCACGCCGCCGAAGATCAGGCAGCACGCCGCACGCGACTGTTCGGCCGGCATCCCGACCAGCCAGGGCAGCCAGTACTTCGGCATCGTCTCGCGGCCCATCATGTCCCACGGATGGATCAGGATCGCGGCGCCGAGGTCGGCGGCGGCCTGGAAAAACGGGAACAGATCCGGCGCGTCGAGGTTCCAGTCGTTGACGTGCGAACCGATCTGCACGCCCTGCAGGCCCAGCTGCTCGATGCAGTACTCCAGCTCCTCGATCGCGAGGCGCGGCGATTGCAGCGGCACCGTGCCGATGCCGGCGTAGTGTTCCGGATATTTGCGGCAGATTTCCGCGGTGTGCTCGTTGAGATGGCGGTGCAGTTCCTGCGCCTGGTTGGGCTTGGCCCAGTACGAGAACAGCACCGGCACCGTCGAGATCACCTGCACGTCCACGCCCAGCCGTTTGTATTCCTCGATCCGGCATTCGGGGTCGAAGGCGTTCCGCCATACCTCGCGGAAGAACTTGCCGTCCTTGTAGATGCGGTGCTGACCGTCCGAGCACACCATCACCGGAAAGCGCTTGTCGCCGTATTTTTCGGCGAGGTTGGGCCATTCCGGCGGCAGGATGTGGGCGTGGACATCGATCTTGAGCATGCGGGCAGTATAGAAGCAAGGGAGCACGGAGCTGCGGACGGGAGGCTGCGCGCAGCCGGCCGGCGGGAAACGCCGTGGCTCCGGCGCCGCGATCAGCCCGGGTGGGCGCCTTGCGCCAGCACGTGCGCCACGCTGTCGATCGCGTCGACGATCCGGTCGCTGGCGTCCAGCAGCGCGGCGGCGTAGGCGGGCGGCAGGTCGCCTTGGCGCTCGAGCGCGGAAGCGAGCGCCTTCTGGCGCTCGCGCAACCGCCAGTCGCCCGTGGCGGGCGCGCGTGCATCGCGCAGCGCCTGTGCGCATTCGCGCAGTGCTTCCCCGCAGTGCCGGGCAAAGTCGTCCAGTGCGGGGAAGGATGGCGGCTCGGCGTCGGTGCGTGCCGCTTCCAGCGCCATCGCCGCGCGCATGAAACGGTTGGCGTTCGCGACCAGCGTCTGCGCGCGCGCCAGCCGGTCGCGGCCGGCCGGTTCCTGGCGCAGGCGGTCCAGCGAGGCCTGCGCGGCGCTGCGCGCGGCGCGCGCCGCGATGCGTGCCTCGAAACGTGCGCGCGGGTTGCCGTGCAGCACGCCGGCAAGGTAATCGCGATACGCATCCAGCATGCCGGCCAGCACCGCGCGCTCGCGTCCGCGTTCCCAGGTCGGCCAGACCAGATAGGCCAGCAACGCCAGCATGCTGCCCAGCACCGTGTCCACCGCGCGGGCATGCACGGAGGTTTCCGGGGGAATGCCGTAGAACGACAGCAGGATCACCACCAAGCCGGTCAGGCACACCACCGCGATGCCGTAGTGCACCGTGGCGAGTTCGCGGTAGGCGAAGCACAGCACGGTCATCAGCAGCAGCGCCTGCCAGAAACCGCCCGGCCAGAAGTGCAGGATCAGGGTGGTGAGGAACAGGCCGCCCAGCGTGCCGGCGATGCGCAGCAGGCCGTAACGCCAGGTCGCGCCGAAGTCGGGTTTCAGCACGATCGCGACCGTCATCGGCATCCAGTAGCCGCGCGACAGCGGCAGCACGTGCGACAGCGCCAGTGCGATCGCGAGGCACACGCCGCAGCGGATCGCATGACGGAACGCGGGCGAGGACAGGCGCAGGTTGGCGCGCAGGATCTCGAAGGGATTGGCAGGGCGCAGCGCGCGCGGCAGGCGGAATTCGGCCGCCTGCGCGCGGATCTCGCCGCGGCTGCCGGCAGCGTCCGCATTGCGCGCGGCCGCACGCAACTGTCCGCCCAGCGCGGCCACGCGCGCGGCGGCGATGGATGCCGGGATCGATTCGTCGGCATCCATGCCGCCGGGTCTTTCGAACGGCGCCGCGGCTGCGGCGTACGCGGCGAGCGCCGCCCGGGCCTGCGGCGGTGCGGCCTGCTGCAACGAATCGGCCAGCGCGTCCAGCACGTCCGAGGCGGCGCGGCGCACCGCGCCGATGGCGTCGCGCAGCGGCGCCGAGGTACACGTCGATTGCAGGTCGGCCAGCGCCAGCAGTTCGATCCGGATGCGCTCGGCCAGTTCGGCCAGCACCCGGAACGCTTCCACCGCGGGGCCGCTCGCACGCCCGTTGCCCAGCAGCAGCGTTTGCAGGTCGTTGAGCGAGGGCGGCAGCGGGATCGAATGACCCGGCGTCACCGTTTCCCGGGCGACCCCCGCCAGCCCCCGCAGCGCGTCCGCCAGCGCCATCCGCTCCGGCCGGTAGCGCTGCAACGGCCAGGCGGCGATCGCGAACAGCGTCTGCAGCACGCCGCCGGCGAAAATCAGCAGCGCCGCGGGCAGCGCGTGCACCGCGGGTTGCGGTTCCGCACCCAGCACCACCAGCAGGATCATGCTGATCAGTCCGGCACGGCTTGCGTTCGGACCGATCGCGACCAGCAGCGCCGCCGCGAAGCCCCACAGCGCGAGCGCGACCAGCAACGCCGCCGGCCATTGTCCGAGGATCGAACCCGCGAACGCGGCGACGCCAGCGGCCAGCGCGGTCAGCAGCATCCGCTGCAGGCGCAGCCGGTACGGGCCGGGCTGGTCGGCGAACATGGTGTTCAGCGCGCCGGCCGAAATGCCCAGGCCCGCGGCGAGGTGATTGGTCGCCGCGCCGGCGGCGAGCGGCAGCACGATTGCGGCGGTGTTGCGCAGCGCCACCGGCCACGGCACGTCGCGGCGCTGGGTCTGCACCAGGACATGCAGCAAGGGACGATGTTGCAGCCGCGCGGCCAGACTCATGCGCGCATTGTGCCGGCGATGCGAGCGTTCGTGTTTGGTCGTGCAACAAAATCCGGTGTCGTCATTCCGGGGCAGTGTCCGGAATGACCAGAGTCAGGTCATTTGTCGCGGTGTCTGCCCGGCGGTTGATCGACATGGCCGCATCGTTTGCAGGTACGCGCGTCCAGCGAGCCGTAATAGCGCTCGAACACCGGCGGGAAATCCTTCTCGATGCTCTCGAGCACGAAGTACTCCTCGTAGAGCCTGTGGTTGCACTTTTCGCAGAACCACAACAGGCCGTCCTTCTCGTGCGGCAGGCGGCGGCGCTCGATCACCAGGCCGATCGAATCCGGCATCCTCTGCGGCGAATGCGGCACGCGCGGCGGAAGATAAAAGATCTCGCCGGCGCGGATCGGGATGTCGCGGCGCCGTCCCTCGTCCTGCACGCGCAGCACCATCTCGCCTTCGAGTTGATGGAAGAATTCCGGGGCCTCGTCCCAGTGATAGTCGCTGCGGGCATTCGGACCGCCCACGATCATGATGATGAAGTCGCCGTCCACGATGCACTTGTTGCCCACCGGCGGCTTCAGCAGGTGCCGGTGTTCGTCGATCCAGCGTTGCAGGTTGAAGGGCGGGAAGAGCGGCATGACGATCGCGGAGACGCGGCAATGACGGAAACGAGCTTACCACCGTGACGTGCGCGGAATGCCGCTTGCATGGTCACGGAAGCTCTGAACAAATCCATCCAGGATTTGCCAGAGCACGCCGAATTCGGTACACGCCCGAATTCGGCTTCGCAAATCAAGCACGTGCAGCCAATGCGTGCTTGATTTGCGGGCAGCACGTCCCTGTGCCGCCTGGAAACTCTGATAAATCAGAGTTTCCTTCGGGCACCTTGAGCGGCACCGGAAAAAGCCGCCCCGGTTGCAGGCCGGGGCGGTGATTGCTGCCGTGCCGGGAAGCGCGGACAAGGACCTCCGCTTTTGACTTTCGCGTTCACGGACGAGCCCGAAACCTACGGCATCAACACCTTGTCGATCACGAAGATCACGCCGTTGGACTGCATCACATCGGGGATGGTGATGTGCGCGACGTTACCCTTGTCGTCGGTGACGGTCCAGCCGCCCATGTCGTCCTTGCCGATGGTGATCGAATCGCCCTCGACGGTCTTCAGGCTGACCGTGCCGCCGTTCTTCGCCGCGTCGGCGGCGAGTTCGGCGCTGGTATAGCGGCCCGGCACCACGTGGTAGGTCAGGATCTTGGTCAGCTCGGCCTTGTTCTCCGGCTTCAGCAGAGTGTCGACCGTACCGGCCGGCAACGCGGCGAAGGCTTCGTTGGTGGGTGCGAACACGGTGAACGGACCGGGGCCTTCCAGCGTCTTGACGAGGCCCGCGGCCTTCACCGCCGCGACCAGCGTGGTGTGGTCCTTCGAATGGACCGCGTTCTGGATGATGTTGCGCGACGGATACATGGCCGCGCCGCCGACCATCACGGTGCCCTCGGAACCCATCGAGCCCATGCCGCCCGACATCTGCGCGAAGGCGGGCAGCGTGCCGGCGGCCAGCGCCAGCGACATGCCGAGCGCCAGTGCGCGTGGTGAAATGCGAATTTTCATGCGATATCTCCTGTTCGGATTGACTTCACGATTCGGAAGCACCCGTAGATACGTCGCATGCCGTCTCGTGGATGCACGGCGTCACCCTTCCGTTCAGCCGCCGCCTGCTGTTGTCGCCGCCGGCTGCGGCCAGCGTTGCGGCACCTTGCGCAGTTTCGCCAGCGGATAACCCAGTGCGCGCACACGCGCAACGAGTCGTTCGTAATCGTCTTGCGGGATCTGCGGCGTGCGCGCGAACACCCACACGTAATCGCGCTTGTCGCGGGCCACGATCATCTGGCTGTAGTCGGGCTTCAGGTAGGCGACGATGTATTGCAGCTTGAACGGCCAGAACAGCGCCACGCCCCAGACAGCGTTGCCGGTGCCGGCCTTGACGTAGCCGGTGGACTCGATGTGCTCGAAGGGACCTTCGAACGCGCCATCGTGGAAGCTGAAAGTGGTGTGGATGTTGCCGTCCGGTTGCAGCGTATAGGTCTCGACGGCGTTGCAGGCATTCCTGCCGTAGCTCGTCGGAATCGTCGCGATCAGATACCACTTGCCCATGAAACGCGGCAGGTCCACGTGCGCGACCGGCTGGATCGGCGGCAACGAGGAAGCAAAGGCGGCGGCGGACATGATGCCCAGCACGAGGACAAGCAGCCCATGGCGGAAATGCCGCATGCGTGTTCTTCCAATGGCAAAAGAACCCAGGCTCACGCCCGCGCGAACCGGTAGTGCGCGACCATCCATTCGCGGCCACCGGCGTAGCCGAACAGTTCCGCGCAGGACATCCAGAACATCCGCCAGCGCTGGAACCACAGCGGCGCGGCATCGCCATAGGCTCCACGCAGCACGTCCATCACTTCGTCGCGTTGTGCGTCCTGGCGTTGCAGCCACAGGTTGGCGCTCTTCTGGTAATGGCTGCCGTCGACCAACCATCGTTGTTCGATGTGCAGTTCGTTCTGGAAGTGCAACAGGGTGTCCGTCGAGGGCATCAGGCCGCCGGTGAAGAAGTGCCTGCCCATCCAGTTGTCCGCGCCTTCGGTCTCGAACGGATACAGCAGCGTGCGGTGCGCGAAGATGTGCACGAACAGCTTGCCGCCCGGCGCCAGCCAGCCCGCGATGCGCCGCATCAGGGTCTGGTAGTTGCGCATGTGTTCGAACATCTCGATCGACACGCAGCGGTCGAATTGTCCGGGCGGAAGGTCCAGCACGTTCACGTCGCAGGTGACGACGTGCACGTTCGAGATGCCGCGCTTGAAACACTCTTCCTCGATGAATTGGCGCTGGCTGGTCGAATACGACACCGCGGTGATGCGCGCCGACGGATAATGCTCGGCCATCCACAGCGTCAGCGAGCCCCAACCGCAGCCGAGTTCCAGGATGTGCTGGCCGTTCGCGAGCTGGGCGCGCTCGCCGTACAGCGCCAGCATGGCGTCCTCGGCTTGGGCTAGGGTTTCGTCGCCGCGCGGGAACCAGCAGCTCGAATACTTCAGCCGCGGCCCCAGGCACAGCCGGAAGAATTCCGTCGGCAATTCGTAGTGCTGGGCGTTGACGGTGTCGGTCTCGATCGCCACGGGACTGCTGCGCAGCATCTCGATGCGGCGGGCGTGCCGCGCCGCCTGCGCGGCCGGACCGCCGGCGTGTTCCTCGCGCAGGCGTGCGGCGCACAGGTTGCGGATGCCGCGGCGGATCAATGCATCGGGCAGCAGGCCGCGTTCGGCCAGTCCCAGCAGGCCCGGCGCGGGCCGCTCCTGCGGTAGTTGCCCGGCCTCGATGACCATCGTGTTCATGACACGCTCCTCGTTGCATCGTCGCTGGATTTCGGGAACCACGGGAACAGCATCGGCGTCGAGCGCTGGTAGGCGCGGTAATCGTCGCCGCGATTCTCGAGCGCATGCGCCTCGGTGAAGGGAATGCCGGAGAGGTAGCGCAGGAACACGTACATCACCAGCGGACCGCTCCACGCCAGCCACCACAGCGGCGCGCCGATCGCCAGCACCGCGTAGGCGAACCAGTGCAGCCACTCGAAGAAATAATTCGGATGGCGCGAACAGCGCCACAGCCCGCTGCGGCAAGTGCGGCCGAGGTTGGCCGGATCGGCGCGGAAGCGCGCGAGCTGGCGATCGGCGAGCGTTTCGCCGGCAACCGCCATCAACCAGATCGCCACGGCCGCCATCAGTGCAGCCGGCACGACGCGCGGATTCCCCGCGACCGCGAGGAACGGCAGCGCGAACAAGGCGATCAGCAAGGCCTGCAACTGGAACATTGCGAACAACTTGCGCTGGTCGCCGTGCCAGCGTCCGCGCAGTGCGCGGTAGCGGCCGTCCTCGCCTTCGCGCCGCACCCGCGACCACAGATGCGATGCCAGCCGCGCACCCCAAGCGCCGCCGAGCACGGCCAGCGCCAGCCGCGGCGCGGCGGCGCCTTCGCCCAGGAGTGCGAACAGCACCGCCGCCCCGCCGAGACCCGCGCTCCACAGCACGTCCACGATGCCGGCGTTCGCGTGCGCGCGTTGCCAGCGCCAGCCGAAGATCATCATCGTCGCCGCCAGCAGCCACACGAGCAGCAGCACGGACCACGCGTTCATGCGGCGCTCCCTGTGCCAGCCACCACGGCGGCGTGCCGGCGCAAACCCCGGCGGGCCAACCCGCACAACAGCGGCAGCGTGATGCCCCAGCCGACGGCGAGCGTGGCCAGTCCATGCCAGGCTGGTGCCGGCAGGGCGACGGCCTGCCAGCCGTGCGCGGCGCCGAGATAGGCGAGGGGCCCGCCGATCGCGCCGAAGGCGGCGGCGAGCGCAAGCCGTTCATGCAGATAACCGAACAGCGGCACGATGGTGAACGCGAACGCCACCCACAATGCCGTCAGCCAGGCCGGCGCTAGCGGCGAGGGCCACGGCGCCGCGTAGTGCGCCACGTCCGCCCACGCCAGCACGGCGTCGAACAGCAGGCCGATCGCCAGCGCCACGCCGGCGAGGGACAGTTCCAGCCCGCGATGCCTCGATACGCCGAGCCGCCATGCCGCGAACAGCGCGGTGGCGGCGACACCCGGCCACGCGAGACCGCGCCCGGCCCCGATCACCGCCGCGAACCACGCGGCTTCGTAGCCGGCGAAGGTCAGCCAGAAGTTCATGCGGCCCGCGTCCCTGCGTGCCGCCAGCCCGGCTTCGCGAACAGCAGGTGCGCAACGCCGATCGAGCGCTCGCGGAAACCGCCTTCGCAATAGGCCAGATAGAACTCCCACATCCGGATGAAACGTTCGTCGAAGCCTTGCGCGCGCACCTCAGGCAGGTGATTGAGGAAACATACGCGCCATGCATGCAGCGTGCGCGCGTAGGAATCGCCGAAATCCTCCATCGCGATGAGGCCGAGGTCGCCAGCGCGCGTCTTCGCGGCGAGCATCGAGGTGAGCGAGGGAATGAAGCTGCCGGGGAACACGAAGCGCTTGATGAAATCCACCGTCTTCAGGGCCTGCGCGTAGCGGTGGTCCTCGATGGTGATGGCCTGCACCAGCGCGAGGCCGTCGGGTTTCAGGAGCCGCCCGAGTTGCGCGAAATACGTGTCGAGGTATTGCGCGCCGATCGCCTCGATCATCTCGATCGAGACCAGCTTGTCGTACTGCCCTTCGAGATCGCGGTAATCCTTGAGCAGCACCGTCACGCGGTCCTCGAGGTCGGCTTTGGCGATGCGCTGGCAGGCCAGCGTGTATTGCTCTTGGGAGATCGTGGTGGTGGTGACGCGACAGCCGAAGTGCCGTGCCGCATGCAGCGCGAAGCCGCCCCAGCCGGTGCCGATCTCGACCACGTGATCTTCGGGCTGCAATCGCAACCTTTCGCAGATCCGTTCCAGCTTGCGCGTGGAGGCCGCTTCCAGATCGTCGCCAGCGGCCCAGTACGCGGACGAGTACATCAGGTCACGCGACAGGAACAGCCGGAAGAAATCGTTGCCGAGGTCGTAGTGCGCGGCGATGTTGCGGCGGCTGCCGGCGCGGGTGTTGCGGTTCAGCGCGTGCCAGCTGCGCAAGGCCAGGCCACCGATCCGCGCAAGGCCGCCCTCGATGCCATCCAGCCGTTCGCGGTTGCGCACCAGCAGGCGCACCAGCGCGACCAGATCCGTGCAGCGCCAGTGTCCGTCCATGTACGCCTCGCCCGCACCCACGCTGCCGTTGGCCGCGATGGCGCGGTAGAACGCGGGGTCCAGCACATCGACGCCGACCGCAAGGCTGGCGCCGGAACCCGCGCCCGTGCCGAGTTCGACCACGCCTTCGGCGTCGCGCAAGGTCAGCCGGCCGCCGCGCAGGCCAACCAGTTGCGCGAGCAGGCGCTTGCGCAGGAAGCGGTCGAGTGCACGCGGCGCGTTCGTCAGGGCGAGGGGTTCGATGTTGGCACGGGCGTTCATGTCGGCCTCGTTGTCCCGGGGTGAGCGTGGAAGGGATTGCCTTTCAACTTGACGCGCAGCGCCTGCCAGTAGATCGCGCCGATCACCTGCGTAGTCATCAACGGATAGCGCCACAGCACGCGCGCGAGCGCGGCGCCCGTCAGCGGACGCCGTTCCAGCTTGAGCCATGCATCGAATTCGCGATGGCCGTCGCGCAACACGTCCATGTGCACGCACAGGTCGTTACCGGGTTCGCTGAAGCGCCAGTCGTAACGCCGGTCCATCGGCATGAACGGCGAAACGTGGAAGGCCTTGTCGAAACCCCAGCCCAGCATCCGCCCGTGCGTGGCCGCGGTTGCGCGCGGCAGCACGTAGGCATGACGCTCCAGCCAGGGCGTGTTGGTGATCTCGGCGACGATCGTGTCCAGCGTGCTGCCGTCGGGCGCGTAGCAGTAATAGAAACTCACGGGATTGAAGATCACCCCGGCATAGCGCAGGTGGGCCAGCAGGCGGATCGGCCCTTGCGGCCGTCGTCCGGTCGTGGCCTCGACGCGCCGGCGCACGGCTTCGGCCAGCGGAAGCCCGGGCGGCCCGAGGAAGTCGGCGCGGCGGAACTCGGCGAGGTTGCGGCGATCGATGGACCACAGCCAGCGGCGGTCGAACACGCGATCGAGTTCATCGAGATCGAGGTACAGCTGCGCGATGCGGTAACGGAAGGCGTGCGGATGCGGCGCGAGGCGGCGGTGCACCACTTCGCCCTCGTACACCGCGCTGGCGAGTTGCAGCGCGCAGCTGGCGGGCTTCACCGTCACGCCGCGCGCTCCAGCCAGTGCGCGCCGCGGGCGGTGGCCGGCCAGCGCCCGCCCAGCGCATGGGCCACGTCGACGCCGCTGCGCATGCCGTCTTCGTGGAAGCCGAAACCCCAGTACGCGCCCGCGAACCAGGTGCGGCGCACGCCCTGGATCTCGGCCTTGCGGCGTTGCGCCGCGACGGCCGCGTGGGTGTAGACCGGATGGTGGTAGCGCATGCGCCGCAGGATCTTCGCGCGGTCGATCGCTCCGGTACGGTTCAAGGTCACCACGAACGGTTCGGGTGCGTCGAGGCCCTGCAACAGGTTCATGCAGTAGCTCACCGTGCAGGCGGCGCCGGCTTCGCGCGGGATCGCGGCGTTCCACGCCGCCCACGCCTTGCGCTTGCGCGGCAGCAGGCGCGCGTCGGTGTGCAGCACCACGTCGTTTTCCTGATACGGGATCGCGCCAAGCACGGCGCGTTCGGCTTCGCTGGCGTCGGCCAGCATCGCCAGCGCCTGATCGCTGTGGCAGGCGAGCACCGCGTGATCGAAGCGCTCGCGTCCCGCGGCGTGCTTGACTTCCACGCCTGCGGCGTCACGGTGCAGCGCATGCACCGGGCAACCCGGCCGTTCATGGACATCCCAGAGCGCACGCAACGCCCGCACGTAACTCGCCGAGCCCCCGCGCACCACGCGCCATTCCGGCCGGCCGCGCACCTGCAGCATCTGGTGGTTGGCCATGAACGCGGCGAGATAGCGCGCGGGGAAATCGAGAATCTGCCGCGAAGGCGATGACCACAGCGCCGACGCCATCGGCACCAGGTGTTCGTCGCGGAAGGCGTCGCCGTAGCGATGGGCAGCGAGATATTCGCCCAGGGTGGGGCCCGGATCGTCGCCGTCCAGCAGCGCCGGCGCCTCGCGATAGAAGCGCAGGATGTCGCGCAGCATGCCGTGGAAGCGCCGCGAGACGAGGTTGCGCCGCTGGCAGAACAGGCCGCCCAGCGAAGTGGCGTTGTATTCCAGTCCGGTCGCTTCGTTGCGGACCGAAAAGCTCATGGTGGTCGGCTGCGAAGCCACCCCGAGTTCATCGAGGAACCGCGTGAGCAGGGGGTAGTGCGACGGGTTGTGCACGATAAAGCCGGTGTCCACCGCGTAATGCTGGCCGTGCAGCACGATGTCGTGCGTATGGGTGTGGCCGCCGAGGTAATCGTTGGCCTCGAACAAGGTCACCTCGTGCACGCGCGACAGCAGCCACGCCGAGGCGAGCCCCGCAATGCCCGATCCGATCACGGCGATGCGCATGGCTCAGCGCCTCGCCCTGGCGTGGACCCACGCGGGCACGGGTTTCAGGTCGTGCACCAGCCCCAGGAGGGCCATCAGCTTCAGCCCGTACCACGTCAGGTCGATTTCCCACCAGCGGAAACCCTGCCGCGCGCTGCCCGGGAAGAAATGATGGTTGTTGTGCCAGCCTTCGCCGAAGGTCAGCAGGGCCAGCCACACGTTGTTGCGGCTGTCGTCGCGGGTGTCGAAGCGACGCGCGCCCCAGCGATGCGCCAGCGAGTTGATCGTGACCGTGGCATGGAACAGCACCGCCGTCGACACGAAGAACCCCCACACCAGCATCTGCGCGCCGTCGGTGTGCCACTGCGGCGCGAGGTGCCGGAGCAGGACGCCGAGCGCGTACAGCGCGATCGCCAGCGCGACCGGAACGGCGACGTCGTAGCGGTCGAGCCAGCGCAGTTCCGGATACTTCGCCAGGTCCGGCACGCGTTCGAGATCGGTGCGGAACGCGCGCGGAGTCAGGAACCAGCCCATGTGGCTCCAGAGGAAGCCATGCACGCCCGGCGCGTGCGGATCGAGTTCGGTATCGGCGTGGCGATGGTGGTGGCGATGATGCGCCGCCCACCACAGCGGACCGCGCTGCACGCAGGCCGCGCCGATCAACGCGAACACGAATTGCACCCGGCGCGAGGCGCGAAATGTCCGGTGCGCGAAATAGCGGTGGTAGAAGCCGGTCAGTGCGAACATCCGGATCGCGTACAGGCCGGCAGCAACGATCACCGCGACCGGCGAAACCCCCACCCACAGGATTCCGAGGCATGCCACGTGCAGCGCGGCGAAAGGCAATGCGCGCAGCCAGTCGATGCGGTCCGAGCGCGGGTCGTCGTCCGGCGGAGCCGCCGTGCCCGCGTCGAACCACTGGCGCAACCTGCTGCGGGCGGAGAATGTCGGGACCGGGTTGGCGGAAATGCCCATGCGGGGTGTCCTTGGAGTTCAAGGACAGATACGCAGGCCATGGCCGGTCGGATGCAGGCTGCGAAGGCGCCGCGGTGGCCGTCCGTTCCGCAATGCCTGCAGCGGCACCGCTGCATCCGGCGGCCGCTGGCCATCGTAGTTTCGGGCAGTTCCGCACCCCCGCACGGAAGACCATGCGATTTCCCCCGCAGCTTCATGCCTCGCGTGGTCCGACCCGGGCCGCGATTGCCGCGGTGCTGGCCGTGCTGCTCGGTGCCTGCCAGACCACCCTGTTCCATGTCGTCAACGCCACTTCGGGTGACCGCGGCCTCGACGTGCATGCGGATGTCGTGTTCGACACCGCGCATCACCTGGCGATGGACATCTATGCACCGCAAGCCGCGCACGACCTGCCGGTGGTGGTGTTCTTCTACGGCGGCAGCTGGCAGGACGGCCGGCGCCAGTGGTATCGCTGGATGGGCGAGACGCTGGCACGGCACGGGCTGGTGGTCGCGATTCCGGATTACCGAAAATATCCGCAGGTGCGCATGGATGGCTTCATGACCGATGCGGCCGATGCCGTGGGGTGGGTGCATGCGCAAGCCCGCGACTTCGGCGGCGACCCGCAGACGATGTTTCTCATGGGGCATTCGGCAGGCGCGCAGATCGCCGCGTTGCTGGCCACCGACGGGCACTGGCTGCGCCGCGTCGGCGTGCGCCCGCGACAACTGGCGGGATTCATCGGCCTGGCCGGTCCCTACGGTTTTCTGCCGCTGACCGAACCCGCCTTCATCGGGATGTTCGGCGCCACGCCGCAGGCGCAGGCGCGTTCGCAGCCGATCAACTTCGTCGATGGCGATGAACCGCCGATGCTGCTGCTGCAGGGCACCGACGATCATGTCGTGCAGCCGAAAAACACACGCTCGCTGGCACAACGGATGCGGGCACGGCACGAACCGGTCGAGGTGAAGATGTACGCGGGCATCGGCCACGTGCGCCTGTTGCTGTCGTTTTCGCGCCCGCTGCGGCACAGCTCGCCGGCATTGCGCGATACGCTGGATTTCATCCGGGCGCATTCCGGCGCCCGGCAGGCAGGGGCGGCGGATTGACCGGGATCGCCGGCGGCGATCGTCAGGTCGAAGTCACGCGTGCAGGTTTCCGATGCGGCGCATGCCTCACAACAGCGCTTCCAGCAATTGCAGGATGCCCCAGAGCGAGGCTGCCCACACCAGCGTTCGCAGGTAGGGAATGCCCACGACGTACACGGGCAGATAGACAACGCGGGCCCAGAAATAAATCTGCGCGCCCATCGCCGACCACGCGTCGGACTTGTGGGCCAGCACGACCGCCAGCGCGGCCGCGGCGAAAAACGCGAACGTCTCCAGGAAATTGCGGTTCGCGCGTTGGGCGCGTGCGGCCATTGCCGTCAGCGGCTTCGGGTCGCCGTCCCGGTTGCCCACGTTCCACTTCAAGCCGCGCTGCCAGGTGCCCAGTGCGGCGGCGACCAGCACGTAGACGAGCCCCAACACGATCGACCAGCCAAGCCACATCAGTTCCGTCGGCATTGCAGTTCTCCCGGGGTAAAGGACCTCAAATCATCGGAGTTTTCAATCTGTATTTTCATGTTCGCCGGCCGTCCGCGCGAGTGATCGCACGGACGGACGGCATCGGCGAGGTATGGCGGCCACACGGCCGCGCAAGGTCCGGTGCATTGGCTGGTTCCTGTCGTTCCATCCGGCGCGTAGGTGCAGAGCGCCATGCCGAGCGCGCCGTGCAGGCGCCATTCGTGCCAATCGCCGGTGGCGGTTGGGCGTGGGCAACACCGATTGAAGTCGCGACGGCAATCGCGCACGCGAAGAGCAAAGTTGAAGGTCTCACGGGTCGATCCGGGTTTGCGCGGGCAAGTCCCTGCACAGTCATGTACGGATCACCGTCGAACTGGATGCAGCAGGCGATGCGGGAATCACCTGTCGGCAAGTTGCCGCCGGGCATCCGGTGCCGCCGTTCGCGACAGACAAGGCCACGCCAATCATTGGCGGTGGGCATGCGTGCGTGCGCCGCGCACGCCGCGTCGCAGCCAGACCCGTCCCGTGTCTCATCGCCGCGCGGGGAGATTCAGGCGTGGTCGCGACCGTTCGCCGGATTCCACAGCATCGCGACCGGTTTGCCCGGTGCGGCGGCGCCGATTGCGCCCTTGGCGATCACGGGGCCGGTGGGTTGGCCGGTGGGCGAGCCGCCCGGCGGTTCGACCGACACCGCGAGCGCGGCCGTCGGGCCGAGTTGCGCGACCAGGGCCTTGTCCAGTGCGAGCGTGGTTGGTCCGCTGGCGGCGATCATGCCGACCGCGATCGGTTTCCGGCCGGCGGGAATCAGCCACAGTTCCGGCGCGCGGCCGGCAGGAAGGCTTTGCGGCTTGGCGGGCACCACCACCATCCGCGCGTGCGCGAGGTCCATGGTCGCGGTCCAGCCGACCTGGCCATCCGTCTGCATGATCGTCGAGGCCATGTAGGCAACGGCCGGCGCGGGCGTCACCGTCGCGCGCGGCAACACGATCAGGGCGATGATGCAGGCCGCGGCCACGGCGGCGGCGCCGAACGCGAAGCCGCGCCACAGCGCAAGGTTGGACCACCAGCCGACTCGCGCCGGCCGCGTGGATTCACGGCGCGTGGTCTGCTGCATGCCCAGCGCGCTTTCGATGCGGGTCCATACGTGCGCGGGCGGCGCGGTCGCGGGGATATCCTCGGCCATCGGCAGCAGGCAGCGTTGCCAGCGCGCCACTTCGGCCGCCGCGTGCGGGTCGGCGGCGATCTCGCGCTCGACCGCCGCGCGCGCGTCCGCGTCGAGCACGCCGAGCACGTATTCGGCGTAACGCAGATCTTCGGGCTCTTGGTCGAGGGGCGTGTTCACGGGTTCGCTTCGGTCTGTTCCATGCAGGTACGCAGCCGGATCAGGCTGCGCCGGATCCAGCTTTTCATCGTTGCCAGCGGCACGCCGAGGCGGTCCGCCAATTGGTTATACGTGGCGCCGCTGAAAAAGGCTGCACGCACGATTTGGCGCTGTTGATCCGCGAGCGTGCCCAGGCAGTGTTCCAGGCGCCGGCGTTCTTCGCTGGCCTGGCTGCGGGCAGGCGGATCGGGGTCGGGGTCGATGATTTGTTGCGCGGCCGCACCGTCCAGGGGTTCCTCGCGGTGCCGGCGCAGCCGGTCGATGCACTGGTTGCGGGCGAGCGTGATCAGCCAGGTCATCGCCGCCGCGCGCGCGGAGTCGAAACTGCCGGCGCGTCGCCAGACGTTGGTGTAGACGTCCTGCAACGCGTCCTCGGCTTCGCCGCGTTCGCGCAGCATGCGCAGGCAGACGCCGAACAGCTTGTCCGACGTGCGCCGATACAGCGTCGCGAAGGCTGCACGGTCGCCGTCCGCGCAGGCGCGCATCAGGCCGGTGAGTTCGGCGGCATCGTCCGATGAGGTAACCATGTCTCAAGCATTGCAGCATTGCGGCGCCGCCGCAAGGCAATCCGCGTGTTGCGCCGGCCGCGGGTCAATCGTTGGCGAAGGTGTACGGACCGCCGCGTTCCAGTGCACGCCGGTAGGCGGGCCGCGCGTGGATGCGTTGCAGGAACGCCATCAGCCGCGGCCGGCTTGCGTCGAGTTCTGCGCGTTGCGCCGCGGCTTCCAGCGGAAAACTCATCTGGATGTCGGCGGCGGTAAACGCGGGGCCGGCGAACCACTCGCTCTTGCCCAGTTCGTTTTCCATGAAATCCAGTTGGCGTTGCAGGTTGGGCATCACGAAGGTATCCAGCACCTTGCGGGAAATCCCGCGTGCGACGGGCCTTGCGAAGAACGGCATCGGCCGCCCGGGAATCTCGTCGAAGATCAGCTTCAGCAGCAACGGCGGCATCGCCGAACCCTCGGCGAAGTGCAGCCAGTAGGTGTAACGCAACCGCTCGGGCGTTCCGGGCGCAGGTCTCAGGCGTCCCCGGCCATGACGTTCCAGCACGTATTCGATGATGGCGCCGGATTCGGCGATGGTTCGACCCTCGTCGGTGATCACGGGCGACTTGCCGAGCGGATGCACCTCGCGCAACGAGGCGGGCGCCAGCAGGGTGTCCGGGTCGCGCCGGTATTTCCTGATCTCGTAGGGCAGGCCCAATTCTTCCAGTAGCCACAACACGCGCTGGGAACGTGAGTTGTCGAGGTGATGAACGACGATCATGCGGGCTGCCACGGTGGAAGCACTGCGGGGTTGCGAGTATGTGCCTTTTGTCTTTGCATGGTCCCGCGCAACGAAGCCCGCGGCGGTGGGCATCGGTTCCTGCCCACCGTCGCGGGATTTGGCTCTCCTTCGCGATCAGCCGACAAAGCCGCTGCGCGACGAGGTTGCCGATTTCACAAAGTCTTCGAGGCCGGAATACCCGGCACTCGTCGTTGATGGGTCAGTGCATCCCCGCCATCTTGTGCGAGCTGAAGAACAGGAAGAAGTTGGAAGGCACCTGGACGGCGTCACCCTCACGTTCCGCTTCCTTCAGCTCCGCGACGGACTTGATGCCGCCATCCTCGCTCGGCCAGTCGGCCGGATCGGTGACCAGCACCGGCACCACCTCCCACCATATCGCCTTGGTGTTCGCCAGCGAGTTCTCGATCACGTGGCTGTGGTTGGGCGTGGGCAGAAAGATGTTCTTCGCCGGGGCGGGCAGCTTGCCCAGCGCGACCAGCACCTTGCCGAGATCGACCGTGGACGCGTGCATCGTGCAGGTTCCCGGCGGCGAGCCGGGGTTGGGGCAATCCGTGGAGACCAGCGGTTTGGCCTTGTAGGCCTCCGGGATGGCGCCGAACAGCTTGATCAAGGTGTTGCCCAACGCGCGGCCGCACAGCGTGCTCGACCTGACCTCGGGTGGACAGGGAATCGCATCATCCGGATTCTGGTCGTCGTTGAGCGAGAACATCGGGACCAGCACGTACAAGATCGAGAAATCCGTGCCTCGCTTTCCGGTCGGGTCAACCGTGGTCTGGATTCCGGCCTGACATATGGGTGTCTGGAATTCACCCGAGTCCGATTGAGCCGCCATGCCGTTGTAATCGAGGTCGTCGCGCGGCTGATCGACGCAATCGTAATTCTGCTGGTACGTGAACTTGACCAGTTTGCCGTTGGAAAAACCCAGGGTCTGGTTTGGCTGCAGCGCCTGACCATGGGCGCTCCCGATCGCAAAGATCGACGCGAATGCCGCGCCCAGCAGAAGTCTGGAGATGGAACGCTTCGTGGGTTTCATGGTGCCCTCCTATGGGGATCCATACGATCACGTACGCGCCATGCCCCGGCATCGACGATGGGCCGGATTTATGGCCGTACCTCCCAGATACGAAGGCGGCAGGCAGTCGGATGCACCCAGCGACGGCCATGCCCGACGGGTGCCGGCAGCGGCACCGGTGTCTTGCCCCGATGACGTGCGCCGGCCGGGCCCGACCGGAGCCGCGTTTGGCGGCCAACGCCGCTCCACATCTCTGCTGGTTCGGGAAGAGGCCCGCGAGAAGACGGGCGGACGTCAAACCTCCAGCGAGGCCAGATCGCCTTTTTCTTCCAGCCAGGTGCGACGGTCGGAGGCGCGTTTCTTCGCCAGCAGCATGTCCAGCAGTTGCGTGGTCGCCGTGCCGTCGTCCACGGTCAACTGCACGAGGCGGCGGGTATCGGGGTGGATGGTCGATTCGCGCAATTGCGCCGGGTTCATTTCACCCAGGCCCTTGAAGCGTGTGACCGTGACGGCGCCCCTGATTTTCTCCCGTTCGATCCGTTTCAGCAGCGCATCGCGCTCGGATTCGTCGAGGCAGTAGAACACCTGTTTGCCGACATCGACCCGGAACAGCGGCGGCATCGCGACGAACACGTGGCCTTCGCGCACCAGTGCGGGGAAATGGCGCAGGAACAGCGCGGACAGCAATGTCGCGATGTGCAGGCCGTCGGAATCGGCGTCGGCCAGGATGATGATCTTGCCGTAGCGCAGGCCGGAGAGATCGTCCTTGCCGGGATCGCAGCCGATCGCGATCGCGAGGTTGTGCACCTCCTCGGATGCCAGCACCGCACCCGATTCCACTTCCCATGTATTCAATATCTTTCCGCGCAGCGGCAGGATCGCCTGATAATCCTTGTCGCGGGCCTGCTTGGCGCTGCCGCCTGCGGAATCGCCTTCGACGATGAAGAGTTCCGTGCGGTCGGGATCGCTGGATGCGCAATCGGCCAGCTTGCCGGGCAGGGCGGGGCCCTGGGTGATCTTCTTGCGGACGACTTGCTTCGCCGCCTTCATCCGCGCCGCCGCGCGTTCGATCGCGAGCTGCGCGATGGCCTCGCCCGCGGCAACGTTCTGGTTCAGCCACAGCGAGAACGCGTCGTGCACCGTGTTCTCGGTCAGCGCCGCGGCGTCGCGGGAACTCAGCCGTTCCTTGGTCTGGCCGGCGAACTGCGGGTCGCGCATCTTCACGCTCAGCACGAAGGCGACGCGCTCCCACACGTCCTCGGGCGCCAGCTTCACGCCGCGCGGCAGCAGATTGCGCAGGTCGCAGAATTCGCGGACCGCGTTGGTGAGGCCCGAACGCAGGCCGTTGACGTGGGTGCCGCCCTGCACGGTCGGGATCAGGTTGACGTAGCTTTCCTGCACCAGCTCGCCCTCCGGCACCCAGCAGAACGCGGCGTCGAGCCCGCCGTCCTCGCGCTGCGTGTGGTGCACGAACAGGTCCGGAGGCAGACACGCTGCGCCGCCCAGTTCGGATTTCAGGTAATCGGCAAGGCCGTCCTCGTAGCGCCACTCGTCACGCTCGCCCGAGGCTTCGTCGTGCAGGCGCACCGTCAAGCCCGCGCACAGCACGGCCTTGGCGCGCAGCAGGTGTTTCAATTTCGGCAGCGAGATCCTGGGCGAATCGAAATACTTCGGATCGGGCAGGAAACGCAGCGTGGTACCGGTGCGTTTCCTCGGCACCTCGCCCAGCGTTTCCAGCCTGCCGACCGGCGCACCGTCCCTGAAGCGCATCCGGTATTCGTGGCCGTCGCGGTCGATCACGACCTCGAGGTGGGAAGACAGCGCGTTCACCACCGACACGCCCACGCCGTGCAGGCCGCCGGCGAAGGTGTAGTTGCGGTCGGAAAACTTGGCACCGGCGTGCAGGCGGGTCAGGATCAGTTCGACGCCGGGCAGGCCTTCCTCGGGGTGGGTGTCCACCGGCATCCCGCGACCGTCGTCGGCCACGGTGACCGAGCCGTCCTTGTGCACGGTCACCTCGATGGTGCTGGCGTGCCCGGCCAGCGCCTCGTCCACCGAGTTGTCCACGACTTCCTGGACAAGATGGTTCGGCCGGCTGGTGTCGGTGTACATGCCCGGCCGACGGCGCACGGGTTCAAGGCCCGAGAGCACCTCGATGTCGGCGGCGTTGTAGCGCGTGGAGGGTGTCATGCGTTGGGTTTCCGTTAGCACTGCGCGTCGGCCGGGCAGGATGGCGAATGCGCGTCGGCCGGTCAATCGACCCCCGGCTGAATTGCAAGAGATTCGGTGGTAATGTGCGCGGCGACGTTCAGCATCCAGTGGGCCGTTTTGGCTCACGATGCACGTCGCGTGGACCGATCCCGGTCCGCGCGTTCATTCCAGGAGACTATTTCCATGCGTAAGCTGATTCTTCCCGCCCTGATTGCGGCGGCGTTCGCCCTGCCGGCTTTTGCCCAGCAAACCACGCCGCCAAGCAGCAGCGAGACCACCACCACCCAGACCAACAGCGAAACCACCCAATCGCCGATGTCGAACACATCGACCACCCACACGGAAAAGACGAGCACTACCACGCATCATCACGCTCGCCATCATCACGCCAGCAAGCACCACCACGCCAAGAAGGCGGAGTCCGCGGCTCCTGCTTCCAGCGCGGGCACCGGCAAGTAATCCTGTCCGGATTGCCAGGCAGAACTGAACGCCCCGGCTCGTCCGGGGCGTTTTTTTGTGTGCTGTTCCGGTGTGTTGAAAAACGGCGTCGATGACCACGCCTTCCGGAACCGCGCACCGCGATGACGAGTGAAGGCAGGCCGCTTTTCCCCGACGTCGGAGCGGAGAATCAGGAGTGAAAGTCGCGCGCAAGGCGATGCCGTGGCGCTTGCGCGTCCAGGCCCGGATTCAGCCCGCATTTCCATGCCTGGATACAAGCTGTCTCGTCGGCGCGGGAGGACGACATCCGGTTTGTCCAGCAAGGAGATCGATCATGAGCAGCAAGATCCTCGTCAAGACCCTTCTCGTCACCCTCGGCATCCTGCCCCTGACGGCGCTGGCCGGCGGTCCGCGCGGCAACGGCATGGGCGGCATGCACATGCCCGGCGCGATGAACAGCGCTTTCGGACACGGCGCGCTGGTATCGCATGCCGCGTTCACCGCGCGCAGCGACGACATGCCGGTCGGCACCAGCGTCCGCAGCGTGGCTCGTGACAAGGCCAGGGGCCCGGTCCGGGCGAACGTCAAGGCGGTGAACCGGGTCGATACCAACAAGGGCATGGCGCACGCGAATTCGGTGCTGTCGGGAGGAACCGGCAGGACCACCACGAGCCACGGCCGTCATGTCGCGCATGCCTACGGCAAGACCCGCACGCATTCGCACAGGCACCGCTGATATCGCGACAGGCAGACCCTGCCTGCCGCCCCGCAGAGTGTCGAGACACGCCCCGGCCGGGATGCCGGGGCGTGGCGTGTCGGGTTCTCGCAAACTGTACGAAACGTGAAGCATGGACAGCCAATTCAGGGCAGGTTGATGTGACCCGGGAAGGATGACAGCGTACCGGGCGGCTCGATGACTCCGCCGCTCCGTACATCTTCGCTTGCAGACGATGAGGTCGAAGAGTATGCGCAAATTCATTCTCCCAACGATGATCGCTGCCGTGTTTGCAATGCCCGCGATCGCCCAGGTGAATGTCGGAGGCGTGGTCAGGGGTGCGGCCGGCGCCGCGAACCGGATGCAGATCGGCACCCCGCTCGGCACGGCTGACCAGCAGGCCGACGCATTCGGCACCCTTCATGCGGGGATGGACACCGGTTTCCCGCCGCTCGGCAAACACGCCTCGTCAAGGGCGCGCGGTGCGGCGCGGACTGCCAACCATGTCGCGGCTTCCGCCGTGCAAGGAGCCGGAGAAGTCACGGGGCGTGCGGGTAGCGTGGTGCAATCGACGGCTCGGGCAGCCGCAGACAATGCGAGCCAGAACCTCGATGCCGGCGCCAACGTGGCCGGTCAGGCCCGAGGATCGGGGGCCGCCATGGCCGGCACCCCGTACGGGGCTTCTACCGACAACCGCGGCAACGGGGTGAGCGGCGCCGTCACCGATGCGCAAAGGGCGTCGGGAAACCTCGGCACGGCGGTGCGCGGTGTCGCGCATGGGCAGGCACAGGGTGCCGTCGATGCAAGCCAGACCGCGGTGGGTCGGGTCAACGGCAACAGCGGCCAGGCTTCGGCCAACTCGGAACTGGGTGCGAACGTGAGCGGCGGTGCGTCCGCGAACGGCGCCGGCGTTTCCGTGCAGGGCGGAGCGTCGGTCAATGCCGGCATCGACGCTGGTGCACGACAATCCGGAGCGAACGGCGGCCGTCGTCACGACGGCAGGAAATCGGCGGCGCCGAACCACGCCGGCACCCAAGCGCGGCAGCAATAATCCGCCGCAGCGGTTTCACCGCCCCGGCCGTGTGCCGGGGCGTTTTTTTCAGGGCATTCCGCGGCGCCCGGCAAGCCGGGCGCCGCGCCTGGCTGCTTTCGCGACTGCCAGCGGCGCGCAGCGTGCCTCCAGCCACGCGCGGTCGGCTGGGTCGTCCAGCAGCGGCAGGAGGCGCTCGCGCACCGTCGCGTGATAGGCGTCGAGCCAGGCGGTTTCGCTCGCGTCCAGCAGCGGGAGGTCCAGCAACCGCGTGTCGATCGGACACAACGTCAGCGTTTCGAACGCGAGGAATTCGCCGAACTCGCCGTCGCCGGCGGCAACCGTCGCGGCGAGGTTCTCGATCCGCACGCCGTGGCGGCCGGGCTTGTAGATGCCCGGTTCGATCGAGGTGATCATCCCGACATCGAGCGGTTCGAGGTTCGCGTTGGAGCGCGGCGGCCGGATCGACTGCGGGCCTTCGTGGACATTGAGGCAATAACCGACGCCGTGACCGGTGCCGTGGCCGTAGTCCACGCCCGCCGCCCAGATCGGCGCGCGCGCCAGCGCGTCCAGTTGCTGGCCCGAGGTGCCGCGCGGAAAGCTTGCGCGCGACAGCGCGATCACGCCCTTCAGCACCAGGGTCACGTCGCGGCGCTGTTCGGGCGTGGTTTCGCCCAGCGCCCACATCCGGGTGACGTCGGTGGTGCCGCCGAGGTACTGCGCGCCGGAATCGATCAGCAGCATCCCGTGCGGTTCGAGTTCCGAGTGCGATCCGGGCATGGCGCGGTAATGGGGCAACGCGGCGTTGGCCTGGTAACCCGCGATGGTGGCAAAACTCTCGCTGACGAAACCGGGCTGCTGGGCGCGCAGCGCGCGCAATTTTTCATCCACGTCGAGTTCGGTGACGCGCTGGCCGTGCTCGAGGGATTCTTCGATCCAGCGCGCCGCGCGCACCAACGCCACGCCGTCGCGGCGCATCGCCTCGCGCACGTGGCCGAGTTCGGCTTCGCTCTTGCGCGCCTTGGCCGCGCTGATCGGGCCGGGCGCCTCGATCAGCGCCACATGCCGCGGGATCGCGTGCGCCACGGCGGCGGAGATCGCAGCGGGCGCGATCAGCAATGCCGCATCCTGCGGCAGCCCGCGCAGCGCGTCGCCGATGGATTCGTAGGGTGCGACGTGCACGCCATCGTTCTGCAGGGTTTGCCGGAGCGCTGCGTCGAGCTTGCCGGCGTCGACGAACAGGGTTGCGCCTTGCGCGTCGATCAGCAGGTGCGCGAGAAACACCGGGTTGTATTCCACGTCGCTGCCGCGCAGGTTCAGTACCCACGCGATTTCGTCCAGCGCCGAGACCAGATGGTGCGTCGCGCCGGCCCCGCGCATCGCCGCACGCGTGTGCGCGAGTTTTTCCGCACGCGAACGGGTCGCGTAGTCGATCGGATGTTCGTACACCGGCGCCCGCGGCAGCGGCGGACGATCGTTCCAGATCATGGCCGGCAGGTCGTCTTCGACCAGTTCCGCGCCGTGCTTCACCAGTTGCCCGCGCAGGGTCCGCCCGGATGCCAGCGACAGCATGTCGGCGGCACACGCCACCTTGCCACCCCGATGCACGCGTTCGCACAGCCACCCGACGTGCTCGGGCGTGTGCGGCACGCTCAATTTCATGAGTTCGATGCCGCTGCGGCGAGCTGGCGCTCGGCCTGGGAGAAATAGCGCGAGTCGGTCCACAGCCCCGCGAAATCCCCTGTCACGACCAGCGTGCCGGCCGACCCCGTGAAACCCGACAGCCACTCGCGCGCCTGCCAGTGTGCGGGCAGGTATTCGGACAGGTGCGGGTCGGCGGTCGGCACGATGCAGGCGGCAATGCCGCGTTCGCGCATCGCGGTGCGCAGGGCCGCGATGCGGCCGGGAACCACTGGGGCGGTCATGGACGGTCCATTGCACGCATTGCGTCAGGAAGGGCGCACGGGAACGGGCAATGTACGCGTTTCGCGTCGCCGTCCGCAAACCCGCCGCTTCAATGCCGGCTGTTGGCGGACGCCGCCGTCGCAGTGTCCGCGGATGCCGCGGCCGGTACCGGCAGGCCGGCCTTCCTGCAGAACGCGGAGAAGCGCGGATCGTCCTGGTAGCGCAGCAGGAACGGGTCGTACAGGAGCTGCCTGATACCGGGGTCGCGGTTGTCCAGCGCGCTGTCCAGCCACTTGAACGCGTTGTCGGGGTCGCCGCGCAGCGCGTACACCTCGGCGATCTGGTACGCCGCCATCCCGCCCAGTTTCCCGATCAGCGACTGCAGCGAGGCGTCGGCGGCCACGCGGTCGTCGCCGATCTGCCGCGCCATCGCGATCGCGACTTCCCGCCATGTTGCGGATGGTTCACGTCTGGCCGTCGCGAGTGCGGATTTTGCATCACCATGCTGGATGGCGATGACCGTCAACTGCGTGTGGAAATAGTCCGCCATCGGCTGGAACTCGATGGCCTTGCGCGCCGCCTGTTCGGCTTCGTCCAGGCGCCCCAGCGCGGTGAGATATTGCGACAGCGAGTTGTACCAGTCCGCGTGCAACGGATCGCCGAGTAGCGCCTGCCGCGTCAGCCCCGCCGCGCGCTCGGGCTGACCGAGGATGGCGTACATCTGCCCCAGCCCGAATTGCGCGTAAATGTCGTTCCGTGCCAGTTGCATGGCGCGCTGGTACTCGGCTTGCGCCCCGACCCAGTCCAGGTCGGCGGCGAGCAGCACGTAGCCGCGCGCCAGATGCGCGGCCGCGAGATCGGGCGCCAGCGTCACGGCGGTGTTCGCCGCCGCCATCGCCTCGGCGTAGGCGCGCTTGGCGCCGTCCAGGTCGGAATAGGCCTGCGCCATCACGGCCAGCGCGAATGCCTTGCCCGACCACGCCGCGGCGTAGCGCGGATCGATGCCGATCGCCGCCGTGTACTGCTCGAGCGCCTTGCGCAGATCCGGTTCCGTATTGCGGTGGAGAAAGAATTCCCCTTGTTGATACGCCTGGTACGCGGCAATGCTGCCGCCCGGCGGCCGGTCGTTCTGCGGTGCCGGATGATTGCCTTCCAGCAGTCTGGTCTTGAGCGCCTGTGCCACGGCCGCGGTGATGTCGTCCTGCAGCTTGAACAGGTCGTGGTAGGGCCGGACGTAGCGTTGCGACCACAGGGTGCTGCCGTCGATGGCCTTGATCAGTTCGACGCGGATGCGCACTTCGCCGCTGTCGCGCTTCACGCTGCCTTCCAGCAGGTGCGCGACGCCGAGGCGGGCGCCGATCTCGGCCGGGCTGCTCTGGCTGTCGCGGAACTGGAATGCCGAGTTGCGGCCGATGACCTTCAATCCCTCGAACTGCGACAGCGCGGTGATCAGGTCTTCCGAGATGCCGTCGGAGAAATACTGTTCGGCCTTGTCGCCGCCCTCGTTGAGCAGCGGCAGCACGGCCAGGGACCGCTCCGGAACCCCGGCCAGCGCCGCGGCGATGCCGGCATCTTCGTGCTGCAACCCTGCGCCCTTGCGCCACACCAGCGTGTTCGCCGCCAGCACCACCACGATGACCGCGAGCACGGCGATGATCGCGTAGTCGAGCCTGCGGCTGGTGCTGCGCGCGATGGACTGGTGCGGCGCGACTTCGGTTTCCCGCTTCAAGCCTTCCGGCGTCAGCTCGTAGAACCATGCGAGCGCCAGCCAGAACGGCGCACCGATCACGCATGCGACCACGATCCAGCGGACGATCCACTCGGGGATGTGGAAGAACGGAAAGACCTGGGTGGCGATCTGCACCAGCAGCCATGCCGCCGCTGCGTACAGCACGCCGGCGCGCAGCACGTTGCGGCGCTTCAGTTCGTACCAGAACGCGCGCAGCCTCGTCACGGCGCCGTCCCGCCCCGCCGGCGACAGGCCGGCCTCCAGACGGAAGCAGTCTCGGCGCCCCGCGCCGGCAATGCAAGTGCGTGGCCGGTGCCGCGGGGCGCTCGCGCTGACCATGCCGCAGGCTTCCGCTAGAATGCCGCTTTCCACACACGGGCCGGCCATGACCCCCTTGATCTTCGTCACCGGCGGCGTGGTGTCCTCGCTGGGCAAGGGCATCGCGTCGGCTTCGCTGGCGTCCATCCTCGAGGCTCGCGGTCTCTCCGTCACGTTGATGAAGCTGGACCCCTACATCAACGTCGATCCCGGCACCAT
>JAJPHQ010000039.1 GCA_021325195.1 Gammaproteobacteria bacterium | reverse complement strand
TCCCGCCAGCGGAAGCCGAAGCCAACTACTATCGGCAAACGGCCGCGTTGCCCAAGGCAGCGTGACTCACACCCAACAGCCTCCGGAGAACCCGGGGCGGTTCAAAGAGCCGGAACACCCAACCTGGTTACAAACGTGGGTACACGACATCGGCGAACATTGCCGCACGTTTCGCGCACAGGTACAAACGTAGGTACACACAGGTACAAAAAAAGCCCCGTTTGGTGAGAACTGGGCTTTCCAACGTTTTATGCTCGACACCGCTTGTAAGCCGCGCCACAGCTACGTTTCAGAGTGATACAATTGGTGCCGGAAGAGGGAATCGAACCCCCGACCCACGCATTACGAATGCGTTGCTCTACCAGCTGAGCTATTCCGGCACGGGTGAACGTGAAATTCTAAGCGCCATGCGGTACCGGCGCAATGCGAGGACATCGCTGGCGTCCGTGCACGCCGAGGATTGCCATGACGCCGCTCGGCAGCTCGCGCAGGATTTTCCCCGACACCGCGTCGCTCGCACGATCACGATCGTCGAGCGACGCCGGTGCAGTAGCCGCGGGGATGGGCGAACAAGGCTTCCGCATTTCAATCGTCCGCTTGCGCTCCGCGCACGAACAGGCCGGATGCGATCAGCATCACTGCGCCGACGGTGATCGCGGAATCGGCGAGGTTGAACGCGGGCCACGACCATGCGCGCCAATAGACCTGGATGAAGTCGGTGACGCGGCCGTGCGCCAGGCGGTCGGTCAGGTTGCCCAGTGCCCCGCCGATGATCAGCGCAATCGGCAGCGCGGTGTGCCATGCGCGGCGCGGCGTGCGCGCCAGCCACACGACAAGCACGACGCTGACGATCACCGCCAGCGCCGCGAACAGCCAGGTCTGCCAGCCGGAACCGTCGGCCAGGAAGCTGAAGGCCGCGCCGGTGTTGAACGCCAGCGTCCAGTTCAGCACCCGCGGTATCACTTCGTGCGGCACGTAGGGCTGCAACGCGCGCAGCGCGATCGCCTTGGTCAGCTGGTCGAGCGCGATCACGAGGATCGATAGCAGCAACCAAGGCAATGCGTTGGATTTCAGCGTGTCCGACAAGCGTCAATCCTCGCGAAACAGAACACACTCGAAGTTCGTCATTCCGGGGCCGTCGCCGGCTTTCCGGCGGCGGAAGCCGGAATGACGACATGGATGGACATCGCCATACATGTCATGGACGATGAAGAAGAGATCACTAAAACCATTGCCGCGTTTCGCCACTGCCCTGCCCTTCGCATGCAGCGACGTTCTCGACGCAGCGCCCGCACAGTCCGGGATGATCGGGATGCCGGCCGACATCCTCGCGATGGTGCCAGCAGCGCACGCACTTGGGCGCCTGGCTCACCGCCGCGGACACCCACACGTCGGCGCCTTCCAGCTCGGTCAGCACCGCGTCGGGTTGCGCATCGCCCAGGTCGAGCCGCAACCCGGACACGATGAAGAAGAACCGCAGTTCCCCGGCGACGCGCCTGTAGCGTTCGACGACCGCCCGGTCGGCGTGGATCACGATGTCGGCATCCAGCGACGAGCCGATCCTGCCGTCCTTGCGCATGCCTTCCAGCACGCGCGCGGCGGTTTCGCGGACCGCCAGCAGGTCGCTCCACCAGCGGCGCTCCTCCGGCGACGACTGCATTCCGGCCAGGCCCGCGTACCAGGTGTGGAACAGCACCGATTCGTCGCGCGCGGCAAACGACTGCGCGCCGTCCGTCCCGGCCACGTGCAGCGTGCGCGGCATGTGCTGCCAGATTTCCTCCGACGTGAAGGCCAGCAACGGTGCCAGCCAGCGCACCATCGCTTCCAGGATCCGGTACATCGCGCTCTGCGCGCTGCGCCGGCCGTGACTGTTCGCCGGCATCGTGTAGAGCCGGTCCTTGGTGATGTCGAGGTACAGCGCGCCCATCTCGTTGGTGCAGAAGTTCTGCACGCGCTGCACGATCTCGGGGAAGTCATAGCGCGCATAGGCCGCGATCACCGCCTGCTGCACGTCGTGCGCGCAACGCACCGCCCACTGGTCCAGCAGCAGGCATCGTTCGACCGGCAGCAGATCCCTGGCCGGATCGAACCCGTCGAGATTGCCAAGCAGGAACCGGCAGGTATTGCGGATGCGGCGATAGCTGTCGGCCACGCGTTTCAGGATCTCGTCCGACAGCGCCATCTCGTTGCGGTAATCGGCCGCGGCGATCCACAGGCGCAGGATGTCCGCGCCGTAGGTCTTCATCACGTCCTGCGGCTCGATGCCGTTGCCCAGCGACTTCGACATCTTGCGGCCCTGCGCGTCGACGGTGAAGCCGTGGGTCAACACCTCGTCGAACGGCGCGCGGCCGTGGATCGCGCAACTGGTGAGCAGTGACGACTGGAACCAGCCGCGGTGCTGGTCGGAGCCTTCGAGGTAGATCACCTTGTCGCCGGGCCTGCGCGCGAGTTCCGGCCGCTGGTCCAGCACGCAGAAATGCGACATGCCGGAATCGAACCACACGTCCAGGATGTCGGTGACCTTTTCGTAGTCCCCCGCCTCGTTGCCCAGCAGTTCGGCGGGATCGAGCGCGTACCAGGCATCCACGCCGTCCCTCTCGACGCGCTGCGCGACCTGCTCCAGCAGTTCCACGCTGCGCGGATGCGGCTCGCCCGTGAGCCTGTGCACGAACAACGCGATCGGCACGCCCCAGGTGCGCTGGCGGCTGATGCACCAGTCCGGCCGGCCTTCCACCATGCCGGCGATGCGCTCCTCGCCCCAGGCCGGATAGAACGTCACCTCGTCGCGGATCGCGCGGATCGCGCTGGCGCGCAGACCCGCCGTTTCCATCCCGATGAACCACTGCGGCGTGGTGCGGAACGCCACCGGCGTCTTGTGCCGCCAGCAGTGCGGATAGCTGTGCGTGATCGTCGCCGCGGCGAACAACGCGCCGCGTTCGCGCAGCAGCTCGATGATCGCGTCGTTGGCCTTCCAGATGTGCTGGCCCTCGAAAATGGGCGTGCCGGGCAGATACACGCCGCCGGGACCGACCGGGTTCAACACATTGGCGGGCGTACTCGCGACCAGTCCGTATTGCTGTCCGACGATGAAGTCGTCGGTGCCGTGGCCGGGCGCGGTGTGCACCGCGCCGGTGCCTTCTTCCGCCGACACGTGGTCGCCGAGGATCAGCGGAATCTCGCGCTCGTAGAAAGGATGCTTCAGGCGCTGGTTTTCCAGCGACGCACCTTTTGCGCGCCCGAGCACTTTTGCGTGCCCGGCGCCGTAACGCGCCAGTGCCTTGTCGGCCAGCGTTTCGGCCAGCACCAGCAGCACGCGCCTGTCGCCGCGACGCGGCCCTTCCACCAGCACGTAGTCGAGTTGCGGGCCGAGCGTGACCGCCAGACTGGCCGGCAGCGTCCACGGCGTGGTGGTCCAGATCGGCACCGCAACGAGGGTGTCGCCGTCGATGGTCACGCCGAATCCGGCCGCCAGCGCCCGGGGGTCGGGCGCATCGTAGGCCACGTCGATCGCGGGCGACTGCTTGTCGGCGTACTCGATCTCGGCCTCGGCCAGCGCCGAACCGCAGTCGAAGCACCAGTGCACCGGCTTGAAGCCGCGCGTGACGTGGCCGTTGGCGTACACCTTGGCCAGCGCGCGCAGCTCGTCGGCTTCGTATCGGAGCGCCATCGTGCGGTAGGGATTTTCCCAGTCGCCCAGCACTCCCAGCCGCTTGAAGTCCCTGCGCTGCAGGTCGATCTGCCTTTCCGCGTACTCGCGGCAAAGTTTCCGGAACTGCGCGGCATCGACCTTGTGCCCGACCTTGCCCGCCTTCTTCTCGACCACGATCTCGATCGGCAGGCCGTGGCAATCCCAGCCCGGGATGTAGGGGGACCGGAAACCCGCCATCAGCTTGGACTTGACCACGATGTCCTTGAGGATCTTGTTGACCGCGTGGCCCAGATGGATCGCGCCGTTCGCGTACGGCGGACCGTCGTGCAGGATGAAGGCGCGATCGCGATTTCCCGTGCGCTGCTGCAAGCGCGCGTAGCGGTTCGCCGCTTCCCATTCGGCCAGCATCTTCGGTTCGCGTTGCGCCAGATCCGCCTTCATTGCGAAGCCGGTTTTCGGCAGATTGATGGTGTTCTTGTAGTCGGTTGGCATTCGGCAATGAAAAATGTCGGGACTCGGGACTCGGGACTCGGGACTCGGGAAGAGCGTAACAACCTTAGCCGTCATTCCGGGTCCGACTTGCAGAGTCGGAACCTGGAATCTGCTTTTTCTTCATGCACGCAACAGAGAGCTGGATTCCGGGTTCTGCGCTGCGCGCAGCCCGGAATGACGACTCAATATCTCGCGCGCCTGACTGGCGTCGCGATCCATCTGCGCGCGCAGCGCATCCAGGTCGGGGAATTTTTCCTCGTCGCGCAACTTGGCGACGAACTCGACTTCGATCCGCCGGCCGTACAGGTCGCCGTCGAAGTCGAACAGGTGCGCTTCCAGCAGCGGTTCACGCACCCGATTGACCGTGGGACGCACGCCAAGGCTGGCCACGCCCGGCAGCGGCCGCGCACCGACGCCGTGAACCCGCACCGCGAAGATACCGGAGACGGGCGGCACACGGCGGCCCAGCCGGACGTTCGCGGTGGGATAGCCCAGATCGTGCCCCATCCGGTTGCCGCGCACCACCCGCCCGCCGATCGAGAACGGTCGGCCCAGCAGTTTCGCCGCATGTGCGAAGCCGTTCTGTGCCAGCGCATGACGCACCCGCGACGCCGACACGCGCTCGCCGTCTTCGGTGGTGACGGATTCCAGCACGCACACCTCGAAACCCCGCGCCGCGCCCAGCCTGCGCAACAGCTCCACGTCGCCCCTGCGCTTGTGGCCGAACCGGAAATCCGCGCCGACCCACAGTTCCTTCGTGCCCATCCGCGCGACGATCACGTTGTGCACGAAGTCTTCCGCGCTCATCGCGGCCAGCGCGGCGTTGAAGCGCAGCAGCAACAGCCGTTCGATGCCCGCATCCGCGAAACCCTGCAGCTTTTCGCGCAACGACGACAGCCGCGGCAGCGGCGCGTGCGCAAAGAACGCGCGCGGCAAGGGCTCGAACGTGACCACCGCCGGGATCAGGCCGCGTGGTGCGGCGCGTTCGCGCACGCGCGCCAGCAGCGCCGCGTGACCGCGGTGCAGGCCGTCGAACGCGCCGATCGCAAGCACGCTGCCGGCCGGGGCCAGGCATGGTCCCGCGGCATCCCGGTAAACCTTCAGCATCCGCGAAGTATATCGGGGTACCGCCGTGCCTCGTGTTCCGTTCGCGGCGCGCGCCTGCCGCAACCGCTTCGCGTGGGCCCTGGAGCGGATCCGGGACGGGCTCCGGGTGCCGATGGCCGTGCAGGTGCCCCGGTTCGGGACGGCATCCTCACTCCACCCGCAAATCGCGCGGGCGAAAGCCGAGAACGGACAGCACGCAGAGATAGGTCAGCCCACCCGCCGCCACCAGCACCACCAGATGCCATACGCGCGTCCAGACGGGCGAAGTCATCCAGTCCGGCCAGAGGCAGCGGCCGAGCAGCAGCACCACCACCATCGCCGCACAGGCCAGCCCCACCCGCAGCAGATGCCTGCCCCAACCCGCTTGCCGCCGGTAGGCACCGCTGCGCTTCAGCCAGTGCCACAGCAGCATGAAATTGAGATAGCTCGACAGCGAACTGGCAATGCACAGGCCCATGTGCAGGCCCGGCACCTTCGCGATGGCCTCCAGCCACGGCAGTTGCCGGACCGGCGCCGGCGCCCACAGCGCGAACAGCAATCCGATGAACAGCACGTTGAACACGATGTTGGCCAGCAGCGCGGTCACGCCCGCACGCACCGGGGTCCGGGTGTCCTGGCGCGAATAGAACGCCGGCAGCAGCACCTTGACCAGTGCGTAGGCAGGCACGCCGCAGGCCAGTGCCGACACCGCCAGCACGTCCATGTCGGTATCGAAGGCGGTGAAGCGGCCGTGCTGGAACAGTGTCGAGATCAGCGGCCGCGCCAGCAGCAGCAGGCCCAGCATCGCCGGCATCGCGATCAGCAGCGTCATGCGCAGGCCCCAGTCCAGCGAGCGTGAAAAGCCGTCGCGATCCGTCACGACGTGATGCCGCGACAAGGCCGGCAGGATCACGGTGCCCAGCGCGACGCCGAAGATGCCCAGCGGCAGTTCCAGGAAACGCGTGGATTGCGACAGCCAGCTCTGCGAGCCGGTGACCAGCAGCGAGGCGAAGATGGTATCCAGCAGCAGGTTGACCTGCGCCACCGACGAACCGAACAGGGTCGGCACCATCAGCCGCATGATCCTGCGCACGTCCGGATGGTTCCAGCCCCAGCGCGGCAGCGGCAGCAGGTCCAGCCGCCACAACGACGGCAGCAGGAACAGCAGTTGCAGCGCGCCGGCAGCCAGGATCGCCCAGCCCAGCGCCATGATCGGAATCGCCAGATGGGGCGCCAGCCACAGCGCGCCCGCGATCATGCACAGGTTCAGGATGACCGGTGTCAGGGCGGGCAGCGCGAAGCGGTGATAGCTGTTCAGGACGCCGGACGCCAAGGCGGTCAGCGACACGAAAAAGATGAAGGGAAAGGTCAGGCGCAGCAGGTCGATGGTGAGATCGAACTTGTGCGGATGGTCCAGCGCGCCCGGCGCGAAACCGGTGGCCACCTGCGGCGCGAAGATCAGGCCCAGCGCAGTGACGATCAGCAGCACTCCGCCCAGCGTGCCCGCCACCCGCGCGGTCAGCTCCTTCAGATCCGCATGGGTGCGCGTTTCCTTGACCTCGGTGAACACCGGCACGAATGCGGTGGTGAAGGAGCCTTCCGCGAACAGCCGGCGCAGGAAATTGGGAATCCGGAACGCCACCCAGAACGCGTCCGTCGCGGTGTCCGCGCCGAACTGGATGTTGATCGCCATGTCGCGGACCAGCCCCAGCACCCGCGATACCGAGGTCATCGCGCTGAACGACAGCACGCCGCGCAACAGGCTGGGTTGCTTCATTCCCTGCCCTCGGTGTCCGGCGGGCGGACACGGGCAGCGGGCCAGACGGTGCCAGGTCCGACAAGCTGCCCGACCCGCGGCAGGCTCGCCGGAAACGGCCCGACATCGACCGCAGGTCGTGTTCCGGTTTCCGGTCCCCGCTTCCCGGTCCCGTGGGTTTTGACTACGGGCCCCGACCCTCGCATACTAGGCGGCTTCATTTCGCGAAATTTTTCCGGAGTCGTCCCGTGGCCAACATCCAGTCCGCCAAGAAGCGCGCCCGCCAGGCCGAGGTGCGCCGCATGCGCAACGCCAGCCAGCGCTCGATGCTGCGTTCCTCGATCCGCAAGGTGCTGAAGGCGATCGAGGCCGGGGACAAGGCCGGCGCCGAGGCCGCGTACAAGGCCGCCGAGCCGGTGCTGGACCGCTACGCCAGCCGGGGCCTGATCCACAAGAACAAGGCCGCCCGTCACAAGAGCCGGCTGGCCACACGGATCAAGGCGCTGGGTTGATGGTGAGTTCTTGCGATCATCCCCGGTCGCGAAGATCAAAAAGCGGCCTTCCTGTCCGCACTTCTTGATTTTCTTGCGATCATTCTTGATCGCGAACATCAAAATGCGGACTTCCTGTCCGCACTTCTCGGTTTTCTTGCGATCATCCCTGATCGCGAACTTCAAAATGCGGACTTCCCGTCCGCACTTTTCGATTGCACGGCCATGCCCCGTCGCAAGCCCGACCAAGCCGGCGGCAGCCGGCTTTTTTGTTGACCATCGCGTTGTCGCGGCGTTGATCGCACCGCTTTTGCATCTGGTCATTCCGGGGCCGCGCGAAGCGCGGAACCCGGAATCCAGATTCGGCAACTGGCGGCACCGGCCAAAGGCTGGATTCCGGGTTCTGGCCGTGATGAAGCCACGGCCAGCCCCGGAATGACACTCGTGGATGTTCCCTCTCACTCAGCCGACTCCCCCGCCTCGGACTTGCGCTCGTCGAAAAACCGTTGCGCCGCGAGACACACCTCGCGCGTGCCGATGCGTTCGGCTGCGGAGATCGCGAACCACGGCGCCTTCCATGCCAGCCGATCGACGATCGCGCGCGCGCGCGCATCACGCGCGTCCGGCGGCCACAGGTCGATCTTGTTGATCACCAGCCAGCGCGGACGTTCCAGCAAGCCGGGATCGTGACGGCGCAATTCGTTTTCGATGATCCGGACCTGTTCGACCGGATCGGCGCCGTCGGCCGGCTCGACCTCGACCAGATGCAACAGCAACCGCGTGCGCGACAGGTGCTTGAGAAACTGGATGCCCAGCCCCGCGCCTTCCGCCGCGCCCTCGATCAGGCCGGGGACGTCGGCGATCACGAAGCTCTGTTCCGGTCCGATCCGCACCACGCCCAGGTGCGGCTGCAAGGTGGTGAACGGGTAATCCGCCACCCGCGGTGTCGCCGCCGACACCGCACGAATGAAGGTGCTCTTGCCCGCGTTGGGAAAGCCCAGCAGGCCGACGTCGGCCAGCACCTTCAGTTCCAGCTTCAGCTCGCGCGCTTCGCCCTTGGCGCCGTGGGTGAACCTGCGCGGCGCGCGGTTGGTGGAGCTCTTGAAATGGAGGTTGCCCAGGCCGCCCTTGCCGCCGCGCGCGACCAGCAGCCTTTGTCCGTGCACCGTCAAATCCCCGATCACTTCGCCGGTGTCCTGATTGATCACGGTGGTGCCCACCGGCACCCGGATGGTCGTGTCCTCGCCGCCGCGGCCGTACATGTCGCTGCCCATGCCATTCTCGCCGCGCCGGGCCTTGAAGCTGCGCCGGTGACGAAAATCGACCAGGGTGTTCAGGCCTTCGTCCGCAATCAGCCATACGCTGCCGCCGTCGCCGCCGTCACCGCCGCTGGGCCCGCCGAACGGGATGAACTTCTCGCGCCGGAAGCTGGCGCAGCCGTCCCCGCCGTCGCCGGCCTGCACCTTGATGATGGCTTCGTCTACAAATTTCACGGGAGTCGGGGTTCGGGACTCGCAAAAGCCCCCTCGCTAAGCCGGCAGGGACGCAGGAAAGGAAATCATGAATGACACGGCTGCAAAGCGTAATGGAGGCGCCTCTCCGAATCCCGCCCGCAAACGAAAAGCCCCGCCAGAAGCGGGGCCTTCCGGAATCGAGCCGCGCTCGCGTCAGCCCGGAATGACGCTGACCGTGCGGCGCGACTTGGGGCCCTTGGCACTGAATTCGACCTTGCCGTCGATCAGCGCGTACAGGGTATGGTCGCGGCCCACGCCGACACCCGCGCCCGGATGGAACTGGGTGCCGCGCTGGCGGACGATGATGTTGCCCGCCTCGACCGCTTCGCCGCCGTACAGCTTGACGCCCAGATATTTCGGATTGGAATCGCGGCCGTTGCGCGAGGAACCTACGCCTTTCTTGTGTGCCATGACGGTTACTCCTTCACGGCCTTGCCGTGATCGATCGAGGTGATCTCGACCTCGGTGTAATGCTGCCGGTGCCCCATCTGCTTGCGATGGTGCTTGCGGCGGCGGAACTTGACGATGCGCACCTTGTCGTGGCGGCCGTGGCCGCGCACCCTGGCCGCGACGCTGGCGCCCGCCACGTGCGGCGTGCCCACGGTGACGGTGTCGCCTTCGCCGACCAGCAGCACCTTGTCGAAGGTGACCTGGCTGTCCGGTTCCGCTTCCAGTTTCTCGACGCGCAGGACTTCGCCTGCCATCACGCGGTACTGGCGACCGCCGGTGAGAATGACTGCGTACATGCTCCTGATCCTCGGGTTCTGTCGTTATTCTGCCGTTCGGCCGCCATCGCGGGCGGTCGAACCTGCAATTGTAGCCCGGACCTTGCGGTCCGGGCAAATACGGGCCGAATCAGGCTTGCAATGCTTTACTTCCTGGTCGCAGGACACTGGCCCTGCGAATCCAGCACGCCCTGCTTCTGCAGCGCGGCGACCATGTTCCGGACGCGCTCGCCACCCATCTGGCGGCCGGACTGCATGCTCTCCTGCGCAATCCTGGGCATTTCCTGCACCCACTTCTGGCCCACCGGCGAACGGAAGAACTGGGTCAACTGCTGGACCTCGGCGCTGGTGAAGTGGCGCTGGTAGATCGCGGTGACCGTCGCGATCTCCTGCTGTTCCACCTGCGGGCTGGTGAAGGTCTGCTGCACCGTCGCGGCCGGCACGCAGGGGTGGTTGCGGCTGTATATCTCGGCGGTGCGCTGGTTGATCATCGCGATCCCGCGCGTGCCGCCCAAGGCGTTCAACAGGCCCTGCACCTCTGCCGCGCCGGCACCGCCCGACGTCTGCGCCTGCACCGCGCCCGCGCATGCCGCCGCGGACAATGCCGCGCCCAACAAAACAGTCTTGCCGAATCGCATGTCGCTCCTCCTCGTAAGGAATGGAAACCGTGGCGCCTCCCCCGCGGCGGACCGGTATAATAGCCTGCCTTTGCCCCCGCGATCCCATGGACACGATCCGCATCCGCGGCGCGCGCACGCACAACCTCAAGAACATCGATCTCGACCTGCCGCGCGACCGGCTGATCGTGATCACCGGCCTGTCCGGTTCCGGCAAGTCCTCGCTCGCATTCGACACCCTCTACGCCGAGGGCCAGCGCCGCTACGTGGAATCGCTGTCGGCCTACGCGCGGCAGTTCCTGTCGATGATGGAAAAGCCGGACGTGGACCACATCGAGGGTCTGTCGCCGGCGATTTCGATCGAGCAGAAATCCACCTCGCACAACCCGCGCTCGACGGTCGGCACCATCACCGAGGTGTACGACTACCTGCGCCTGCTGTACGCGCGGGTCGGCACGCCGCGCTGTCCCACCCACGGCATTCCGCTGGCCGCGCAGACGGTCAGCCAGATGGTGGACGCCACGCTGGCACTGCCGGCAGACAAGCGCTTCATGCTGCTGGCGCCGGTGGTGCGCGAGCGCAAGGGCGAACACGTGCAGGTGTTCGAGCAGTTGCGCGCGCAGGGGTTCGTGCGCGCCCGGGTGGATGGCACGGTGCACGATCTGGACGCGGTGCCGCCGCTGGGCCTGCGCATCAAGCACACCATCGAAGTGGTGATCGACCGCTTCCGCCCGCGCCAGGACTTGAAGCAGCGGCTGGCCGAATCCTTCGAGACCGCGCTGCGGCTGGGCGAAGGCCTGGCGATCCTGGTCGATCTGGACGACGACAAGGCGCCGGAACAACTGTTCTCCTCGCGCTATTCCTGCCCGCAATGCGATTACTCGCTGCCGGAGCTGGAACCCCGGCTGTTCTCGTTCAACTCGCCGGTGGGCGCCTGCCCGACCTGCGACGGGCTGGGCGTCACCCAGTTCTTCGATCCGGCGCGCGTGGTCGCGCATCCCGAACGCTCGCTGGCCGACGGCGCGATCCGGAGCTGGGACAGGCGCAACCCCTACTACTGGCAGATGGTGCAATCGCTGGCGCGGCATTACGGATTCGACCCGGAAACGCCGTGGAACAGGCTGCCCGGGGCCACGCGCGAGGCAATCCTCAACGGCTCCGGCGACGAGCAGATCGCGTTCCGCTACACGCCCGCCAACGCCGGCGGCGCGGTCACGCGCAGGCATCGCTTCGAGGGAATCCTTCCCAATCTCGAACGCCGCTACCGCGAAACCGATTCCAACATGGTGCGCGAGGAACTGGCCCGCTACATCAGCGAGCGGCCCTGCCCCGAATGCCGCGGCGAGCGGTTGAACCTGTCCGCGCGCAACGTGTTCGTGGGCGACACCAGCCTGCCCGCGCTGGCCGCGCGTTCGATCCGCGAGGCACAGGCGTTCTTCGATGACCTGAAACTCGCCGGCTGGCGTGGCGAGATCGCGGCGCGGATCGTCAAGGAAATCCGCGAACGCCTGAAATTCCTGATCGACGTGGGGCTGGATTACCTGACACTGGACCGCAAGGCCGATTCGCTGTCCGGCGGCGAGGCGCAGCGCATCCGGCTGGCCTCGCAGATCGGCGCAGGTCTGGTAGGCGTGATGTACGTGCTGGACGAACCCTCGATCGGCCTGCACCAGCGCGACAACGCACGCCTGCTGGGCACGCTGACGCGCCTGCGCGACCTCGGCAACACCGTGATCGTGGTCGAGCACGACGAGGAAGCCATCCGCGCCGCCGACTGCATCGTGGACATCGGGCCGGGCGCCGGCGCGCACGGTGGCGAGATCGTGGCGCAGGGCACGCTGGCAGACATCCTGAACGAACCCCGCTCGCTGACCGGGCAGTATCTTTCCGGCAAGCGTTCGATCGAAACGCCCGCGCTGCGCCGCCAGCCCGATCCAAAGCGGGTGCTGAAACTGAAAGGCGCGCGCGGCAACAACCTCCGAAGCATCGACCTGGAAATTCCGGCCGGCCTGTTCACCTGCATCACCGGCGTGTCGGGCTCCGGCAAGTCCACGCTGATCAACGACACCCTGTTCCGGATCGCCGCGGTGGAACTGAACGGCGCGTCCGCGCAACCCGCGCCGTACGACGCAATCGAAAAACTCGACCTGTTCGACAAGGTGGTGGACATCGACCAGTCGCCGATCGGCCGCACGCCGCGCTCCAACCCCGCCACCTACACCGGCGTGTTCACGCCGCTGCGCGAGCTGTTCGCGCAGGTGCCGGAAGCGCGCGCGCGCGGCTACCAGGCCGGGCGCTTCAGCTTCAACGTCAAGGGCGGACGCTGCGAGGCCTGCGAGGGCGACGGCATGATCAAGGTGGAGATGCACTTCCTGCCCGACGTGTACGTCTCGTGCGACGTCTGCCACGGCAAGCGCTACAACCGCGAGACGCTGGAGATCCTCTACAAGGGCCACACCATCGCCGACGTGCTGGACATGACCGTCGAGGACGCGCACCGGGTGTTCGAGAACATCCCGGCGATCGCACGCAAGCTGGATACGCTGATCGACGTGGGTCTGGGCTACATCAAGCTCGGCCAGAGCGCGACCACGCTGTCGGGCGGCGAGGCACAGCGCGTGAAGCTGTCCAGGGAACTCTCGCGCCGCGACACCGGCAGCACGCTGTACATCCTCGACGAGCCCACGACGGGATTGCACTTCCACGACATAGAACAGTTGCTGCGCGTGCTGCACCACCTGGTCGATGACGGCAATACCGTGGTGGTGATCGAGCACAACCTCGACGTGATCAAGACCGCCGACTGGGTGATCGACCTGGGCCCCGAGGGCGGCGCCGGCGGCGGACGGATCATCGCCGCCGGCACGCCGGAAGACATCGTGGCGACGGCAGGGTCCTATACCGGGCAGTTCCTCGCGCACGTGCTGCCGAATGCGGCAACGAAGGTGCAGAAGAAGCGAAAGCGCGCATGACGCCAAAGCAGTCCGCCAATCTCCGCGTGACCGCCGATGAAACCGGCGATGGCCCCGGAATGACCGGTGGCTCGACAGGTTTGTTGCATTCATCCGCGGACTGGGGTTGTTGCTTTCCGGGCGATTCGACATGAATGAAAAGAAGAAATCGGACCGGCGCAGACGCTCGCAATCCGCGCCGGCGCCCGCTGTGCGCCCCGGGACGGAAGCGCTGCCCGCAGCGCGCGCGCTGTTCAGCGTGCCGATTCCCGTGCGCTGGCGGGACCTCGACGCGTTCAACCACGTCAACAATTCCTCGTATCTCACCTTCCTCGAGGAAGCGCGCCTGCAGTGGCTGCGCACGGTCAAGGGCGAGTGGTTCGACGAACACGCGATGCCGGTGATGGCCGCGGTGGAACTGCATTACCGCAGGCCGATCGAATGGCCCGCCGAGATCGCGGTCACCATGACCTGCGAGCGGCTGGGGAATTCCTCGCTCACGGTCGGCAACCGGATCGTGGATGCGCGCGATCCCGCGCTGGTGTACGCCGAAGGCCGCGTGGTGCTGGTGTGGATCGATCCCGCCAGCGGCGCATCGGTGCCATTGCCCGCGGCCATCCGGGAGGCATGCTCCGGCTGATCCCGCCGGGAAATCCCGTTCAGCGGCAGACGGTATGATGCGGTGCATCCGCATCGACAGAGGAATAGCCATGTCACGACGTCTTTCCGCCGCGCCGCTCGCCGCCGCGATCGCCTTCGCGACCGCCGCATCCGCCGCTTCCGGCCCCACGCTCACGATTTACGGCGCCGACAACGACGCGTTGTTCTCCGGTGCTGCGCAAGGCAGCATCGATGCCGGTCACGCCGTGGTGCACGAGCAGCGCGCGCTGACGCTGCAGCCCGGCGCGCATGCCGTGCGCATCGCCGGATTGCCCGCGACCATCGATCCCGAGGCAGTCGCGGTCGGTTTCGGCAACGGCTCCGGCATCACGGTGCTGGGGCGGCGCGTGGTGCTGGCCAACGGCAGCGCCGGCGGCGCGCTGGCCGGGCAGATCGGCCGGCAGGTCGAGGTGACGGGCAATACCGGCCAGGTGCTGGCCAGCGGCACGCTGGTCGGCGCCGACGACGGCGGCCTGACCGTGCGGCTGGCCGACAGCCGGATCGCGGTGGTGCGCGATTACGCGAGCGTGCTGCTGCCGCCGGGCGCCGCGTCGGGCGGCAGCACGCTGCTGCTGGATGTCGATGCGAAATCGGGCGGCACGCGCGATGCCCTGCTCACCTATTCCACCTCGGGCCTGGGCTGGCGCGCGGCATATACCGCCACGCTGCAGAGCGGCGGTTCGTGCCGGATGCGCTTCGACCCCCAGGCCTCGGTCGCCAACCGCAGCGGCCGCGACTACGACGGCGCCACGATCAAGCTGGTGGCGGGCCAGCCGAATCTGGGCGGCGGCCGCGTGCGGATGTACAGCATGGCCGCCGCGCCGGTGGCCGCGGAGGCCGCGCCGCCGATGCCCGTGCAAGGCACGCTGGGCGACTACCGCAGCTTCACGCTCCCCGGCGCCGTGACGCTGCCCAGCGGCACGGTGACATTGACGCCGCTGTATCCCGCGCAGGATCTCGCCTGCCAGCGGCAGTATGTCCTGGAAAGCGGCGCCAGCTTCTTTCCGCCCACGCCCAACACCAACGATTACGGCGGTCAGGGCTACCAGGATCGGCCGGTCGCCAGCACCCTGTCGTTCAGCGCGCCCGAGGCGCTGCCCGCCGGCACGCTGCGCGCGTTCACGCTCGATCGCGACGGCGCGCCCGAACTGCTGGGCCAGGGCACCGTGAACGACACGCCCAAGGGTCGGCAGGTTTCGGTGCAACTGGGCGAGAGCTTCGACCTGCGCGCCAGCCGCGAACGCACCGCGTTCCACGTCGACATCAAGGCGCACACCATGAGCGAGGCGTTCAGGATCACGCTGAGCAACGGCGGCGATGTCGCGCGCAGCGTGACCGTGCGCGAACACCCCGACCGCTGGCGCGAATGGACGCTCGCCTCGTCCAGCATCAAGCCGTCGAAGCAGACGCCGCAACTGCTGGAATTCGAGGTGCCCGTGCCGGCACACGGCAGCGCGACGCTGGACTACGCGGTGCGCTACGCGTGGACGGCGGACGACATGAAATAGCGTGATCCGGGACCCGGAAGCACGGGCGCACCATGCCATGGCGACGTAGCCCGGGATGCCGGATGCTCTCGAATGGCGCATCGCGCAGGATGGAACCCGGCCCGCGCCGGGGTGATGCAAACCGGAGGCCCCACCGATGGCAATGCTCGACATACTCGACCACGACCACGGCATCCGCGAACTGCGATTGAACCGGCCGCCGGTCAACGCGCTGGACCCGGCGCTGATCGCCTCGCTGCGGCACGCCATCGAACACGCGCCGCGCGAGGGTGCGCAGGCGCTGGTGATTTCGGGGTCGCCCGGCATGTTTTCGGCGGGGCTCGACGTGCCCGCGCTGCTGCAACTGGACCGCAACGCGATGTGCGCGTTCTGGGTCGATTTCCTCGGCGTGTGCGCAACGCTGGCGCGGTCGCCCGTTCCGAGCGCCGCCGCGATCACCGGCCACAGCCCTGCGGGCGGTGCGGTCATCGCGCTGTTCTGCGACTACCGGGTGCTGACACGCGGCGCGTTCCGGATCGGCCTCAACGAGGTGCGGGTGGGACTGGCCGTGCCCGACCAGGTCGGCCACGCCTTGCGAAGACTGGTGGGCGCCCGCCGCGCCGAACGGATGCTGGTGGAAGGCGCGATGGTCGAACCGGATCAGGCCCTCGCCAGCGGTCTGGTGGACGAACTGGCCGACATCGATTTCGTCGTGCAACGCGCGCGCGACTGGCTCGCGGGTCTTTTGCAATTGCCACGGCATGCCATGCTCGCCACGCGCCGGCGGGCGCGGGCCGATCTCATCGGCCTGTTCGAGGACCCGTCTGCGCTGACGGCCGAAAGCCTGCTCGACACGTGGTTCGCGCCGGAAGCGCAAGCCACATTGCGCGCGATGGTGGAGAATTTGAAAGCGCGGCAGCGATAAAGGAGGATGGCATCGTGCCGAAAGCAGAACGCAAACCCGCGAAGACGAGCAATGGCTGGAAGACGTGCAGCCGCGGTCACAAATACCGGGGCGCTGGTCCGTGCCCGAAGTGCTGGCCCGGCGGTGCGAAGAAAACCCGCGGATGATCAGTCGCGCGTCGCGACCGGCCGTCCGGGGTCGCTCGTCGTTGCTAGGCTCGCGCATCCAGCGCTCGCCAAGCAACCCGGCCCTCGGCGTCCTGCCTCGGGCGTGGATACAGCGCAGCCGATGCCATTCAAGGCATCGGCTTGACGCGCTGTATCCACCCACTCCATGACGGCGCGAACAGCCGCGAGCCGGAAAGTCCCGCCGCTTCCATCGCCAGCAGGTTGTGACAGGCGGTGATGCCGGAGCCGCACATGTGGATCACGTTGCGCGGATCGCGGCCGCCCAGCAACGCGACGAATTCCTCGCGCAATCGCGAAGCCGGCTTGAAGCGCCCTCCCGTGTCCAGGTTTTCCGAGAACGGCCGGTTGCGCGCGCCGGGCACGTGGCCGCCCACCCTGTCGATGGGCTCGACCTCGCCCCGGAAACGTTCGGCACCGCGTGCGTCGAGCAGCAGCGTCGCGGGTTGCGCGCGCAACGCTTCCAGCTCCTCGTAATACACCACGCGGGAGGGATCGAAGCGCAGTTCGACCGGCGTGGCGGGCCGCGCCCTGGCGGGACCGGATTCGACCGGCAGGCCCTCCGCACGCCACGCCTGCCAGCCGCCGTCGAGCAGCGAGGCCTCGATGCCCGCGCAACGCAGCATCCACCACAGCCGCGCCGCGGCCAGCGCGCCGCCGGCGGCGTCGTAGGCCACCACGCGCTGGCCCGGTTTCAGGCCCCAGCGTGAAAGCGTGCGCGCGAAGGCATCGGCGTCCGGCAGCGGATGGCGGCCCAGGCCCGGCTTCGAGAGATCGGACAGGTCGCGGTCCAGACTCGCATGCACCGCACCGGGCACATGCGCCTCGAGGAAATCACGCTCGCCCTTGCCGGGATCGGACAGCGTGAAACGGCAATCGGCGATCAGCACCGACTCCGGCGGCAATCCGGCGAGTTCGCGCGCGTCGATCAGAACCCTGGCCGTACTCATTGCATCACACCCATCCTGCGCATCAGGTTCACCAGCATCATCGCCGTCGCGCCCCAGATCAGCGGCTGCGACGCGGGGTACTCGTACACCCTCCGGCGCAACCCGCGCGTGATGATCGCGCGCTGGTGCAGATGGGCGGGGTCGAGCAGGAACGCGAGCGGCACCTCGAACACCGACGCGACCTCTTCCGGCTGCGGCGCCAGCGCCGCGTCCGACGCCAGCCGCGCCACCACCGGCGTGACGCAGTAGCCGCTGATGGTTTCCAGGCAGTCGAGGTAACCCAGCGGTTGCACGTCGGCCGGATCCAGTCCGATTTCCTCGCGGCTTTCGCGCAGCGCCGCCGCCACGGCATCCGCATCGCCGGATTCGATGCGCCCGCCCGGGAAACTCACCTGCCCGGCGTGATGCGGCAGGTCGTCGCGTCGCAGCGTGAACACCACGCGCGGCTCAGCGCCGTCGCGGATCGCCATCAGCACCGCCGCCGGCATGCGCGGCGCGGCGCCGATCAGTTCGACCAGCGCAGCGTGGTTCCACCCGGGCCCGTGCGGCGGCGCATCCAGCGGGTGCAACGCTTGCGCCACGGCGTCGATGGAAACCTGCTTCAGGCCGGCAGGGCGCACACCGGCGCGCGCATTCGGATCTGCTTCTCGCATCACGGACGACGCAACGTGGATGGACGGTGCGGGGGCCTGCGCAACGGCAGCACCTCGACCATGCAATGCCGACGTTCCTCGTCGCTCATCGTGCTCCAGCGCGCGATCTCCCCGAGGGTGCGCCGGCAGCCGACGCACAAGCCGTCTTCTCCCATCCGGCAGATGCCCACGCACGGCGTCAGCGGCGGATCGTGTTCACGGCGGGATGGCTCGGGCTGCATCCGGCAAGCCTACCCCAGATGCGGGGCGCATGTGCCGCCGGTCCTCAAGGTTTCACGTCCAGGAGATGGATGTCGAAGACGAGCGCCTCGTTCGGCCCGATCCGGGGCGGCTCGCCGCGCACGCCGTAGGCCTGGTCCGGCGGAATGAACACCTTCCAGTGGTCGCCGACGTGCATGCGCGTGATGATCTGCCGCCAGCCGGGGATCATCCGGTCCACCGGAAAGGTGACCGGCTTGCCGCGGTCCTCGGTGTTGTCGAACACGGTGCCGTCAAGGAATTCGCCGCGGTACTGCAGGGTGACCTCGCTGTCGATGGTGGGGCTCTTGTCGCCGCTGCCGTCTTCCAGCACCTTGTACTGCACGCCCGACGGCAGCGTGATCACGCCCTTCCTGGTCTTGTTCTGCGCGAAGAACGCGCGGCTCTTCGCCAGATTCGCCGCGGCCAGCTTGATGAAGGCCTCGCGCGCCTGCTCGATCATCTTCTGCTGCATCTGGAGGATGACCTGCTGCATTTCCTGCGGCGAATACTGGGGCGTCTTGAGCAGATAGCCGTCCTGCACGCCGCGCAGCACGGTGCCGATGTCCACGTCCAGCTTGCGCTGGCCCAGGTCGCGCCCGGCCTCGTAGCCCAGCGCGTAAGACAGCTTGGCGCGGTGATCGGCAGCCGCCGCGGTCTGCGCCTCGGGCGGCTGGGCCTGGGCACGTTCCGGCGGCCACAGCGTGGCAGCCGCGAGGATGACGACGATGACGATCTTGCTCATGCCGGACTCCGCCGATTCATTCAAGCCGGTTCACTCGACCTGCCGATTCCCGAGCCGCCTTGCAGCGCCGCCGGCAACGCGACGCCCGGTTGGTTGGAACGGCCCGTGACGGCAAAGGTTCCCGGTCCGCCGCCGTGCTGGCGTGCCGTGGCGCAAGGGATCTCGGGACGTGCCTTGGCGGCGTCCGCATCGCTGGCGGCATCGCGCATTCAATGTTCGCCGCGGTATTTCCGCTCGCCCGCCGTGACGCGCAGGTCCAGCCGGTTTTCGGGCGGCGCCAGCGGACAGGTGGCATAGGGCGTGAACGCACACGGCGGGTTGTAGGCCTTGTTGAAATCCAGCACTATGCGCCCGTCCATCGGCATGTCAGCGTACAGGAAGCGCGCCGCGCCGTAGGTTTCCTTGCCGCTGGTCCGGTCGGCGAAGATCAGGAACAGTTGCCTGTCGCCCGGCACCTCGGTCACCGGATACAGTTCGAACACCTGTCCGTCGCGTTCGAAGACGGCCTTGCCCGGCACCGGAAACGTGTCGATCTGGCCCAGCACGTTGGGCGTTTCCAGCTTGTGCGGTGGATCGAACGGCACCCACTTCGCGACGATCCGCCACGCAGGATCGATCGGGAACGACTCGATCCCGGCGAATTGCCTGCGCGCCGGCGCATCGGCATCGCGCACGCGCAAACCCTTCTTGCCGTTGCGGTCGATCACGTAGAAGCTGACCGTGCCGAACGACACCGTGGTCGGCCGGGCGTGGCTGTCATCCTGCAGCGCGGCGTGCGTTCCGGGCTTGCCGTCGATCAGGGCGCCGCTCGCCGGATCGAGCGTGATCGACAACCTGCCGTCCCCCGACCATTCGATGACACCCAGGTGCGGCGGTGCCTTGGGCAGCACGATGTCGTTGTCCCGCGCAGCGCCGAGGGTGTTCGTGCCGGGCTTCAACCAGTCCAGGCCGACCAGCGCCAGCCAGCCGTCCGGCGCGGTCAGCCGCGCGACGCGCTGCGCGCGCCAGTGCTCGATCTCGCGGGTGTAGGCATCGGATGCGGCGGCGGACACGGCGGCGATTCCAGCGGACATCACAACGGCCGTCAAGACCAGCATCCGGATCATCGCGGGCATTCCATCGTGGCGTGGTCGGGGATTCAGCGGCCTCGCAAGAACAGCCGGTCCAGATCCGAAATGGACAACTGCGTCCAGGTCGGCCGGCCGTGGTTGCACTGATCCGAGCGTTCGGTGGCTTCCATCTCGCGCAGCAGCGCATTCATTTCGGCGATGGTCAGCCGGCGGTGCGCGCGTACCGAGCCGTGACAGGCCATGGTCGAGAGCAATGCGTTCTGCAGTTGTTCGAGCCTGCAGGAATGGCCGTGTTCGGCCAGTTCGCCCAGCACGTCGCGCGCGAGCTGCGCCACGTCGGCGCCTTCCAGCAATGCGGGAATCCGCCGCGCCGTCACCTGGCGGGGACCGCTGCGGTCCAGCTCCAGTCCGCATCCGGCCAGCACCGCGGCGTGTTCCTCGGCGGCGGCGGCCTCGCGTTCGCTGACCGCGATGACCTGCGGGACCAGCAGCAATTGCGAACGCAGCGTGTGCCCGGCGCGCGCGTTTTTCAGCTTCTCGTAGGTGACGCGTTCGTGCGCGGCGTGCATGTCCACCAGCACCAGGCCCTGCGCATTCTCCGCAAGAATGTAGATGCCCGCGAGTTGCGCCAGCGCATAACCCAGCGGCGGCGTGCCCTCCGCCTTCGTTTCCGGCAAGGGCTCCGGCTGCCGCGCCCCGTCGCCCGTACCCAGCAACTGCGCGTAGGCATCGCTGCGGGGCTCGTGCACCGCCAGATCCAGCCCGCGCTGCCTGCCTCCAGCCGGGTAGTCGTGATGGTCGGTATGCGGCACCGGCCTCGACACGGCCGCCGGGCCGCCCGCCGTCGCGATCCGCGTCTCGACGCGGCCCGCGCTGGTCTGCGCAATCGCATCGCTCAAGGCGCGATAAAGAAAATCATGCACCAGCCGCGCATCGCGGAAACGCACCTCGCGCTTGCCCGGATGCACATTGACATCCACCGCCGCGGGATCGAGTTCCAGGAACAGCACGAACGCCGGATGCCGGCCGTGGTACAGCACGTCCGCATAGGCCTGCCTGACGGCGTGCGCGACGCTGCGATCGCGCACCAGCCGGCCGTTGACATGGAAATACTGCTGGTCGGGCTGCGCGCGCGAGTCGGTCGGCAGGCCCACCCAGCCGTGCAGCGACAGGCCCGCCGCCGCGTGTTCGATGCGCAGGCAATGCTGCGCGAAGGTTTCGCCGAGCAGTTCACCGGCACGCGCCAGATGCGCGGGCTCGTCCCGCGCGGGTTTCAGCATCCGCACCGGCTTGCCGTTGTGGACCAGCCGGAATTCGACCTCGGGACGCGCCAGCGCCAGCGACCGCACCAGTTCGTCGATGTGGGCGAACTCGGTGCGTTCGCTGCGCAGGAACTTGCGCCGTGCCGGCACCGCATGAAACAGATCGCGCACTTCGACCGTGGTGCCGACCGGATGCGCGGCGGGTTGCGGCACGTACGGCCCGGATCCGTCGATGCGCGCGCCTTGTGCCGCGCCGGCGGTGCGCGAGGTCAGGCTCAATCGCGATACCGATGCGATCGAGGCCAGCGCCTCGCCCCGGAAACCCATGCTGGCGACGCGCTGAAGGTCTTCGAAGGTCGCGATCTTGCTGGTCGCGTGCGGGGCCAGCGCCAGCGGCAGTTCCTCGGCCGCGATGCCGGCGCCGTCGTCGCGCACCCGGATCAGCCGCATCCCGCCCTGTTCGATTTCGATTTCGATCCGCTTCGCACCGGCGTCGAGGCTGTTCTCCGCCAGTTCCTTCACCACTGAGGCCGGACGTTCGACCACCTCGCCGGCGGCGATCTGGTTCACCAGTTCGGGAGACAGCGGACGGATCGGCGGCATCGGACTTCACGCGGGCAGGCGTGAAGGATAGCAAGAGCCCGGACCCGGGAGCGGGGACGGGTGCCCGGAGCCCGGGAAGCGGGATTCGCAAGAGCCGATCCGCAGCGTGCTGTTGAAGGGCGGCCGCTGAGGGTCGCTTCCAGTTTTCGTGGAGTGAAAGTACTACGACGGGGCAACATCAAGCGGCGATCATGGACGATCGCTAAGACGACGGTATCAAGAGCACCTGTCCGACCTGCACGCTGCCGTCCTGCGGGATTTTCTTGGCGTTGAGCGAACGCAACGCGCTGATGCTGACGCCGTATTGCTGCGCGATACCGGACAGGGTTTCGCCGCGCGTCACGCGATGCATGTCGCGGATTTCGGCATCGGCGCGCGCCAGCCCGACGGAAGACGCCTCGCGACGGCCGTGCCGTTTCCGGCTCGCGGTCTGCCGCAGGTCCGCCGCGATTTTCGGACCGCCGCCCGCATCGGCGGTGGTGGCAGGATCGCCGTTCGTCCCGTCTGCGCCCTGCGCGAGCGTCCCGGCATCCGCCCTGTCTGGATGCACACGTCCGTCGCGCGCCGCCGCGAACCAGGTGCCCGGCGGCGGGGTGGTTTCGAAATACTGCCTCACGCCGGTCAGGATGGCCTGCGCGAGCTGCCGGCGCTGGGCCGGATTGCTCAACCGGTTCTCGTCCTGCCGGTTGCTGATGAAGGCGGTCTCGACCAGGATCGAGGGCACATCGGGCGAGCGCAGCACCACGAAGTTCGCGCCCTGGACGCTGTCGCGGTAAAGCGGTCCGGTCTTGCCCAGCGCGGCCAGCACGTCGCCGCCGACTTCCTGCGCGGCATGCATGCTGGCGCCTTGCGAGAGATCCAGCAGCACCGAGGCCAGCATCTTGTTCTTGTCGTCCAGCGACACGCCGCCGATCAGGTCGGAGCTGTTTTCGCTGTTGGCCAGCCAGCGCGCGGCTTCGCTCTGCTTGCCGTGCGTGGACAGCACCCACACCGATGCGCCGCGCGCGTTGCAGAAATCCGGACAGGAGTTGGCATGGATCGACACGAACAGGTCGGCCTTGTGTTCGCGCGCGATCTGGAAGCGCTTCTCCAGCGGCACGAAGTAGTCGCCGCTGCGGGTCAGCACCGCGTGCATGCCCTGCTGATCGTCGATCAGTTTGGCCAGATCCCTTGCGATCGAGAGCGTGACGTTCTTTTCCAGCGTCCCGTCCTGGCCCTTGGCGCCGGGGTCGTCGCCGCCGTGACCGGCATCGACCGCGATCACCACCGGCCGCGGCTTGCCCTGCGCGATGTCGTTGTCGATGGTGCGCACGATCTGCGCGGGCTGCCTGCCACGCGGGGGGTACAGATCGACCACCAGCCGGTAACCGTACTGCCCGGCCGGGCTCAACAGGAAACTTTTGGGATGCGCGGCGCCGTTGAGGTCCAGCACGATCCGCGCCTTGCCATGGAAGCGGCCCATGCGCAGGTCCTTGACCACGCCCTTGGCCGAATGCACGCCCAGTCCCTTGGCGAACTGGCCGTTGTCCAGATCGAGCACCACCCGGTCGGGCGACGCCAGTTGAAACAACTGGTAATCCACCGGCGCGGACAGCTCGAATACCACACGGGTGGAATCGGGGCCACCCCACACGCGCACGGCCTGGACCGTGCTGGCAGAAGCCTGCGCGGCCGCCGCCCGGGCATCGGCAACGCCCAGGCAGACCGCGCACAGGGCCAGCAAAATCAGCAGGATCGGGCGGATGGTCCCCCTCATGGGGCGCGATTCAACCGCAAGCCGGCCCGGATTGCAAGAGATTTTTCCTTTGCTATCCGAGGCCTGCGTATGCTTTATCGATATCGATTCAGGAATCCGCGCCAAGTGGCGGAGTTCCGGTTTCCACCTCGGCCAGCCATTCGGCACCGCGCGGCGAGCGGGCCTTGAGCCGGCAGACACGGCCGGACTCCGCGTGTTCCAGGGTGACCAGCAGGTCCGGCATGGGCAGCGCGCCCTCGCCACGTTCCGGCCATTCGATCAGCGCGATCGCGTCGGGACCGATCTCGTCCAGCCCCAGCCATTCCAGTTCGCCCGCGCCGGCGATCCGGTACAGGTCCAGATGGAAGGCCTCGCGTCCGGCGACCGAATAACGTTCCAGCAGGCTGTAGGTCGGGCTCTTGACCCGTTCTCCCACGCCCAAGCTGCGCAGCAGCGCGCGCGCGAAAGTGGTCTTGCCGGCGCCCAGTTCGCCCTGCAGATACACCACGCCGCCTTCGCGCAGCATCGGCGCGAGCCGTTGCGCCAGCGCGATGGTCGCCGCCTCGTCGGGCAAGGCGATGCGCATGGGGCGTTCAACCGGCGACACGGCCGTTCACCAGCGCGCGCAGATACGGAAACAGATCCGACGCCAGCGTGCCGCGCTCGCCGCCGCGCGCGGCCAGATCGCCCGCCCGTGCGTGCACGCCCACCCCCAGACAAGCGGCTTCCCAGGGGGACAGACCCTGCGCCATCAGTCCCGCGACCACGCCGGTCAGCACGTCGCCCATCCCGCCGCTGGCCATCCCGGGGTTGCCCCACGGACACACCGCTAGGCGGCCCTCGGGACCGGCGATCAGGCTGCCGGCACCCTTCAGTACCGCGACCGCACGGAATTTTTCCGCGAGCGCGCGCACCGCGGCGAAACGGTCGGCCTGCACCTCGGCAATCGTGCTGCCCAGGAGGCGCGCGGCCTCACCCGGATGCGGCGTCAGCACGATCCGTTCCGGCATTACGCGCGGATCGCCGGCGAGCAGATTCAAGCCATCCGCATCCAGCACCGTCGGCTTGCCGGCATCCAGCGCCGCCTGCCACAGTCCGCGCCCCCAGTCTTCCCGGCCCAGGCCGGGGCCGACCGCCAGCACGGAAGCCCGTTCGAGCAGCGGCGCAAGATTGCGCGGCACGTGCACGCCCTGCGGCATCAGTTCCGGACACGCCGACAGGATGGGGCCCACGTGGGCCTCGCGCGTCGCCACGCTGACCAGCCCCGCGCCCACGCGCAGCGCGGCCTGCGCGCACATCCGCACCGCGCCGCCCGCGCCGATGTCGCCGCCGATCGCCAGCACGTGGCCGTAGCGGCCCTTGTGGCTGTCGCGTGGACGCGGCGGCAGCGACCGCGCGGTCAGCATCACGGCGTCGTGCGCTTGCATGGCGTGTACCTCCGCAGGCAGTTCCAGGGCCGCCAGCACGCGATCACCGCAGGCGTCCGGTCCCTGCGCGGTGAACAGGCCGCGCTTCCAGCCGACGAAACACACGGTGGCGGATGCGCGCACGCAGGGATCAAACGCGACACCGGTGTCGGAATCGAGTCCGCTGGGCACGTCCAGCGCCAGTACCGGCCGCGCCTGCGCGTTCACCGCGCGGATCAGGCGTGCGGCCTCTCCGTCCGGCGCGCGGTTCAACCCCGACCCGAACAGCGCATCCACGTACACGTCGGCATCCGGCAAGGCACTGCCGGCAGGCAGCTCGCTGCCGTCCTCGCGCAGGTAACGCGCGCGCGCGCTGCCGGCGTCGCCACGCGACTGTTCCGCGACGGCGATGACGCGCGCATCGAGGCCCGC
>JAJPHQ010000076.1 GCA_021325195.1 Gammaproteobacteria bacterium | reverse complement strand
GGCAAGGGCATCGCGTCGGCTTCGCTGGCGTCCATCCTCGAGGCTCGCGGTCTCTCCGTCACGTTGATGAAGCTGGACCCCTACATCAACGTCGATCCCGGCACCATGAGCCCATTCCAGCACGGCGAGGTGTACGTCACCGACGACGGCGCCGAAACCGACCTGGACCTCGGGCACTACGAGCGCTTCGTGCACACGCGCCTGTCCGGCAAGAACTCCATCACCACCGGCAAGATTTACGAAGCCGTCATCCGCAAGGAACGCCGTGGCGATTACCTGGGTGCCACGGTGCAGGTGATTCCGCACATCACCGACCAGATCAAGCACGTGATCGACGAGGCCACCCGCGGCTTCGACGTCGCGCTGGTGGAGATCGGCGGCACGGTCGGCGACATCGAATCGCAGCCGTTCCTGGAAGCCGCCCGCCAGTTGCGCATCGAGCGTGGCGCCGACAAGGTGCTGTTCATGCACCTGACGCTGGTGCCGTACATCAGGGCCGCGGGCGAGATCAAGACCAAGCCCACCCAGCACTCGGTGAAGGAGCTGCGCGCGCTGGGCATCCAGCCGGACATCCTGCTGTGCCGGTGCGAGGAGCCGCTGCCGGAATCCGACCGCCGCAAGATCGCGCTGTTCACCAACGTACCGGAAAACGCGGTGATCAGCGCCATCGACGTGGACGTGATCTACAAGCTGCCGCTGTGGCTGCACAAGGAAGGCCTGGACGACATCGTGGTCGAGCGTCTGCATCTCGACGCCAGGCCCACGGACTTGTCGCAGTGGCAGCGCACCGTGGATGCGGTCGAACATCCCAGGGACAGCGTGCGCATCCTGATCGTCGGCAAGTACGTGGAGCACAAGGATGCGTACAAGTCGCTGGGCGAGGCGCTGCGCCACGGCGGCATCCACAACGCCACGCGCGTGCAACTGGAGTGGCTGGATTCCGAGGAAGTCGAGAAGCGCGGCGCCGACGCGGTGCTGCGCGGCGCCGACGCGATCCTGGTGCCGGGCGGTTTCGGCAAGCGCGGTTTCGAGGGCAAGATCCAGACGGTGAAATACGCGCGCGAGCGCGGCATTCCGTATTTCGGCATCTGCTACGGCATGCACGCGGCGGTGGTCGAATTCGCACGCGACCTGGCCGGCCTGGCGGGCGCGGGTTCCACCGAAAACGACCGCGATTGCGCCGATCCGGTGATCGAGCTGATCACGGAGTGGACGCAGGGAGCGGGCGACGTGCAGCGCCGCGACGAGCATTCCGACCTCGGCGGCACCATGCGCCTGGGCGCGCAGGAATGCCGGCTGCAACCCGGCACCATCGCGCGCGAGCTGTACGGCACCGATGTGATCCGCGAACGCCACCGCCACCGCTACGAATTCAACAACCGCTACCGCGAGCGTTTCGAGAAGCTGGGTCTGGTGATCGCCGGCGTGTCGATGGACGACCTGGTGGAGATCATCGAACTGCCGCGGCAGAAGCATCCGTGGTTCCTGGCCTGCCAGTTCCATCCCGAATTCACCTCGACGCCGCGCGAGGGGCATCCGCTGTTCAAGGGCTTCGTGCAGGCCGCGCGCGAGTACAAGGCCGTGCGCGACGCGCCGCGGCTTGCGAAGGAAGCGGCGGGGTGATCTTTTCTTTTCCCCTCTCCCTTCGGGAGAGGGCGGCCGAAGGCCGGGTGAGGGTACGCGTGTTCCATAAAATTCTTCATTCGATATTCGTAATTACGCCCGAGCGTTGCTTGTCGCACGATTCCGGACCCTCACCCCTGCCCCTCTCCAGGCTCGGCTCCTGCCTCGCCAGGAAACCCAGCCTTGACCATCCCTGGTCTAGGCGTTCGCCAGCCCAGCCGATGCCATTCAAGGCATCGGCCAAGCGCGCAGGCTCACCCCGAGGGGAGAGGGGTTCAAGATGAATCTTTGCGGCTTCGAAGTCGGGCTCGACCGGCCGCTGTTCCTGATCGCGGGGCCATGCGTGGTCGAATCCGAGCAATTGCAACTCGATACCGCCGGCACGTTGAAGGAAATCACCGGCCGGCTCGGCATCCCTTTCATCTTCAAGTCCAGCTTCGACAAGGCCAATCGCACCTCGGTGAAAAGTTTCCGCGGGCTGGGCATGGAAGAAGGGCTGAGGATCCTGTCCGAAGTGAAGAAGCAGGTCGGCGTACCGGTGCTCACCGACGTGCACGAGTACACGCCGCTGGATGAAGTCGCATCCGTGGTGGACGTGCTGCAGACGCCGGCAATGCTGTGCCGGCAGACCGACTTCATCCAGAACGTCGCGCGGCAGGGCAAGCCGGTCAACATCAAGAAGGGCCAGTTCCTCGCGCCGTGGGACATGCAGAACGTGGTCGAGAAGGCACGTTCGACGGGCAACGGGCAGATCCTGGTCTGCGAGCGCGGCGCGAGCTTCGGTTACAACAACCTGGTGTCGGACATGCGCTCGCTGGCCGTGATGCGTGAAACGGGTTGCCCGGTGGTGTTCGACGCCACGCATTCGGTGCAATTGCCGGGCGGGCAGGGCACCCGGTCCGGCGGCCAGCGCGAGTTCGTGCCGGTGCTGGCGCGCGCGGCCGTGGCGGTGGGCGTGTCGGGTTTGTTCATGGAAACGCATCCCGATCCCGACAAGGCCTTGTCCGATGGTCCGAACGCGTGGCCGCTGGGAAAGATGGAGGCGTTGCTGGAGACGTTGATGGCGCTCGATCGTGTGGCGAAGGCACAGCCTGCCTGATGGGGACGCCCATGGACAATGAGATTGAGTCGTTGCGCTGGAAGCTGAGAAAAGAGAGGCGGGCGCTTCGTATCGCCGAAAGTGGCTTCATCCTTGGCTCAATGGGGTTTGGATGGGGCGTCTGGTCGTTCAGCTCCGCGCATCGTCATGATCCCAGTGTGCTGGTGTGTGTGATCGGTGCAGCGATTGTTGGCGTAGTGCTCGAGCAGGCGCTGGTGGCGGTGTATCACGCTGCGAAGTTTCAAGACCGGCGGCGCGACGAGAATCGGCGCTTGGGAAGGGTCTTGCACGGCAGAGAAAACGGAAAAAATTGATGGCTGCGACAATCAAGACCCTCCACGCCCGTGAAGTGCTGGACTCGCGCGGCAATCCCACGCTCGAGGCGGAGGTCACGCTCGAAGACGGTTCGTTCGGCCGCGCGATCGTGCCGAGTGGCGCGTCCACCGGCACCCGCGAAGCGGTGGAGCTGCGCGACGGCGACAAGACGCGCTATCTCGGCAAGGGCGTGCTGAAGGCCGTGGCCCACGTCAACGGCGAGATTGGGGGGGCGCTGGCCGGTTTCGACGCGGCCGACCAGAAGGGGCTGGACGGCAGGCTGATCGCGTTGGACGGCACGCCGAACAAATCCAGGCTCGGCGCGAACGCGATTCTGGGCGTGTCGCTGGCGGCGGCAAAAGCCGTCGCGGCCTCGCGCAGGCAGCCGTTGTGGAAATACCTTGCGGGCACCCGCGCGCCGGTGCTGCCGGTGCCGATGATGAACGTGATCAACGGCGGCGTGCACGCGGACAATCCGCTGGACATGCAGGAATTCATGCTGATGCCGGCCGGCTTCGAGCGGTTTTCCGAAGCCCTGCGCGCGGGTGTCGAATGCTTTCATGCACTGAAGGTGCAGTTGAAGAAGCGCGGCCTCAACACCGCGGTGGGCGACGAGGGCGGTTTCGCGCCGGCGCTGCGTTCGCACGAGGAAGCCATCGAGGTGATCCTGGCAGCAATCACGGCCGCGGGATACCAGCCCGGCAGGCAGATCTGGATCGCGCTGGATCCGGCCTCGTCGGAATTCTTCGAAGACGGCGTGTATGAACTGAAAGGCGAGGGCCGCAGGCTCGACGCCGCGGGCATGGTGGAGCTTTACGAAGGCTGGTGCGCGAAGTACCCGATCATCAGCATCGAGGACGGCCTGGCCGAAGGCGATCAGGACGGCTGGGAGCTGATCACCCGGAAACTCGGCAACAAGATCCAGCTGGTCGGCGACGATCTCTTTGTCACCAACCCGGCGATCTTCCGCGACGGCATCGCCCACCACATCGCCAACGCGATCCTGATCAAGGTCAACCAGATCGGCACGCTCAGCGAAACACTGGAAGCCGTGGCGATGGCAGACCTGGCGAAGTACGCCGCGGTGATCTCGCACCGCTCGGGCGAGACCGAGGACACCACCATCGCCGACCTCGCGGTGGGAACCACCGCCACCCAGATCAAGACCGGTTCGCTGTGCAGGTCCGATCGCATCGCCAAGTACAACCAGCTGCTGCGGATCGAGGAACAACTCGGTGCCGCGGCGAAGTATGCTGGCCGCGATGCGTTTCCGAACCTGTCAACCCTGCCGGGCTGATCGAATGCCGAAGAGGGCGCATCCGTGCTGCGTTGGATCGCGCTGATCCTGATCGCGTTGCTGATTGCGCTGCAGGTCAAACTGTGGATCGGCGAGGGCGGGATGCGCGACCTGCGCGCGTTGCGCGCGCGCGTGTCCGCGCAGCAGGCCGAGAACGCGAAGCTGAAGCAGCGCAACGAGGCGTTGCAGGCGGAAGTGGAAGACCTGAAGCACGGCAAGGACGCGGTCGAGGCACGCGCCCGTTCACAGCTCGGCCTGATCAAGCCGGGCGAGGTGTTCTACCAGGTGGTCGATCTGCCGCCGGGCGCCGGCACGGCGGCCCCGCCGCCGTCCGCATCCACCGCGGGGCATCCCTGAGGAAGCTCTGAACAAATCCATCCGGGATTTGCCGGAGCACGCCGACCAGCCGCGCTTGCAGCGCGGTGGAACGCCAAAGGCGGCCTTCGCGAAGCGAAGGTGAGGTACAAGGACGTACCGAATAATTCGATACACGCCCGAAATCGGCTTCGCCAATCAAGCACGTGTAACCCATGCGTGCCTGATTTGCGGGCGGCACGTCCCTGCGGCCATTGAGGCCGACGCAGCATCGCGCCGATGTGAACGGATGAATCCGCTAGACTTGCCGTTTGCGTGGCGTGCCACGCGCGGTCCGGACAATTCGGGGATTCGGGATGCGGGTTTTGCTCAGCAACGACGACGGCGTGGACGCGCCAGGCATCCGGGTGCTGGCGGAACATCTGGCGGAACTGGGCGAGGTCATCGTGGTCGCGCCGGACCGTGACCGTTCCGGCGCCAGCAATTCGCTGACCCTCGATCAGCCCGTGCGCGTGCTGAAGATGGACGACGGGCGCTACCGCGTCGCCGGCACGCCCACCGATTGCGTGCATCTCGCGCTGTCCGGATTGCTCGAGCGGGAACCGGACATCGTGGTGTCGGGCATCAACAACTCGGCCAACCTCGGCGACGACGTGATCTATTCCGGTACCGTGTCGGCGGCGATGGAAGGGCGGTTCCTGGGCCTGCCCGCGATCGCGGTTTCGCTGGCGAGCGAGGATCACCACGGTGCGCATTTCGATTCGGCCGCGCGCGCGGTGCTGCTGCTGACGCGCCGCCTGCTGGTCGATCCGCTGCCCGCCGACACCATCCTCAACGTCAACGTGCCGGACCGGCCGTGGCCGGAGATCCGCGGCTTCGAGGTGACGCGGCTGGGGCGCCGTCATCGTTCCGCGCCATGCGTGCCGCAGCGCGATCCGCGTGGCCGCACGGTGTGGTGGATCGGCCCGGCCGGCGATGCCGACGACGCCGGTCCGGGCACCGACTTCGACGCGGTGCGCCGCGGTTTCGTTTCCGTCACGCCCATCCACGTCGATCTGACGCGCTTCTCGGCGCTGGACAAGGTGTCGAGCTGGATCGGGGGCCTCACCGCGCAACTCGACGGGGAACGCGCCGCATGAACTCGCTGTTTCATCCCCATTCGGCGACCCCGCACGGCAACGGCATGACCTCGCAGCGGGCGCGTGACCGGCTGGTCGCGACGCTGCGCGAGGAAGGCATCAGGGATCCGCGCGTGCTGGACGTGATCCGCACGACCCCGCGGCACCTGTTCATCGACGAGGCGCTGGCGCCGCGCGCCTACGAGAACGTCGCGCTGCCGATCGGGCTGGGCCAGACCATCTCGCAGCCGTGGGTGGTGGCGCGGATGACCGAACTGCTGATCGAGGGCACGCTGCCCAGGCGCGTGCTGGAGATCGGCACGGGTTCGGGTTACCAGGCTGCGGTGCTGGCGGCGCTGGTCGATACCGTCTATACCGTCGAACGGATCGAGGAGCTGCTGCGGCTGGCGCGCCGCCGCTTCCGCAGCCTCAAGATCGAAAACATCCGCTCGCGCCACGACGACGGCAATGTCGGCTGGCAGGCCGAGGCGCCGTTCGACGCGATCATGCTGACCGCGGCTGGCGAATCGGTGCCGCGCGCGCTGCACGCGCAACTCGCCGAGGGCGGCGTGCTGGTGGCGCCGCTGGGTCCCGCGGGTGCGCAACGGCTGGTGCGGATGCGGCGCACCGGCGACGACTGGCAGCGCGAGGAATTCGAAGCCGTCAGCTTCGTGCCGTTGCTGGCGGGGCTGCGCTAGTGATGCACGTGCGCGGCGGGCCGGCGGAAGCGCCCGCGTGAAGCTATTCCGGCCGCTCTATGAGTGGGCCCTGAAGTGGGCGGCCAAGCCGCTCGCCGAACTGTGGCTGGGCGTGCTCAGTTTCTTCGAGGCCTTCATCTTTCCGGTGGCGCCGGAAATCATGCTGGCGCCGATGACGCTGGCGCGGCCGCGGATGTGGTGGATCTTCTCCTCGATCAGCCTTGCGTGCTCGCTGCTGGGCTCGCTGGTCGGCTATGCGCTGGGCCATTACGCGTTCGACGCGCTGAAGCCGCTGCTGGCGCGGCTGGGCTGGTTGCCGCACCTGCAGGCACTGGTACAGCAGTTTGGTGCGGACGCGGTGCAGCATCCGTGGAAGGCATTCTGGCTGCTGGTCGCGGCGGGCTTCGTGCCGATCCCCATGAAGGTCGCCAGCTGGGCCTGCGGCATCGTGGGCGTACCGGTGCTGCCATTCCTGGGCGGCATCGCGGTCGGGCGCGGCAAGCGCGTGTACCTGGTGTCGGGCGTGATCCGGCTGGGCGGCGAGCGCGCGGAAAAGGCGCTGCACAAGCACATCGAGACCGCCGGCTGGATCATCGTCGCGATCGTCGTCGTGCTCGCGGTGTATTTCTGGCTGCGCTGAGTCACGCTGGCGAAAACCGGGCCCGCATGTTGCCGTGGATGTCTCGGCACCGCTGCCCCGGTTCTGCCCGTCCGCCGACGCGCGGAGAAGGACATGGATGTCCGCAGCCATCGCATCCGGGCGGGAGTCGGGTATCCTTGCGCACGCCATGCGTACCCTGATTCCGTGGAAAGCGTTCGTCGCGTTGGGCCTTGCGGGCGGATTGCTCGCCGGCTGCGCATCGGCGCCGGCGCCGGTGGAAAACCGCTCCTTCAGCAGCAACGAGGCGATGTCGCCGTCCGCACCGGCCGCCCGTGGCCGGGGTGCGGTGACGATTCCGATCGGCCACGCCAACGGCACCGTGACCCAGACCGGTTACACCGTTGCGCCGGGCGACACGCTGTACAGCATCGCGTTTGCACACGGGCTGGACTACCGCGCGCTGGCCGCGCGCAACGGCATCGCGCCGCCCTACGTGATCCACCCGGGCCAGATACTGAAACTGGGCGGTGAATCCGCGCCGGCCACGGCGCCGGCCAGCGCCTTGGCCGGCGAGAAGGTCACCACGGTCACCACGCAATCGCCGCCGCCTTCGACGTCGGCGCAGCCCGAAGCCGCGCCCGTGTTCGGGCCGGTGATGACGCAGACCGTGACGGCCGCCGGCGTCGCACCCGCGGCTTCCTCAACGGCCGGCGCCGCGGCGCCGGCCGTCTCCGCTTCGACGGTCGCGGCCGCCCCCGCCCGAACCCCGGCAGCCGCCGCCACCACGGCCGCGCCGGCGCAGCCGCAAACGACAGCGCCGCCGTCCGGGCCCATGCCCCCCGGCAAGTCGCGCACGGTGGCCGGCATCGCGTGGCAGTGGCCTGCAGGCGGGAAAGTCATCGGCGGGTTCAATGCCGGAAGCGGCGGCGACGGTGCGGGACTGGACATCGCCGGCAACGCGGGCGATCCGGTGCGCGCCGCGGCCGACGGCACCGTGGTGTACAGCGGCAACGGGCTGATCGGCTACGGCGAGCTGATCATCATCAAGCACAACGACACCTATCTTTCGGCGTACGGCCACAACAGCAAGCGGCTGGTCAACGAAGGCCAGCACGTCAAGGCCGGCAGGAAATCGCGTTGATGGGTTCGAGCGGCGCGCCGCGCGTCGAACTGCATTTCGAGATCCGCAAGAACGGCAAGCCGGTCGATCCGATGGATTATTTGCCGGGACGCTGAAGCATGCTGACACGCCTGATCCCGAACATCTTTTACGCCAGCATGCAGGACGGCCTGGATTTGTTCGTGGAGGGCATGGCTTTCAAACTGCTCCATCGCGACGACAGGCTGGCCGTGGTGGAGCGGGATTCCGCGAAAGCGTATCTGGTGGAGGATGCCGAGTTCGCCGCAAAGGATCGTCCGGAGATCGCCATCGAAACCGATGCCATCGAGGATACGTACGCCGAAATTTCCTTGCGCAGGCCGGGACTGCTGCATCCGAACGGCGAGGTGATCGAGCGCAAGCCTTGGGGCGCGCAGGAATTCGCGCTGCTCGACAAGACCGGCGTGTGCGTGGTGTTTCGCCAGTGGCGACAGGACTGATGAGTTGATTCAGGGCGGTTGTTGTTGAAAGTCCGGCCATGGCGCTCTTGACCATGGATGGCGGCTCCAATGACCGGGGTGATGCCCCGGAATCCAGGAACGTCTCAGTTGCTGAGGTGTCCGGCGACGCAGCGATCAGGGACGATCGCACAAAATGAACGCCGCGACCACGTTGCGGCCTTCGCCGGCGAGGATGTCCCAGGTGCGCGCGGCGGCGGCGTTGTCCATCACCTCGACGCCGATGCCGCGTTGCAGGAACGCGGCCAGCACCGCCTGTGAAGGAAATACCTGACGCGCGCCGGTGCCCAGCAGCACCACGTCGGGGTGCAGGGCCGTGATGGATTCGACGTGCGCCGGTGTCATCGCGGCGATGTCGCTGACGTCCCAGCCTTCGATCACCTGTTCGCGCGTCAGCAGCAGGCTGGTCGTGAAGGCGCGATCGGCCACCGTGACCGCATGCGCGTCGGCGCGGCGCACGTACAGGAAATCGCGGCGGGATTCGAGGTTCAGTTCCATGCCGGACAGCACCCCTCTCCCCTCGGGAGAGGCGGCGCGAAGCGCCGAGCGCGCAGCGCTGGGGTGAGGATGCGGGACCGTAACAGATGCATGGTCTTGCGCAATTGCAGCGCTACGCGAATTGCCGAAGCCTGATCCGGCCTGCGGCCACCACGGAGTTCTTGAACCACGGATGGCGGCTTTTCCGGAGGGAGAAGGAAAAAGCGGATGCGCATGACGCAATCCCTGTTCACCGCGGCAGCGCGATCCGCGGCCGTTCCGGATTGCGCCGGTACAGCACGGCGATGTGCCCGATGGTCTGCACGTTTTCCGCACCGCTGGATTCGATCAGCCTCGCCAGCACGGCCGCGCGTTCGCCGCGATCGGCGCCGCTCAGCCTCACCTTGATCAGTTCGTGATCGTCCAGTGTCTCCTCGAGTTCGTTCAGCATGCCCGCGGTGACGCCCTTGCCGCCCAGCAGCAGTACCGGCTTCAGGGAATGTGCGAGACCGCGCAGGTAGCGGATCTGGCCGGGGCTGAGGGGCATGGCTCGGGCGCGCGAGGGCGGGATCGGCGGTTCAGGGTATCATGGGGTCGAGTTCACCATCGCACCTGATGGGAAGAAGGCGGCCCTCCGCAGCCGCAGCCTTCGAAAGGCGCGCAGGCGTATCCATGTCCCGATCCAAAAGCAGTGCGCGCTGGTTGAAGGAACACTTCGACGATGCCTTTGTCAAACGCGCGCAGGCGGAAGGCTGGCGTTCGCGGGCCGCGTTCAAGCTGGACGAACTGCTGGACCGCGACCACCTGCTGAGACCCGGCATGACGGTGGTCGATCTGGGTGCGGCCCCGGGCGGCTGGTCGCAACTGGTGCGTGCGCGGCTTGGCCGGAAAAACGGCGGGTGGTCGGGCCGGGTGATCGCGCTGGACATTCTTCCCATGCAGGGGATCGCCGGGGGGGAGTTCATCCAGGGCGATTTCCGCGAGGAAGCGGTTTTCGACGACTTGATGGGGCGTGTGGGCGGACAGGGCGTGGACCTTGTCCTGTCCGACATGGCACCCAATATCAGCGGCATAGGCGTGGCCGATCAGGCGCGGGCGATGCATTTGGCGGAATTGGCGTCCGATTTCGCGTATAAATGCCTGAAACCCGGAGGATCGTTTCTGGTGAAATTGTTCCAGGGTTCAGGTTTCGACGAGTATGTGCGTGGCTTGCGTGAGGGTTTCGGGCGGGTGACACTGCGCAAGCCCAGGGCGTCGCGGTCCCGTTCGCGCGAAGTGTATGCCCTGGCCACCGGACTGAAGAGAGAGACATGAGTCACCTCGGTGTTCGTTCCAGAGCGGCCGTTCGCGGGAAGTCCGGACAGGAAGGTGCGGGGTCTTGCGCAGGGCGCGTGAAAGGTAAACCAGCATGAAGCCCCCGATGAACGACATCGCCAAGAACGCCCTGCTGTGGCTGATCGTGGCCGTGGTGCTGATCACGGTGTACCAGAGCCTGAGCCCGCGCCTGTCCGGCGGCGAGCAGCAGATGTCGTACTCCGAATTCATCCAGCAGGTGAAGAACGACAACGTCGCCTCGATCACGATCAGCGCCAACATGCCGCCCGTGATCACCGGCAAGCTGAAGGACGGCAGTTCGCTGCACACCGTGATGCCGATCTTCGGCGATGACAAGCTTCAGGCACTGCTGGACACCCACCGCGTCAAGACCACCCAGGAGCCGGGTGACAACGGCTTCTCGCTGATGCGGCTGCTGATGGAATACCTGCCCTTCATCTTCATTTTCGGGCTGCTGTTCTATTTCGTGCGCCAGATGCAGAACGGCGCCGGCGGCCGCGGCGCGATGAGCTTCGGCCGTTCGCGCGCCAAGCTGCAGGGCGAGGACCAGGTCAAGGTCACCTTCAATGACGTGGCCGGCTGCGACGAGGCCAAGGAAGAGGTTTCCGAGCTGGTCGAATTCCTGCGCGATCCGTCCAAGTTCACCAAGCTGGGCGGCAAGATTCCGCGCGGCGTGCTGATGGTGGGTTCGCCCGGCACCGGCAAGACGCTGCTGGCGAAGGCGATCGCCGGCGAAGCCAAGGTGCCGTTCTTCTCGATCTCCGGTTCCGACTTCGTCGAGATGTTCGTGGGCGTCGGCGCTGCGCGCGTGCGCGACATGTTCGAGCAGGCCAAGAAGCACGCGCCCTGCATCATCTTCATCGACGAGATCGACGCGGTCGGCCGGCATCGCGGCGCGGGCCTGGGCGGCGGCCACGACGAGCGCGAGCAGACCCTGAACCAGTTGCTGGTCGAGATGGACGGCTTCGAGGGCAGCGAGGGCGTGATCGTGATCGCGGCCACCAACCGCCCGGACGTGCTCGACCCCGCGCTGCTGCGTCCCGGCCGCTTCGACCGCCAGGTCGTGGTGCCGCTGCCGGATCTGCGCGGCCGCGAGCAGATCCTGAAGGTGCACATGCGCAAGGTGCCGGTGGCGGCCGACGTCGATCCGCTCACCATCGCACGCGGTACGCCGGGCTTTTCCGGCGCCGACCTCGCCAACCTGGTCAACGAAGCCGCGCTGTTCGCGGCGCGCGAGAACGCCCGCGAGGTGCGGATGGACTTCTTCGAGCGCGCCAAGGACAAGATCATGATGGGCGCCGAGCGGCGCTCCATGATCATGAGCGAGGACGAGAAGAAGCTCACCGCTTACCACGAGGCCGGCCACGCGATCGTCGGCCTGTCGGTGCCCGAGCACGATCCGGTGCACAAGGTCACGATCATCCCGCGCGGCCGCGCGCTGGGCGTCACGATGTTCCTGCCCGAGCAGGACCGCTACAGCCACAGCAAGGTGTCGCTGGAGAGCAGGCTGGCCAGCCTGTTCGGCGGGCGCGTGGCCGAGGAGCTGATCTTCGGCCCCGAGAAGGTCACCACCGGCGCCTCCAACGACATCCAGCGCGCCACCCAGCTCGCACGCGACATGGTCACCAAGTACGGCCTGTCCGAAGAGCTGGGTCCGATGACCTACGCCGAGGAAGAGGATGAGGTGTTCCTGGGCCGTTCGGTCACCCAGCACAAGAACGTGTCGGACGAAACCGCGCGCAAGATCGACATCGCGGTGCGCGGCGTGATCGATGCGGCGTACACCCGCGCGCGGGGCATCCTGAGCGAGAACATGGACAAGCTGCACGCGATGGCGCGCGCGCTGCTCCAGTACGAGACCATCGACCGGGAACAGATCGCCGCGATCATGGAAGGACGCGAACCGGGCCCGCCGCGCGACTGGCACGTCGGCCCCGACAGCGGCACCGGCAAGGGCGGCGGCAAGCCTGCGGCCGCGCCGGGCCTGGCGCCTGCACCGTCCAGCCATCCGGCCGGGCAGCATTAGTATGCGATCATCCATGATCGCTGCATCGCCGAATGCCTCAGTGGCTAGAATGTTCCTGGGTTCCGGGATACCACCACGGCCGTCCATGGCCTAACTTTTCACAATAGCTGCTCCGTATGGAACCGCGTAATGACCGGATTGGCGTGGAGCACCTGCGAATGATTCGTGGCGACCTTGGCGAGATCAAGGCGAATGTGCGCGAGCTTCAAACCTCCATGGGCGGTGTCGAGACGGGCTTGGCCGATCTGCACAGATTGATCGCCGAGCAATCGGTACGCATCGACCACCTTGCCGGGCGGGTCGAGAGGATCGAAACGAGGCTGGAATTGGTCAGTCCCTGACTCCCGCGGTAATGTGCGTCAACAAGGCCGCCTGCGGGCGGCCTTCGCCTATCCAGGCACCGGGCGTGTAGCATTCCGTGCGGCATGGCTTTTCACGCACGCGGCATGTCGGACGGAAGCGGAGCCGTCCACCATGAGTGACTGGATCGGATCACTGAAGCAATCCTTCGCCGAATTCCGCCATCGGCGCGTGTTTCGCGTGATCGCGGTCTATGTGGTGACGAGCTGGATCCTGATCCAGCTCGGCAGCGCGGTATTCGAACCGCTCGGGCTGCCGTCGTGGTCGATGCGACTGCTGATCGTGCTGCTTGCGCTGGGTTTCGTGCTGGCCGGTGCGCTCGCGTGGGTGTATGACATCGGCGCTCATGGCATCGAGCGGACCTTGCCGGCGCCCGCGCCCGAAATCGCTGCGAAGAACGAACGCGCACCCGCGCCCGAAGCCTCGGTCGCGATCCTGCCTTTCACGGATCTGAGCGAGGCGAAGGATCAGGATTATTTCTGCGACGGGCTGGCCGAGGAAATCATGAATGCGCTGGCGTCGATCCGCGATCTGCGCGTGGCGTCGCGCACGTCCTCCTTCCGCTTCCGCGGCCATGCTGCGGATGCGCGGGAGATCGGGCGCGCATTGAACGTTGCCGCGATCCTGGAAGGCAGCGTGCGCAAGGCCGGCGATCGCGTGCGCGTCACCGCGCAGCTGATCGATGCGGACAGCGGTTATCACCTGTGGTCGGAGAATTTCGACCGGCAATTGCGGGATATCTTCGCGATCCAGGAGGAAATCGCGCGCAGCGTGGTGCGCGCGTTGCGGGTGTCGGTGAAGGCGGTTGCGGATCTTGACCTCTGCTGTTACGCGCCGCGCGACATGCACGCTTACGAGCTCTATCTGCGCGGCCGGCAAATTCAATCCCTGAAGAGCAGCGACAACTGGACCAAGGCACCGGAGATGTTCCGTCGCGCCATCGCGCTGGATCCCGGTTACGCGCAGGCCCACGCCGGCCTGGCCGATTCGCTGGCCCAGCTGCTGATCTGGCGGATCATCGAGCCGGAGGGCGTGCTGGACGAAGCGCTCGCGGCCGCCAAGCGCGCACTGGAACTGGCGCCGGAACTTGCCGAGGCGCACGTCGCGCGTGCCAACACGCTGTCGCTGGCGGGCGACAACGAAGGCGCGATGGCCGCGTTTCGCCGTGCGATCGAGCTCAACCCGGAACTTTACGAAGCCCATTACTATTTCGGACGTCACTGCTACGCGCAGGGCGAGTACGCGCTTGCGATCGAGGAATTCGAGGCCGCGCACCGCGTGCGCCCCGACGAATTCCAGGCGCTGTCGCTGGCTTCCAATGCGGCCGATTCCTTGGGCGACAGGGCACGTGGTGAAGCGCTGCTGCTGCGCGCCCTGCCGTCGGCGCTGGCCGAGATCGCCGCCGATCCGGAGAACGGCCGCGCGCTGTATCTCGCCGCCGGCATGCAGGTGCGCCTTGGCGACATCGAGGGCAGCCGCCGCAACATCGAAACGGCACTGCGTCTGCAACCGGACGATTTCGGCACGCTTTACAACGCCGCCTGCACCTACACGCACATGGGCGACCACGAGCGCGCGCTCGACCTGCTCGAGCGCGCGGTGTCGGCGGGGCATGGATTCCGCGACTGGATCGAACACGATTCCGATCTGGACAGCCTGCGCGGATTGCCGCGCTATCGTGAAATCCTGGCGCGCCTGGAATGATTCCCCGCTCACGTGACGGCGGTGTCGATCGCGTGCGAATGTCGTCCCGGCAACGGCCGCCGGCACGGCATCGCGCGCAAGCCGGATTTCGCGATCATCCGGGTGATGGCGGTCGCCGTCGCCATTGCGCGCCGCGACGCCGGCAAGACCTTCGAATGGCTCGACCGCGCGTGGCCTGCCGTGCGCCCGCCATCGCATGCCTGCTCCACGATCCGTTCATGCTACGCTGCAAGGGCGATCCGCGCTTCGCCGCGTTCGCGATGAAGGTCGGGCTGTCGATGACCACGCAAGCGAAGGCAATGGCCTGAGCCATGTTCGATACTTCCCCTCAACTCGACTGTGCGGGCCGCGTGCTGAAACTCGACCGTCCGCGCATCTGCGGCATCCTGAATCTCACCGACGATTCGTTCTCCGGCGATGGCCTGCGTGGCGATGTCGAGGCTGCGATCGCGCGGGGCGTGGCGATGGTGGAGCAGGGGGCGGACCTGCTGGACATCGGCGCGGAATCCACGCGGCCCGGCGCCGAGCCCGTCGCTGCGCATGCCGAAATCGCGCGGGTGGTGCCGGTGATTAAAGCATTGGCAAAGCGCGTCGATGTGCCGATTTCGATCGACACCTCGAAACCCGAAGTCATGCGTGCTGCCGTCGCGGCAGGCGCAGGGCTGATCAACGACGTGTACGCGCTGCGCCGGGAGGACGCCCTGGATGCGGCGGCGGAACTGAAGGTGCCGGTGTGCCTGATGCACATGCAGG
>JAJPHQ010000050.1 GCA_021325195.1 Gammaproteobacteria bacterium | reverse complement strand
GGCAGGCACGCTTGCCGAGCAGCCACACGATCACCGCGGCAGCGTACACGGCGATGCACAGCGCCGGACCCGCGGATGGCCGGGAGACGGCCGCCCACGCGGCGGGCGCGGCAATCGCAAGGTTCCAGATCATGTAGGCGACGTCCGTCCGGGCATGGCTCCAGCGCGTCCGCACCAGCCACTGATAGAGGTGCTCGCGATGCGCAGTGTACCAACGCCTGCCGCCGAACAGGCGCCGCGCCAGGGTCAGGGCGCTGTCCGCCAGGAACGCCGAGGACAGGATCACGCATGGCCACAGCATCGCAAACCGACGCTGAACCAACAGTGCAGCGAATGCGCCGACCAGCAGGCCCAGCGCCCCGGAACCCACGTCGCCCATGAAGATCCGGGCCGGCGGCGCGTTGAACAGCAGGAATCCCAGACACGCCGCCGCCACCGCGAAAGCCGCGCAGGCCAGCCCCGTCTCGCCCGCGAAACCCGCCAGCAGCGCGTAACCCAGCATCACGAACAGCACCTGCTGGCCCAGGATGCCGTCGATGCCGTCCATGAAGTTGTAGGCGTTGATGCAGCCGGCCAGCACGATGACGATCGGGATCAGCCAGAGCCAGCGCGCAGGCTCGGTTCTGGCCATCGGCGTCAGCAGCACGGCACCGATCAGCAACGCCGCGGCAAGATGCACCGTGATCCGCGGTCCGATCGAAATCGGGGCGTGATCGTCGCGCCAGCCCACGGCCGCGACGGCGATCGTGGCGACGGCCAGCGCGGCCACCTCGGCCGGCCGCCGCAGCGGCGCCACCAGCAACAACGCCGGCACCCCGACGGCCAGCGACGCCACGACCACGCCGAACCCGCCGCCGCGCGGCGTCGGCACATCGTGCGAGCGGCGTCGTCCGGGCTGGTCGATCAGGCCGCGGCGATGAGCATACACCAGCGCCGCGCCCGTCAACAGCACGGACAGTACGAATCCGCAAACCGCGCTTGTCACCATTTCCATAAGTCGTCAGTGCGGCGGGAGTCCACTGTGGTTGCAGGCATGCCGTGCGCTGCCGGCGACCGCGTCACTCGTTGACCACGCTGTGGATGGGTCTGACGGTACCCCAGCTCTTGCAGCTCGGGCATTGCCAGTGGTGCGCCTTGGCGCCGAAGCCGCAATGGCTGCAGCGGTACATCGCCCTCCCCTCCAGCAGCTTGCGGGTCAGGTCGCGCAGGATCAGGAAATTCTCGCGCGCCTCGCCGGTGGCGTGATCGAGCGTGGCGTCGATCAGAGCCATCATTCCGCGCACCGAAGGCCGCTGGCGCAACTGTTCGGTGAGGAATTCGATCGCGGCCTTCTTGCCCTCGCGCTGCTCGAACAGGTGCGTCAGCGCCAGCACCGGCGAGATGCCGTGATAGCGTTCGATCACGTGGCGCAGGAACCGCTCGGCGCGTTCCATCTGTCCGGAGCGTGCGTAGCTGTCGAGCAGCGGCGGCAGGATTTCCGGCACGAAATCGACATCGGCATCCACCGCCTTCTCGAACGCCAGCACCGCGCTGTCCCAGTCGCCGTCCTCGACGTGCAGGTAGCCGCTGATCATGAAGCCGCGCACGCAGCCCGGCTGGCTGGCGAACGCCTCCTCCAGATAGGCACGGGCCTCGGCGCGCGCGCCGTGGTGGCGCGACTGCTCGGCCAGCTCGCAGTAGAACTGCGCGATGGTCGCGGCCTGCGATTCACCGGTCATGGCTTCCAGCCTGCGCGCATGGTCGATCGCCTTGTGCCAGTCGCGCTCGTGCTGGTAGATCGCGATCAGGTGCCGCAGGGCCGAGGGCGCGTGCGCGTTCATCGCGACCAGGTCGTCGAACAGCGCCTCGGCGCGGTCCAGCAGACCCGCCCGCATGTAGTCCTCGCCCAGTTCCAGCAGGGCGACCGTCCGCTCGCCCTCGGAAAGATTGGAACGGCTGACCAGGTGCTGGTGCACCCGGATCGCGCGATCGACTTCGCCGCGGCGCCGGAACAGGTTGCCCAGGGCAAGGTGTGTCTCGACCGTGTCGCGGTTGAACTCGGCCAGTTTCATGAACACTTCGATGGCCTTGTCCGGCTGCTCGTTGAGCAGGTAGTTCAGGCCGCGGAAGTAGTTCGAGGAAAGCTCGGTGACCTTGGCGCCGGAACTGCGCGCGGTGAATCCGCGCCCCAGCAGCCAGCCCGACAGTGCGGCCAGCGGCAGCAGCAGGAACAGCAAGTACACGGGGTCCAGCCAGGCGTTCATGGGGTCTTGTCCTTGCCGCGCTTGCCGCCCGGTCGGGTGCGCTGCCGGACCAGACCGGCCCACGCCATGGCGCCGCCCAGCAGCCAGCCGGCCAGCAAGGCGGCGAGGATGGCCAGCCCTCGTGGCAGCGCGATGTGCGCGAACAGGAAATCGTATCGGACAGCGCCCGGATTCAGGGCGGCGAACAGCGCGCCGGCGGCCAGGCAGACCAGTACGAGAACCACCATTGCTGCCCGCACGGCACGGCTCCGGTCGGCTTCGGCATCGATCGGACGCGGAATGCTCAGGACGCCTCGCCGCGTCCCTGATTGACGCGCACGCGCAATTCCTTGCCGGGCTTGAAATGCGGCACGTATTTGCCGGGCAACGCGACCGCGGTGCCGGTCTTGGGATTGCGGCCGGTCCGCGGCGGCCGGTAGTGCAACGAGAAACTGCCGAACCCCCGGATCTCGATCCGTTCGCCCTTGGCCAGCGCCGCGCTCATCTGTTCGATCACGTTGCGCACCGCCAGCTCGACGTCGGCGAAGGCCAGATGGGTCTGACGCTGCGAAAGGGCCGTGATCAATTCGGATTTGGTCATGGATGGCAACGCCCCGATGGTCTGGCAGTCCGCCCCGCTGGCGGGACCTCATACCCCCTCACGGCGTCCGCCCGGCGAACCGGGCGGACGAAGCAGGGGACGTGAGGCAAAAATACAAGCCTGTATGAGAGGTTACTCCGATTTATTCAACTGTTCCTTGAGCAGGGTCCCCAACTTGGTGGTGCCGCGCGAAGCGCCCTGCTGCTGGTACTCGGAAAGCGTTTCGGCCATTTCGTCGTCGTCCTTGGCGCGGATCGACAATTGCAGCATCCGGCCCTTGCGGTCCATGCCGACGAACTTGGCCTCGATCTTCTCGCCGATCTTCAGGTGCTGGCTGGCGTCGTCGATGCGTTCCTTGGCGATGTCGCGCGCGGCCAGATAGCCCTCCACGCCGTCGCCGAGATCGATCACCGCGCCCTTGGCATCCACTTCCTTCACGGTGCCGCCAACCACGCTGCCACGCGGGTGGTTGGCCATGTACTGGCCGAAGGGATCCTGTTCGAGCTGCTTGATGCCGAGGCTGATGCGCTCGCGCTCGGGATCGACCGCCAGCACCACAGCCTCCACCTCGTCGCCCTTCTTGAAGTTGCGGACCAGTTCCTCGCCGGAGCCCTGCCAGGAAATGTCGGAGAGGTGCACCAGACCGTCGATCCCGCCGTCCAGCCCCACGAAAATGCCGAAGTCGGTGATGGACTTGATCGCGCCCCTGACCTTGTCGCCCTTCTTGTAGGTGGCCGCGAAGGCTTCCCACGGGTTGGCCTGGGTCTGCTTCATGCCCAGCGAGATCCGGCGGCGCTCCTCGTCCACGTCGAGCACCATCACTTCCACCTCGTCGCCCACCTGCACCACCTTGGCCGGATTGACGTTCTTGTTGGACCAGTCCATCTCGGACACGTGCACCAGGCCTTCCACCCCCGGCTCCAGTTCCACGAAGCAGCCGTAGTCGGTGACGTTGCTGACCTTGCCGAACAGGCGGGTGCCGGACGGATAACGGCGCGCGATGCTGACCCACGGATCGTCGCCCAGCTGCTTCAGGCCCAGCGAAACGCGGTTGCGCTCGCGGTCGAACTTGAGCACGCGCACGTCCAGTTCGTCGCCGACATTGACCACCTCGGACGGATGCCGGACGCGCTTCCACGCCATGTCGGTGATGTGCAGCAGGCCGTCGATGCCGCCCAGATCCACGAACGCGCCGTAGTCGGTGAGGTTCTTGACCACGCCGTGCAGGATCGCGCCTTCCTGCAGCTTCTCCAGCAGCGCCTCGCGCTCTTCGGAGTGCTCGCTTTCGACCACCGCGCGGCGGCTGACCACCACGTTGTTGCGCTTGCGGTCCAGCTTGATGATCTTGAATTCGAGATCCTTGCCTTCGAGGTAGGCCGGATCGCGTACCGGGCGCACATCGACCAGCGAACCCGGCAGGAACGCGCGCACGTCGCGGATGTCCACGGTGAAACCGCCCTTGCCCTTGCCGGAGATGCGGCCGGTGATGGCCTCGCCCTTCTCGAACGCGCTTTCCAGCTCGTCCCAAACCAGCGATCGCTTGGCTTTTTCACGCGACAGCTTGGTCTCGCCGAAGCCGTCCTCGATCGCGTCCAGTGCGACCTTGACCTCGTCGCCGACCTTGATCTCCAGTTCGCCGTCCTCGTTGCGGAACTGCTCGATCGGAACGATGCCCTCCGATTTCAGGCCCGCGTTCACCACCACCACGTCGGGGCGGATCTCGACGACGATGCCGGACACGATGGATCCGGGTTTCAATTTGGCCAGCGACTGGCTCTGTTCGAACAGCTCGGCAAAACTTTCGGTCATGGGAATTCCAGGTTGGGAATGGATGCGTGCCATTGCGGTCTTCCGGACCGCAGGATCAAGAAACGGTCATCCGTGTCCGCACTTTGAAAATTGATCCTTGGCAAACATCCGCCGGTTGGGGGATGCCCGGGGCATCCGTGACAGGGAAGTCCGCGCAAAGGCGGACAGGGTTGTTTGCGATCATCCTGATCGCGGGAATCAACAAGCGACCATCCATGGCCGCACTTTCACTTTTTTTGCGATCATCCTGATCGCGGGAATCAACAAGCGACCATCCATG
>JAJPHQ010000073.1 GCA_021325195.1 Gammaproteobacteria bacterium | reverse complement strand
CTTGTCGATGAAGGCGGTCACAGAGGAAGAAAGGACCGCGACCAGCGCCTGAGCGACGGACACAGTCGAGTTTCACGAAAAACGGGCCTTGCGGCCCGTTTTTTTGTGTGCCGTCCCTGGCCAGGAGCTCCGTGGCCCGTTTTTCGTGTGCCGTCCCTGGCCAGGAGCTCCGTGGCCCGATTTTCGCCCGCGAGCTTGAATTCCGCGGGCCGCGCATCGATCCTGCGCTGATGAACGCGCGGATGCCGGTGCTGTTCATCGGCCATGGCTCGCCGATGAACGCGATCGAGGACAATCCCTGGCGGCGCGCGTGGCGGCGCCTCGCTGAAACGCAGCCGCGCCCGCGCGCAGTGCTGTGCGTGTCGGCGCATTGGGAGACACGTGACGTCGCGATCACCGCATCGCCACATCCCGAAACCATCCACGATTTTTACGGGTTTCCGCGCGAACTGTTCGCGGTGGCGTATCCCGCGCCGGGCGATCCGGAACTCGCACAGGACATTGCGCGTCGCATCGGCGATGCCGCGATTCCGGTCCACCTCGATCCGCGACGCGGCCTCGATCACGGTGCATGGAGCGTGCTGTGCGCGATGTATCCCGACGCCGACGTGCCCGTGTTGCAACTCGGCCTCGCTGCACACCGGCCCGGCACTTGGCACTACGGCTTTGCCAAGCGCGTTGCCTTCCTTCGCGAGAAGGGTGTGCTGGTGATGGGCAGCGGCAACATCGTGCACAACCTGCCTCTGCTCGGGCGCTACTGGAACGCGCCGCCGCCGGACTGGGTTCCCCGCTTCCGCGATCGCGTCAACGCTTTGATCGCCGCGCGCGACCACGCCGCCTTGTGCGAGTGGCGCAGCCTGGGGCCGGATGCCGCGCTCGCGGTTCCCACTCCCGAACACTACCTGCCGCTGCTGTACGCGCTGGCCCTCCAGCGTGACGACGACATCGTCGAAACCTTCAACGACGAGGTGTTCGCCACGCTGTCGATGACCTCGCTGTCGATCGGCTGGCGGGCCTGAACGCGTCTTCGGCCTCTTCCGTCGCGCCGCGAAACGGTTAGACTCGCTTGGACGGGCGACGCCGGAAGGTCCGACGCCCCCGCGGAGTTCTGGAGGGCGCGATGCAGCCGACCGATATCCGCAACCCGCAGTATTTCCACAAGGTGGTGGACTGCCAGTGGGCATGCCCCGCGCACACCCGGGTGCCCGAATACATCCGCCTGATCGCGGCTGGCCGGTTCGACGACGCCTACCTGCTGAACTGGGACTCCAATGTCTTTCCGGGCATCCTCGGCCGCACCTGCGACCGTCCGTGCGAGCCCGCCTGCCGGCGCGGGCGGGTCGAGGAATCGAACGGCGAAAAGCCCGAACCGGTCGCGATCTGCCGCCTGAAGCGCGTCGCCGCCGACAACCGCAGCGAAGGCATCGAAGCACGGATGCGCGCGCGCCTGCCGGAGCGGATTCCCGGCGCAGAAAGATTTCACATCGCATGCGTCGGCGCGGGCCCGGCGTCGCTGACGGTCGCGCGCGACCTCGCGCCGCTGGGCTATCGCGTCACGATCTTCGAGACCGACGCCAGGAGCGGTGGTTTCATGCGCACGCAGGTGCCGCGCTTCCGCTTGCCCGAGCACGTGATCGACGAGGAAGTCGGTTACATCCTCGATCTCGGGGTGGAACTGGTCGGGAACCATCCGATCGACTCGATGCGCGCGTTGCTCGACCGGAACTTCGATGCGGTCTTCGTCGGTTGCGGCGCGCCGCGCGGACGCGACCTGCACATTCCGGGCCGCGAGGAGGCGAAGGCAAAGATCCACGTCGGCATCGAATGGCTGGCGTCGGTGTATTTCGGCCACGTCACGAAGGTCGGCAGGCGCGTGCTGGTGCTGGGCGGCGGCACCACCGCGATGGACTGCTGCCGCAGCGCGCGGCGGCTGGGCGGCGACGATGTCAAGGTCATCGTGCGTTCGGGTTACGGGGAAATGAAGGCCAGCCCGTGGGAAAAGGAGGACGCCGAGCACGAGGGCGTCGAGATCCTGAACTGGCTGAACCCGAAGGCGTTCGTGCACGAAAACGGCAGGCTGACCGGGATGTGGTTCACGCCCATGCGCGCCGAGCAATCGGGTGGCGGGCGCAAGTTGCTGCCGACCGGCGAGCCGGACCGCTTCTTCGAATGCGACGAGGTGCTGATCGCGGTGGGGCAGGAAAACGCCTTTCCGTGGATCGAACGCGACCTCGGCATCGAGTTCGACGAGTGGGGCATGCCGAAACTCGACAAGCTCACGATGCAATCGACCCACCCCAGGGTATTTTTCGGCGGTGATGCCGCGTTCGGTCCCAAGAACATCATCTGGGCGGTCGAACACGGCCATCAAGCCGCGATCTCCATCCACAACCTCCTGCAGCACGAGGATATCCGCAAGCGCCCGCCGCCGCTGACCAACCTCGTGTCGCAAAAGATGGGCATCCACGAGTGGAGCTACGACAACGACATCTCGCCCGACCAGCGCTACGCGGTGCCGTGGGCGCCCAAGGAAAAAACGCTCAAGAACATCAGGCAGGAAGTCGAACTCGGGTTCGACCTGCCGACCGCGTGGAAGGAAGCGCAGCGCTGCCTCAACTGCGACGTGCAGACGGTGTTCACCAGGGATCTCTGCATCGAGTGCGACGCCTGCGTGGACGTATGTCCGATGGACTGCATCACCTTCACCGTCAACGGCGACGAGGCCGAACTGCGCACGCGCCTGACCGCGCCGGCAAGAAATCCAGAGCAGGACCTGTACGTGTCGGAACCCGTCAAGACCGGACGGGTGATGGTGAAGGACGAGGACGTGTGCCTGCACTGCGGATTGTGCGCCGAACGCTGCCCGACGGGGGCATGGGACATGCGCAGGTTCCTGTTCGTCGAATCCTACGCGGGGCGCGGCGAGGAATACTCGGCGCTGCCGTTGAAAAAGAAGGTAGCGGCGTGAGCAGGCAATGGCCGCAAGCGGATTTGAACCCCTCCCCCGCCGGGAGAGGGGCAGGGGTGAGGGTGCGAACACGCGCGGTGTTGGAGACTGCGCGAAATCCGTACCCTCACCCGCCCCTTCGGGGTGCCCTCTCCCGAAGGGAGAGGGATTCCGCAATTGGTGTGGCGAAAACCGTATGAAGCCGATCACCGCCACCAACGACTTCGTCGTCAAGTTCGCCAACGTCAACGGTTCGGGTTCGGCTTCGGCCAACGAACTGTTCGCCAAGTGCATCCTCAGGATGGGTGTGCCGGTCAGCCCGCGCAACATCTTTCCATCCAACATCCAGGGCCTGCCGACCTGGTACGAAGTGCGGGTGTCGGAGCAAGGCTGGCTGGGCCGGCGTGGCGGCTACGACCTGCTGGTCGCGATGAATCCGCAGACCTGGGACGAGGACGTCAGGGGCATCGCGCCGGGCGGCTATCTCCTTTACGACAACTCGAAGCCGCTGCCCAAGTCGAAGTTCCGCGACGACGTGACCGCAGTCGGGGTGCCGCTCACCGACCTCTGCAACGCGACCTACGACGATCCGCGCCAGCGGCAACTGTTCAAGAACATCATGTATCTCGGCGCGCTGTCGGCGCTGATGGGCATCGAGCGCGACGTGATCGTGCAGTTGATCGGCGAGCAGTACAGGAGCAAGCAGGCGCTGCTGGATTCCAACGTGCACGCGCTGGATCTGGGCCGGGAATACGCGACGAAGAACCTGCAGCCGATCGGCCTGCGCGTGGAGCGGCGCGACAAGGTGGGCGACCGCATCTTCGTGAACGGCAACAGTGCCGCCGCGCTGGGCATGGTCTATGGCGGGGCGACCGTGTGCGCGTGGTATCCGATCACGCCGTCCTCGTCGCTGGCCGAGGCCTTCCAGAAATACTGCTCGAAGCTCCGGGTCGATCCGGAGACCGGCAAGCACCGCTACGCGATCGTGCAGGCCGAGGACGACATCGCCTCGATCGGCATCGTCACCGGCGCCGGCTGGAACGGCGCGCGCGCGTTCACCGCGACCTCGGGCCCCGGCATTTCGCTGATGAACGAGATCATCGGCCTGGCGTACTTCGCCGAGATCCCGGTGACGATCGTGGACGTGCAGCGCGGCGGTCCTTCCACCGGCATGCCGACCCGCACCCAGCAATCCGACGTGGCGTTCTGCGCGCACGCCTCGCACGGCGACACCCGCCACGTGCTGCTGTTTCCGGAAGATCCGCACGAGTGTTTCGAATTCGCGGCCATGGCGCTGGATCTGGCCGACCGCCTGCAGACGCCGGTATTCCTGATGAGCGATCTCGACATCGGAATGAATCAACGGCTGTGCAGACCATTCGAGTGGGACGACGCGCGCCTCTACGACCGCGGCAAGGTGCTGACGGCGGAGCAACTGGAAGCGGGCGTGCCGTTCGGCCGTTACCGCGACGTGGATGGCGACGGGATTCCGTACCGCACCTATCCCGGCACGCATCCCACCCGCGGCAGCTTCTTCACCCGCGGCACCAGCAAGAACGCCGACGCCAAGTATTCGGAGAAGGGCGAGGACTACGTCGAGAACATGCAACGCCTGCAGCGCAAGTTCGAGACGGCGAAATCCTTGTTGCCGCAGCCGATAGTGCATGCTGCAAAAGCGAAAGCCGCGCACGGCGCGGTTTATTTCGGCTCGACCTCACCTGCGATGGCCGAAGCGGTGGCGATGCTGGACGCGGTCGGATTGCATCTGGACACACTGCGCGTGCGCGGCTATCCGTTCGCCGACTCCGTCCGCGAGTTCGTGCTGCAACACGAATTGGTGTTCGTGGTCGAGCAGAACCGTGACGCGCAATTGCGCACGCTGCTGGTCGAGCAGTTCGATCTCGATCCCGCGAGGCTGATCCCGGTCCTGCATTACGACGGCACGCCGATCACCGCGCGTTTCATTTCCGGCGCGATCGGGAAGCGGATGCGATCTGCGAATGTGTTGCCGCTGAGGGATGACAAGGTGGCGTAGATCGACTCGAGATGGATTGGAGATATTGATTGTTCGGAGACAAGCATGATCAGGTCATTCTTATTCTCCACTGCCGCTGGATTGTTGTTCGCGTGCTTCGTCTGCGCAGCTTCCAATACGGCCGGAGCTATCTCCCGAACTGTGTCCGACGAGGCTGCAATCTATAAGGCTTTTTTAAATCATTGGGGTGGGGAGAAACATTCTCAGTTATTGGTTTCGATGGCTGCTGATCCGCCAGAAAGCCAAATTGTCAAACAATATGTAGAGTGCGCGCATGATGCGGGATATAAAAATATAAGTTGGCAGGTAAGTACATCAAAACGAAATCTGAAGGAAGTAATCGGTAATCTGTCGTATGTGCGCTTGATTGATCCTAAAGACTGGCATCCCAGAGATCCCGACGCACTTATCGCAAAAGGGCACTCAGTCGGCGAAGCCGTAGATACAGGAATTTCGCACGCGCTTATGTCATTTTCCACGATTACGTTCGACAAGGAGCGAGACTTGGCTGTTTTTTCCTACTCGTTTGAGTGTGGCTCGCTTTGTGGCACCGGTGGGGATGTGTTGTTCGTCAAATCGGCCACCGGCTGGGTGCAGAGCCCGCACCGCTGTGGTGGATGGATGGCCTAGAACATGACCTACCTCGCCAAACCCAAACTGCATCATCCGTCGCTGCAGCGCAACGGCGTCGGTTTTACCCGGCGCGATTACGAGGGTGCGGTGTCCACGCTTTGTGCGGGTTGCGGGCACGATTCGATTTCCGCGGCGATCATCCAGGCCTGCTGGGAGCTGGACATCGAGCCGCATCGCGTGGCCAAGCTCTCCGGCATCGGCTGCAGTTCCAAGACGCCGACCTATTTCCTGTCCGCCTCGCACGGCTTCAACACCGTGCACGGGCGCATGCCCTCGGTGCTGACCGGGGCCAACCTCGCCAACCGCGAATTGCTGTACCTCGGCATTTCCGGGGACGGGGACAGCGCGTCCATCGGCATCGGCCAGTTCGTGCATGCGATCCGGCGCGGCGTGGACATGGTGTACCTCGTCGAGAACAATGGCGTGTACGGATTGACCAAGGGCCAGTTCTCCGCGACGGCCGATCAGGGCAGCAAGTCGAAGAAGGGCGCGGTCAACACCGATGCGCCGGTCGACATGGTCGGGATGGCGCTGCAACTGGGCGCGAGCTTCGTCGCGCGCGGTTTTTCGGGCGACAAGACTCAACTGGTACCGTTGCTGAAGGCCGCGATGACCCACAAGGGCGCGGCATTCCTGGACGTGATCAGCCCTTGCGTCGCGTTCAACAACCATCCCGGCAGCACCAAGAGCTACGACTACGTGCGCGAGCACAATCACGCGCTGAACCGGATGGACTTCATCCCGGCCCGTGCCGGGATCACCGTCGATTACCCGGAGGGCGAGGTGCGCGAAGTGCGCCAGCACGACGGCAGCATGCTGCGGCTGCGCAAGCTGCCGTCGGGCCACGACACCGGCGACCGCGTCGCCGCGATGAGCTACCTGCACGAATGTCAGGCGCGCGGCGAGATCGTCACCGGCCTGCTGTACGTCGATCCCGAGGCTCCGGACCTGCACGCCCACCTCGAAACCGTGGACGCGCCTTTCAACACGCTGGGCGAGCGCGAGCTGTGTCCCGGCAGCGCGACGCTGGCGAAGATCAACGCATCCCTGCGCTGATGCCCGTTTCCTCGAAATGAAGGCAGTCCGCGTTTGTTGCGCCGCAACATGGCGTTCGTTAGCATAGGCGCAGCCCTTTCCGGAGAAATGTCATGCCGACGCGCCCCGAATCGACACGCGCGCAGGACGACTGGCAGTCGCTGTCGCGCCAGTACTGGGAAGCCTGGGCCGATGCCACGCGCAAGGCGTTCGGTGCGAAGCCGGACGAGGCGCCGCAGGACAAGACGCCCTGGCACGAGGGTCTCGAACAGTGGTCGCGGTTTTTCTCCGCCGACAAGGCCAGGGACGCGCAGAGCGAGGTGGTCGAGCGCCTGCTGGCCGGGGCGCGCAGCTACTTCGCATTGCTGCAGTCGCTGGCGGAAAAGGGCGCCGAAGGCAACGCCGATCCGCAGGCATGGAGCGACGCGCTGCGCGAGTCCTTCAACTTTCCCGGCGCCGATGCCGCGCTGATCGACAATCCGCTGGCGCGCGCGCTGCGCGAGCTGGCCGGGCAGGGCGCGAAAGGTTTCGAGCAGATGATGGAAGACCTGCAGCCCGCGTTGAACGAGGCGCGGACGCTGCTCGGAATGCCGGCGTTCGGTTACCTGCGCGAGCATCAGGAACACTACCAGCGCATGGCCACGGCGTGGCTGGACTACCAGCAGGAAACCAACCGCTACAACGCGCTGATCGCGCGCGCCAGCCGGCGTGCATTCGAGGTGTTCGAGAACAAACTGGCCGAACGTGGCGAGCCCGGCCGGCAGATCGATTCGGTGCGCGGCCTGTACGACCTGTGGGTGGATGCAGCCGAGGAAGCCTATGCGGAAGTCGCGCTGTCCGATGAATTCCGCGAGGTCTATGGCGCGCTGGTGAACGCGCAGATGCGCGTGCGCAGGCACCTGCAGCAGGAAGTCGAACGCGTGGCCACCGATCTCGGCATGCCCACCCGCACCGAGATCGACAGCATGGGCAGGCGGCTGCACGACCTGCACCGTGCGGCAAAAAATCACGCCGAGAACCATGACGCGTTGCATGAAGAAATCGCTGCGTTGCGCGCCGAGGTCGAACGCCTGAAAACGCATGGCAAACCGCTCGCACCGAAATCCGTGCGCGCCGCGGGGAAGACCGCGCCCCGCAACGCCCGCAAGACGCCCGGCAGGGAGTGACCGCGATGGAACCCATCCGCATCGATCCGAAACGTGCGCTCGAGGAAGCCCTGCGCGCGCAGCAGAAACTCGCGGCCGGCATGCGCACCCTGCGCGAGGTCGAGGACGTCGATTACGGCGCCACCGACAAGGAGCCGGTCCATACCGAAGACAAGGTGGTCGTCTATCGCTACAAGGGCAAGCAGAAGCCGACCGCCAGGGCGCCGCTGCTGATCTGCTACGCGCTGGTCAACCGGCCGTACATGGTGGACCTGCAGGACGACCGCTCGCTGGTGAAGAACCTGCTGGCGCTGGGCGAGGACGTCTACATCATCGACTGGGGCTATCCCGACGGCGCCGACCGCTGGCTGACGCTGGACGATTACATCAACGGCTACCTCCGCCGCTGCGTGGACGCGGTGGCGAAGCACGCGGGCGTGAAAAAGATCAACCTGCTCGGCATCTGCCAGGGTGGCGCATTCTCGCTGTGCTTCGCCGCGCTGCATCAGCACAAGCTGCAGAACCTGATCACGATGGTGACGCCGGTCGATTTCCACACGCCCGACAACATGCTGTCGCACTGGACCCGCTGCATGGACGTGGACCTGTTCGTGGACACGCTGGGCAACGTGCCGGCCGACCTGATGAACTGGTGCTATTTGACATTGAAGCCGCTGCGGCTGAACCAGCAGAAATACGTCGCGATGCTGGACATCCTCGACGACAAGGTCGAGCTGGAGAATTTCCTGCGGATGGAGAAGTGGATCTTCGATTCGCCCGACCAGGCCGGCGAGGCGTTCCGCCAGTTCATCAAGGATTTCTATCAGGGCAACAAGCTGGTCAAGGGCGGACTGAAGATCGGCGATCGCGAAGTGAGCCTGAAAAACGTCACCATTCCCGTGCTCAACATCTTTGCCGAGCAGGATCACCTGGTGCCGCCGTCCGCCTCGCGTCCGCTGGGCGAACACCTTGGCACGAAGGACTACACCCAGCTCGCGTTCAAGGGCGGCCACATCGGCATCTACGTGTCGGGCCGCGCGCAGCGCGAAGTGCCGCCGGCAATCCACGAATGGCTGGCGAAACGGACCCGCTGATCCCGTGAATCACGCGCCGCTTCCGCGCGCGTGGTGGTGGATCGGCGCGTGCTGGACGTTGCCGAACACCCTGCTGGGCCTGCTCGCGGGCGCGCTCGCCATCCCCTTCGGTGCGCGGCCCTACGCCGTCGCTGGCGCGCTGGCGTTCCGGCGCATGCCGCGCTTCCGGGGCGCGCTGGTGCTGGGCTGCGTGATCCTGCATTGCGGGGAAACCCTGGATTTCCCGGCGCCGACCTATGCGGCTCGCTGCGGCGATGCGCCGCGCAACCAGTGCGTCCGGGTGGCCGACCACGAGCACGCCCACGTGTTGCAGTATCTCGCGTTCGGGCCGTTGTTCCTGCCGCTGTACTTCCTGTGCGGCGGCGTCTCCGCACGCAACCCTTTCGAGCGCGCCGCCGACCGCTACGCGCTCACCGGGAAGGGCTGGTGGCCGTGGTAGCGGCGGTGATGCCGTTATCATTGGCCGGTCAGGTGCCTTTCGCGTGCCAACCATGCAACCTTCCAGGGCGGCGAACATCGCAACGGGTGCCACGCAGCACGATTCGCTGCGTGCAGTGCAGTGGCTGGGCGATCGCCTGCACCTGCTGGATCAACGCAAGCTGCCGTTCGAGGAGGCCTGGATCGATTGCCGAGACGCCGATGACGTGGCGCGGGCGATCCGCGATCTGGTGGTGCGCGGCGCGCCGGCGATCGGGATCGCGGCGGCGTGGGGCATGGTGCTGGCGGCACGGCATGGCGATGACGCTGCCCGCGCGTTGGCGACGCTGCGCGCGGCGCGACCGACCGCGGTGAACCTTGTGGCGGCGCTGGACCGCATGCAGGCGCGGATCGAGGCAGGCGCCGATCCGGCTGCGCTGGTTCGCGAGGCGCAAGCCATCCAGGACCAGGACCTTGCCGCCAACCGCGCGATGGGTGCGATGGGCGCGGCCCTGATCCGGCCCGGCAGCGGGGTGCTGACGCACTGCAATACCGGTTCGCTGGCGACCTCCGGTTTCGGCACCGCGCTGGGCGTGATCCGCGCCGGCTGCGCGTCGGGCAACATCGTGCGCGTCTATGCGGGTGAAACGAGGCCGTGGCTGCAGGGCGCGCGCCTGACCATGTGGGAACTGCAGCGCGACGGGATTGCGGCCACCCTGATCGCCGATTCCGCGGCGGCGCACCTGATGAAGTCGGGCAGGGTGCAATGGGTGATCGTGGGCGCCGACCGCATCGCCGCCAACGGCGACACCGCCAACAAGATCGGCACCTACCAGATTGCGATCGCGGCAAGGCATCACGGCGTCAAGTTCATGGTGGTGGCGCCTGCCGCCACCGTCGATCTGGCGACGCCCACGGGCGACACCATCGACATCGAATTGCGCGATCCGGAAGAACTGCTCGGCATCGGGGGCCATCGCACGGTCGTCGCGGGCGCGCAGGCGTGGAACCCGGTGTTCGATGTCACGCCGCACGACCTGATCGACGTGCTGGTGACCGAACGCGGCGTGATCACGCAGCCGGACGAGGCCGCCTTGCGCGCGGTGTTCGGCCCCGGCGCGCACTGAAATGTGGCACCTGCCGAGGCAGCTCGCATGGTTCGGCGTCGGCGGCTTCATCGGCTTCATCGTCGATGCCGGCATCGTGCAGTTGCTGGTCAGCAAACTCGGCGCCGATCCGTATGTCGCGCGGCTGTTTTCGTTCGCGTGCGCCGCGACCGCGACCTGGCTGTTCAACCGGCATTTCACCTTCCACAAGCGCGGCGATTACACGCTGTTCGGCGAGTGGTCGCGCTACATGGTGGCGATGTCGGCGGGCTTCGCGCTCAACTACGCGACTTACGCGCTGGTCGTGTATTTCTCGCATTTCGTGCAGGCGTGGCCCGCGATCGGCGTGGCCGCGGGTTCGCTGCCGGGCTCGGCGGTGAACTTCCTGGGCGCCCGCCAGTGGGTGTTTTCGGGGCGTCGCAACGCGAATCCGGACAGGCCGGGAAAGAGGCCCGAACGGGTGCCGTAAGTCGGCGTCGGCATTGAGATTTTCGGGGCGGTTTCCGGGGCGCCTGTGATATAATTCCGGAATTGAGTTCGAGGCGCGGGCGGCGTTCGGAACCCGCGCCTTTTCGTTCACCAGACACGGGACACCGACGGATGGCGGAGCCTGCCAGTGAAGTAATTCGCGTCAACATCGAAGACGAGATGCGCCAGAGCTACCTCGATTACGCGATGAGCGTGATCGTGGGCCGTGCATTGCCGGACGTGCGCGACGGACTCAAGCCGGTGCACCGCCGCGTGCTGTACGCGATGAACGAGCTGGGCAACGCCTGGAACAAGCCGTACAAGAAATCCGCGCGCGTGGTCGGCGACGTGATCGGCAAATACCACCCGCACGGCGACGCCTCGGTGTACGACGCGATCGTGCGGATGGCGCAGCCGTTCTCGCTGCGCTACATGCTGGTGGACGGACAGGGCAACTTCGGTTCGGTGGACGGCGACAACCCGGCGGCGATGCGTTACACCGAGGTGCGGATGGCGCGCCTCACGCACGAGCTGCTGGCCGACATCGACAAGGAAACCGTCGATTTCGGACCGAACTACGACGAGAACGAACAGGAGCCGCTGGTCCTGCCGACCCGCGTGCCGAACCTGCTGATCAACGGCTCGGCCGGCATCGCGGTGGGCATGGCCACCAACGTGCCGCCGCACAACTTCGGCGAGGTGATCGACGCCTGCATCGCGCTGATCGACGATCCGGAGACCGGCATCGACGGCCTGATGCAGCACATTCCCGGCCCGGATTTTCCGACCGCCGGCATCATCAACGGTGCGGCGGGCATCGTCGAGGCGTACAAGACCGGCCGCGGGCGCGTGCTGGTGCGCGCCAGGACCGAGATCGAAACCGACGCGCACGGCCGCGAAACGATCGTGGTCCGCGAGATTCCCTATCAGGTGAACAAGGCGCGGCTGATCGAGAAGATCGCCGAGCTGGTCAAGGAAAAGAGGATCGAGGGCATCAGCGAGCTGCGCGACGAATCCGACAAGGACGGCATGCGGATCGTGATCGAGGTGCGCCGCGACGCGATGGCCGACGTGGTGCTGAACAACCTGTTCCAGCAGACCCAGTTGCAGGTGACGTTCGGCATCAACATGGTGGCGCTGGTGGATGGCCAGCCGCGGCTGCTGAATCTCAAGGAGCTGCTGGAACACTTCATCCGCCACCGCCGCGAGGTCGTCACCCGGCGCACCATCTTCGACCTGCGCAAGGCGCGCGCCCGCGCGCACGTGCTGGAAGGGCTCACCGTCGCGCTGGCCAACATCGACGCGATGATCGAGCTGATCAAGGCTTCCGAATCGCCGCAGATCGCGCGCGAGCGCATGCTGGCGCGCAAGTGGGAACCCGGCATGGTGCGCGCGCTGCTGGAGGCCGCCGGCGCCGCGGCGTCGCGGCCCGAGGATCTCGACCCCCGCGCCGGCCTGCAGGCGGACGGCTACCAGCTTTCCGACATCCAGGCGAGGGAAATCCTGGAGATGCGCCTGCACCGCCTGACCGGGCTGGAGCAGGAAAAGCTCACCGACGAATACCGGCAACTGCTCGAAACCATCCGCGGCCTGATCGCGATCCTGGAAGACCCCGACAGGCTGATGGCCGTGATCCGCGGCGAACTGGTCGAGATGCGCGAACTCTACGCCGACGCGCGTCGCACCGTGATCCAGCGCACCCAGGAAGACCTGGACGTGCTGGACCTGATTGCACCCGAGGACGTGGTGGTCACGCTTTCGCACGCGGGTTACGTCAAGCGCCAGTCGATCAGCAACTACCGCGCGCAGCGGCGCGGCGGCAAGGGCCGTCTGGCCGCCGCGACCAAGGAGGAGGATTTCGTCCAGAAGCTGTGGCTGGTCAACACGCACGACACGCTGCTGACCTTCACCAGCACGGGGCGCGTGTACTGGCTCAAGGTGTACCGGATTCCGGAAGCCGGCCCCGGCGCGCGCGGCAAGCCGATCGTGAACCTGCTGCCGCTGCAGGAAGGCGAGAAGGTGCAGGCGGTGCTGCCGGTGCGCGACTTCCCCGGCGACCGCTTCGTGTTCTTCGCCACCCGCAACGGCACGGTCAAGAAGACGCCGCTGGCCGACTACTCGCGGCCGCGCGAATCCGGCATTCGCGCGATCGACATCGAGGATGGCGACGGCCTCGTCGAGGTGGAACTCACCGACGGCAGCCGCGACATTCTGCTGTTCGCGTCCAACGGCAAGGCGGTGCGCTTCGCCGAGGACGAGGTGCGTCCGATGGGCCGCGTCGCGCACGGCGTGCGCGGCATGAAGCTGGCCGACGGTGCGAACGTGGTCTCGATGGTCGTGGCCGCCGGCGAAGGCGACATTCTCACCGCCACCGCGCGCGGTTACGGCAAGCGCACGCGGCTGGATGAATTCCCGTGCAAGGGCCGCGGCACCCAGGGCGTGATCGCGATCCAGTGCTCCGGACGCAACGGCCCGCTGGTCGCCGCGGTGCAGACCGACGCCACGCACGAACTGATGCTGATTTCCAACCAGGGCACGCTGGTGCGCACCCGCGTCGCCGAGATCTCGCAGATGGGCCGCAATACCCAGGGCGTCACCCTGATCCGCCTGCCCGACGATGAAACCCTGGCGGGGGTGGTGCGGATCGAGAATCTGGGCGACGAGGATGCCGATGACACGCGGTCGGACGCCGAAGCCGCCGCCGCGAACATCGCCGGGGAATCGGGCGGTACCGTTTGATGCCGGATGGCCGTCGGGTGCGATGGCCGGCGCGATGACCGCCGTGCCGTCGCGATCGGCAAGCCCCGGAACGGTGTCGCGGGCGCCGCGACCCGCAAGACAAGCGGGGCGCCGAAACCGGCGACGGTGCGGCGCAGGTCGCGGTGGCCGCCGGGGAGGTCCGGCAACGGGCTGCGAAGACGCACACCGTACGGCCCGCGATTGCGCCAAGCGGTTCCGACGCGATCGTTGACACTTGCGGCGAGGAGTCCGGCTGTCTTGCCTTACCCGATGGCCGAAAGCATCGCCTCGGCGCTGGACACCCGGAATTCGCCCGGCGCCTCGACGTGCAGCACCTTCACCACGCCATCCTCGGCATACAGGGCGAAGCGCCTGGAACGCAGGCCCATCCCGAACTTGCTGGCGTCCATCTCCAGGCCCAGCGCCTTGGCGAAGTCGCCGTTGCCGTCGGCCAGCATCAACATGCCTTCCGGAACGTTGCGGTGTTCGGCCCAGGCCTTCATCACGAACGCGTCGTTGACGGCCATGCAGGCGACGTCGATGCCGCGCCTTCTGAAATCCTCGAAATGCGCGACATAACCGGGCAGGTGGCGTTCCGAACATGTCGGCGTGAACGCGCCGGGCACCGAGAACAGCACCACCTTCCTGCCCTTGAACAGCTCGTCGGTGGTCATCGGCTGCACGCCGTCGCGCAGCATGGCGAACGTCGCGGCGGGGAGGCGGTCACCGATCCGGATGGTCATGGGTTTTCCTCGTGCCTGACGAACCGCCATGTTGCGCGCAGACATCACGGGCCGCAAGTAGCCGGCGCCGGCGCCGTTTCCGTCCGTTCTTGGTCCGCGTCCCGGTCCTTGCAGGCGAGGCTCCGGACTCCAGCGACCGCACCGGCTTCGCCCTTGAAACCCATGCCTGCGGCCCTACCTATCCGGCATGCGGCCCGCGGGGCCGAACCGTCAGAGGAATGGTAAGGAGGCAAACCATGAACGTTTCCCGTTACACCCCCTGGTCCGGCACCGGCGCGCTGCCGCAGGAATTCAAGCAGGTGCTCAGCCGGTTCTTCGACGTGGACGAGGCCGACCAGTCCGACGTGGTCACCAGCCAGTGGGCGCCGCCGGTGGACATCCGCGAGGAAGACCGGCGGTTCGTGATCGAGGCCGACATCCCCGGCGTCGATCCCAAGGACATCGACGTCCACATGGACAACGGCATCCTGTCGATCCGGGGCGAACGCAAGACGGAGAGGAACGAAAGCGGCAAGTACACCCGTGTCGAACGGTCGCACGGCGTGTTCTACCGCCGCTTCGCGCTGCCCGACAGCGCCGATCCGGAACGCATCACCGCCAAGGGCAGGCATGGCGTGCTGGAGATCGAGATTCCCAAGCGGCCGGAAACCACGCCGCGCAAGATCGACATCAAGATCGGCGAGTAGCATTTCCGGCCGGGCGGGAAACCCGAGGAAGCTCCGGACAAATCCATCCGGGATCTGCCAGGGCACGCCTACCAGCCGCGCTTGGAGCGCGGCGGAACGCCAAAGGCGGCCTTCGCGAAGCGAAGGTGAGGTACAAGGATGTACCGAATAATTCGGTACACGCCCGAATTTGGCTTCGCCCGTCGAGCACGTACAACCCATGCGTGCTTGATGGGCGGGCGGCAGATCCCGGTGCCGGATGGAAACCCTGATCAATCAGAGTCTCCCCAAGGCCACGGACGGCCGCCGTCTGATCTTTGCGGTCGGGCAAGACCGCATGGGAAGATGCCCGCGGCGGCGCGGTCCGCCGCGGGGTTTTTGATGCGCGGGGAAGCCGATGGAGTTTCAGGATTACTACAAGACCCTGGGCGTGAAGGAGGGTGCGAGCGACGACGAGATCAAGGCGGCTTACCGCAAGCTCGCGCGCAAGTATCACCCCGACAAGAACAAGGAAGCCGGCGCCGAGGAGAAATTCAAGGCCGTCAGCGAGGCCTACGAGGTTCTGCACGACAAGCAGAAGCGCGCGGCCTACGACAACCTGCGCGCGGGCGGCTATCGTGCGGGCGACAACTTCCGGCCGCCGCCGGGCTGGCGGCAGCAGGCGCCGGGCGGTTTCGAGTTCCGCAATTTCGACGACGAGGGCGGCGGTTTCAGCGATTTCTTCGAATCGTTGTTCGGCCGCGGCGCAGGGCGCGCGCAAAGCCGTCCGATGCGCGGGCAGGACGTCCGCGCGGCCGTCGAAATCGACCTGCACACGGCTTATGCGGGGGGCACGCAGCGCCTGAGCCTGCGCGATTCGCGCGGCGAGCGTTCGCTGGACGTGCGCATCCCCGCCGGCATCCTGCCGGGTCGCACCATCCGGCTGGGCGGTCAGGGCGAGCCCGGTTTCAACGGCGGTCCGGCCGGCGACCTGCTGCTGGAAGTGCACGTGCGCGAGAATCCGCGCTTCAAGCTGCACGGCCGCGACGTCGAGATCGAGCTGCCGGTGGCACCGTGGGAAGCGGCGCTGGGTGCGACCGTGCCGGTGCCGACGCTGGGCGGGAACGTGGAGCTCAGGATTCCCGCGCAATCGCGCGGGGGCGGCAAGCTGCGCCTGAAGGGACGCGGCATGCCGGGCAAGACGCCCGGCGACCAGATCGTCACGCTGTCGATCCAGATTCCGCCTGCCGGCGACGACAGGGCACGCGCCGCCTACGAGACATTCCGGAAGGCGTTTCCCGATTTCGATCCGCGCGCGTGAGGTACCGTTTCCAGGGAAGCTCTGAACAAATCCATCCAGGATTTGTCAGAGCATGCCGACCAGCCGCGCTTGGAGCGCGGCGGAACGCCAAAGGCGGCCTTCGCGAAGCGAAGGTGAGGCACAAGGATGTATCGAACAATTCGGTACGCGCCCGAATTCGGCTTCGCAAATCAAGCACGTGCAGCAAATGCATGCTTGATTTGCGGGCGGCACCTCCCTGTGCCGCATGGAAACTCTGATCAATCAAAGTTTCCCGAAGGGAGAAGATTTCATTTCGCGAGCGCCTTGTTCAAGGCCTCGAGCAGTTCCGCCTCGTCCACCGGCTTGGTGACGTAGGCCTTGGCGCCCTGGCGCATGCCCCACACGCGATCGGTGTCCTGATCCTTGGTGGTCACCAGGATCACGGGGATGTTGGCGGTGGCGGGATCCTTGGTGATCGAGCGCGTGGCCTGGAAGCCGTTCAGGTTCGGCATCACCACGTCCATCAGCACCAGGTCGGGTTTCTCGCGCCGGGTCGCCTCCACGCCGGCTGCGCCGTCGGCGGCGGTCAGCACCTGATGACCCAGCTTCTCCACCAGCCTTTTCAGGCCGAGCAACTGCGAAGGCGAATCATCGACGATCAGGATGCGGGCCATGCAAGCATTCCCCGGAACATGGTTGGCGCATTCTAGCAATCCCGACCGGAAAGTCGGCCGTTCGGGATTGGTGGAATTATTTGCCTTCCATTCAATCGCTTGCGACGACAAGTTGAAAGATCGTCGAGCGAGGGGTCAGGCGATCCGAACCAGCGTGCGCCCGAACGAGCCGCCCGACAGCATCGCATCGAACACGCCGGGAAGTTCCTCCAGCGCGACTTCGCGCGTGCAGATCGCATCGAGGTGCGCGGGCTTCCAGGCGCCCGCAAGCTGTTGCCACACCTGCTCGCGGATGTCGCGCGCGGTGCCGGCCGAGGCGATGCCCAGCAGGCTGACGCCGCGGATGATGAAAGGCATCACGGTGGTATCGAGTCGGCTGTCGGCGGCCAGCCCTATGCTGGCGACGTTGCCGTAGGGCGCGGTGCAGGCCAGCAACTGCGCCAGCATCGTGCCACCCGCGTTGTCCACCGCGCCGCCGAAGCGGGCGGATTCGAGTGCGTGCTGGCCCCATTGCAGATCGCGGCGATCCAGGACTTCGCGCGCACCCAGACGCTTCAGGAAATCGGCCTGCCCGGGTTTGCCGCTGATCGCGTGGACTTCGAAACCGGCGCGCGAAAAAAGGTCGATGGCCAGCATCCCCACCCCGCCGGTGGCGCCGGTGATGGCGATGGGCCCCAGTTCCGGCATCTGGCGGTTGTCGCGCATCCGGAACAGCGCCAGCCCCGCAGTGAAACCGGCGGTGCCGAGGATCATGCTTTCGCGCAGCGACAATCCCCTCGGCAGCGGAATGGTCCACTTCGCCTCGAGGCGCGCGTATTCGGCGTAGCCGCCGTCACGCGTTTCGGAGAGTCCGCAACCCGTGCACAGCACAGCATCGCCTTCCTTGAACTTCGGATCGGTCGACTGGACGACGTGGCCTGCCACGTCGATCCCGCCGTTCAGCGGAAACCGGCGCAGGATCTTGCCCTTGCCGGTTCCTGCCAGCGCGTCCTTGTAGTTGACCGACGAGTACGCAGTTTTTATCAGCACCTCGCCGGGCGAAAGCTCGTCCGCGCGCATCGACTCGATGCCGGCGCGGTAGCCGACATCATCGTTGCGGATCCGGAAGGCGCGGAAATTCGCGGACGTGCTCATCGTGGCTCCTGGCCCGCGACGATCAGCGGGCTTGCAGCAATACGATACCCGACATCTGCCGGCTGGCTTCCGCGTGTGCCTTGGGCTGCATTTTCGAAAGCAATTTGAACAACCATGCGCCGCGCATGGTGCGCTTCAGCCGGAATGATTCATCCCAGGTCGAGCGAAATTCCTGCTCGCGCCAGCCGAACGGTTCGAAGAACGCAGTGCCCTGTTCGGGGAAGAACTGCATTGGCGCGTTCCTCTGCAGCTTGCCCAGCCAGCGGCTGCGTTCCATGAACTTGCGCAGCCGCGGCGAAGCAATATCCATCAGCCACCAGCGCGCGTGGGCGACGTCATGCAGGTCGCGCGCGAGTTCGCCGACCTGTTCGGGTGTGAGATACACCAGCAGGCCTTCCGTGATGACCATCACCGGGCCGTGTGCGGCGGCGTGCGCGAACAGTTCGCGCCGCACATTCGCATCGCGCAGATCGGCAGCGACGAATTCGACCTCACAGCTCGGCACGGCGTCGGCCATCTGTTCGCGGAAGTAGCGGATCATGTCCGGCATGTCCACGTGCAGCCAGTGCAATGATTTGCGCAGATCGAGGCGATAAGGACGCGCATCGAGCCCGGCTGCGAGGTTCAGCACGGTGGTTGTGCCTTCGCGCACGCAACGCAACACGATCTCGTCCATCACCGCGGTGCGCACCACCATCGGCCACGCGGTCGCCGCGCCTTTCGGCATGGAACGCACGATCGCTTCGCCGCGCTCGCCGCCGAGCCTGCGCGCGTAGGGATCGTTGAAGATACGATCCGGCCGCTCGCTCTCCATCGCGCGGTAGATCGCGACCCACAGCGCGGTGTCGGAGACGTTGCGGATGGGGGAGGGCTCGGCCATGCCCGATTCGTCATTCCCGAGCAAGCGGGAATCCAGTGACTCTAATGAATTTAATGCAATGACACTGGATTCCGGATCGCCGCTTCGCGGCGTCCGGAATGACGAGCAAAAACTTCAATGCTGGAGTTTTGAGATAGGTCCTAGGTCCCGGATCAACGCACGTCCCTGCGCTGTCCCGGACGACGCATGTTGATCCGGATCCCGTGTCATCGGCCATCCTTGGCCCGCACGGGGTGAGTACACATGCTTGTATCTGGATCCCGGAACAGCGCACATCCATGTGCTGTCCGGGATGCTGACATCCTGTCATCAATTGGCCTTGTGGATCGCCCGTTTGTCCACCGACAGCGCGGCTTCGTGCACGACTTCGCTCAGGGTCGGATGCGCGTGGACGATGCGCGCGAGGTCCTCGGATGCGCCCTTGAACTCCATCGCGACCACGGCCTCGGCGATCAGTTCGGACACCACCGGCCCGCACATGTGCACGCCCAGGATGCGGTCGGTTTCGGCGTGTGCGATCACCTTCACGAGGCCCGCGGGTTCGTTCATCGCGACCGCGCGGCCGTTGGCGGCGAACGGGAACGAACCGGTCTTGTACGGGGTGCCTTCGGCCTTGCACTGCTGCTCGGTCTTGCCGGTCCAGGCGATTTCGGGTTCGGTGTAGATCACCCACGGGATCACGCCGTAGTCGATGTGCCCGGCCTTGCCGGCAATCAGTTCGGCAACCATCACGCCTTCCTCGGAACCCTTGTGCGCCAGCATCGGGCCGCGCACGCAATCGCCGATCGCCCACACGCCGTCGACGCCGGTCCAGCAGTGCTCATCGACTTCTATCCGGCCGCGCTCGTCGGTCCTGACGCCGGTGCCTTCGCCCAGCACGCCCTCGGTGCAGGCGCGGCGCCCGACCGCGACCAGCAGTTTGTCCACGCTGAGCTTGTGCTCGCCGTCCTTGTCGGAGTAGGTGACTTCGACGGCATTCTTCTTCACCTCGGCTCTGGTGACCTTGGCGCCGAGATGGATGTCGAGGCCTTGTTTCTTGAACTCGCGCGCGGCGGCCTTGGCGATGTCCTGATCGGCGGTGCCCAGGAAATCCGGCAGCGCTTCGAGGATGGTGACCTCGGCGCCCATGCGCTTCCATACCGAGCCTAGTTCCAGCCCGATCACGCCCGCGCCGATCACGCCGAGGCGCCCCGGTACCGCGTCGAGATCCAGCGCGCCGGCGTTGTCGATGATGTGCTTGCCGTCGAACTTCGCGAACGGCAGCTCGATCGGCACCGAGCCGGTGGCGATGATCACGTTGGCGCCCTGCAGCGTCTGCCTGGAGCCGTCGAAGCCGGTCACTTCCACCTGGTTGCCCTTCAGCAGTTTGCCGGTGCCGAAGAACGGCGTGACCTTGTTGGACTTGAACAGCAGCGACACGCCGCCGGTGAACTGCTTGACGATCTTGTCCTTGCGGCCGATGAAGGTCGCGAGATCGACCTTGGCGTTCTCGACGCTGATGCCGTGCGCCGGCAGGTTGTGCGTGAGGTTCCAGAATTGCCGGGACGAATCCAGCAGCGCCTTGGACGGAATGCAGCCGACATTGAGGCAGGTGCCGCCCAGTGCCTGCTTGCCGTCCTTGCCCTTGAAGGCGTCGATGCACGCGGTCTTGAGGCCCAGTTGCGCCGCGCGGATCGCGCAGACATAGCCGGCCGGACCGGCGCCGATCACGATCACGTCGAATTTGTTGTCAGCCATTGCGGTTCCTTTGTTTCCTTCGCCCTCCGGGAGAAGGTGGCGCGCAGCGCCGGATGAGGGTTCGGTGATGGTGAGGTGCCGCGGCGGTGCCAAACCCTCACCCCAGCCCCTCTCCCGAAGGGAGAGGGGGTCAAGGCATCAAAGCCCGAGCAGCATCTTTTCCGGGTTTTCCAGCTGGTTCTTGATGTCCACCAGGAACAGCACCGCGTCCTTGCCGTCGATGATGCGGTGGTCGTAGCTGACCGCGATGTACATCATCGGCGCCGCCACGACCTGGCCGTTGTCGACCACCGGGCGTTCCTTGATGGTGTGCATTCCCAGGATCGCGCTCTGCGGCGGGTTCACGATGGGTGTCGAGAACAGCGAGCCGAAGGTGCCGCCGTTGGTGATGGTGAAGGTGCCGCCCTGCAGGTCTTCCAGCGTGAGTCCGCCCTCGCGCGCCTTCTTCGCAAACCCGGCGATGGCCTTCTCGATGTCGGCGAAGCTCATCGCCTGTGCGTCGCGCAGCACCGGTGTCACCAGTCCGCGCTCGGTCGCGACCGCGATCGAGATGTCCTGGTAGCCGTGGTAGATGATGTCGTTGCCGTCCACCGAGGCATTGACCACCGGATGGCGCTTCAGCGCCTCGCAGGTCGCCTTGACGAAGAAGCTCATGAAGCCCAGCTTCACGCCGTGCGCCTTTTCGAACTGTTCACCGAGCTGCTTGCGCATCGCGACCACCCGCGCAAGGTTGACCTCGTTGAACGAGGTCAGCATCGCGATCGAGTTCTTCGACTGCATCAGCCGCTCCGCGATCTTGGCGCGGATGCGCGTCATCGGGACGCGTTCTTCGGGCCTGGAGCCGGGTGTTGCGGGACTCGGGACTCGGGACTCGGGACTCGGGGCAGACGGCCTCGGGGAGCGTTGGAAATTCACCAAATCTTCCTTGGTGACCTGACCGCCACGACCCGTACCCTGAACTTTCGAAATGTCGATCTTTTCTTCGGTCGCCAAGCGTGCTGCTGCGGGCGACAGATTTTCGGCAGCGGCTTTTCCGAGTCCCGAGTCCCGAGTCCCGAGTCCCGCACTCTGTGCGGGCGCTTCCGCTTTCGCCGTTGCCGCCGGTTTGGCGGGCTCAGCCTTCGGAGCCACTGCCACCGCGCCTTCCTCCAGCACCGCGATCACGTCCTGGCTGGTGACGGTATCGCCGGTCTGGTGGCGGATTTCCTTCAGCACGCCATCGGCGGGTGCCGGCACTTCCAGCACCACCTTGTCCGTTTCCAGATCGACCAGATTCTCGTCGCGGCGGACCGCGTCGCCGGGTTTCTTGTGCCACGCGGCGATGGTGGCGTCGGAGACGGATTCGGGCAGTACCGGCACCTTGACTTCAATCGACATGATGGGTCCTTGGTTCGATGACGTCTCTTGTCGTCATTCCGGGGCCGCTCGCAGAGCGGAACCCGGAATCCATTTTGATTTTATCTGTTGCCTCGGAAACCGAAATCAAAATGGATCCCGGCTTATCACCGGGATGACGGCTTTGCTTAGGTGAAACGTTGTTGCTATTCCAGCGAATGATCGTCGCCCGCCTCGCCGGTCAGCGCCTGTTCGACCAGCGCGTGCTGTTCGGCGAGGGGGGTGTTGTAGTGGCCGCAGGCCGGCGCCGGCGAACGCACCCGGCCCGCGTAGTGCAGGCCGTGGTGGCCGTCCACGCAGGCCTGCAGGTGGTGGCGGATCTGGAACCAGGCGCCCTGGTTCTGCGGTTCTTCCTGGCACCAGATCACTTCCCTTGCCGATGGATACTTGTCGAGTTCCGCGTTCACTTCGATGCGCGGGAACGGGTACAACTGCTCGACGCGCACCAGCGCGACGTCGTCGATCTTCTGTTTCTCCGCCGCCTCGTACAGGTCGTAATAGACCTTGCCCGAACACAACACCACGCGCCTGACCTTGCTGCGGTCCTTGATGCGCGGGTCGGGGAGCACCAACCGGAATGCGCCGTTCTCGAGCTCGTCCAGCGTCGAGACCGCCAGCTTGTGGCGCAGCAATGATTTCGGCGTCATCACCACCAGCGGCTTGCGGCAATCGCGCAGCATCTGCCGGCGCAGCATGTGGAACATCTGCGCGGGCGTGGTCGGCACGCACACCTGCATGTTGTCCAGCGCGCACAGTTGCAGGTAACGCTCAAGCCGCGCGGAGGAATGCTCGGGTCCCTGGCCTTCGTAGCCGTGCGGCAGCAGCAGCACCAGTCCGCACAGGCGATCCCACTTGGCCTCGCCCGACGAGAGGAACTGATCGACCACCACCTGCGCACCGTTGGCGAAATCGCCGAACTGCGCCTCCCACAGCACCAGCGTGTCGGGATCGGCGGTGGCAAAGCCGTATTCGAACGCCATCACCGCTTCTTCCGAGAGCAGCGAATCGATCACTTCGACGGCGACGCCGTCGCGCACGTGCTGCAGCGGCGTATGGATGTCGCCGGTCTTCTGGTCGTGCAGTTCGGCGTGGCGGTGGAAGAAGGTGCCGCGGCCGGTGTCCTGGCCGACCAGCCGCAGCGCATGGCCTTCGTTGATCAACGAAGCGTAGGCCAGGTTTTCGGCGTAGCCCCAGTCCATCGGCAATTCGCCCTTCGCCATCCTGCGGCGGTCGTCGTAGATCTTGGCCACGCGCGACTGCAGGGTGAGGCTGTCCGGCAGGGTCAGGATCTTCGCGGCCAGTTCGTCGAGGGTCCGGCGGGGCAGGCCAGTCTTCACCGGCTGTGCGAGGCTGCCGTGCATGAAACGGCTCCAGTCCACCGTGGACTTGAGCGCGCCGGGTGCCGCGAGTTCGGTGACCGGCTTGCCGGCCTCGAGACGGGTGCGGTAGTCGTCGAAATACTTCTGCGCGTCGCCGTCGGCGACGAGGCCGCGTTTCACCAGCGTTCCTGCGTAGAGCTCCCTGGTGGGCGGCAGCCGCTTGATCACGTCGTACATGATCGGCTGCGTGGCGGAAGGCTCGTCGGCCTCGTTGTGGCCGTGGCGGCGGTAGCAGACCAGGTCGATCACCACGTCCTTGTGGAAGCGCTGGCGGAAGTCGAACGCAAGGCGCGCGCATTGCAGCACCGCTTCGGGATCGTCGCCGTTCACGTGCAGCACCGGCGCGCCGACCATCTTGGCGACGTCGGTGCAGTACAGCGTGCTGCGCCCGTCCCAGGCGTCGGTGGTGAAGCCGATCTGGTTGTTGACCACCACGTGCACGGTGCCGCCCACGCCGAAACCGCGCGTCTGCGACATGTTGAACAGTTCCATGTTGACGCCCTGGCCGGACAGCGCGGCGTCGCCGTGGATCAGGACCGGCAGCACGTGCTCGCGGGCGCCGTCGTGGCCACGGATCTGGCGCGCGCGCACCGAGCCCGCCACCACCGGATTGACGATCTCGAGGTGCGAAGGATTGAACGCCAGCGCCAGATGAATGTTGCCGCCGGGCGCAGCGATGTCGGCGGAAAAGCCCATGTGGTACTTCACGTCGCCGGAATGCGCCGGATCATCCGGGCCGTCGTGCCTGCCCTCGAACTCGGCGAACAACTGCTGCGGCGGCTTGCCCAGGATGTTGACCAGCACGTTGAGGCGTCCGCGGTGCGCCATCCCGATCACCAGCTCGCGCACGCCGTCGCCGGCCGCGCGGCGCACGATGTCGTCCAGCAGCGGGATCAGCGAATCACCGCCTTCCAGCGAAAAGCGCTTCTGCCCGACGTACTTGGTGTGCAGGTAGCGTTCCAGGCCGTCGGCCGCGGTCAGCTTGGACAGCACGCGCCTGCGAGTGTCGTCGTCGAGCCCCGGATCGCCGCTGGCCTTCTCCAGCCGGTCGTAGATCCAGCGCCGCTGTTCGGCGTCGCTGATGTGCATGAACTCGGCGCCGATGGTGCGCGTATAGGTGCTGCGCAGGCGGTCGCGCAGTTCGCGCAGCTTCATCCGTCGGCCTCCGCCGGCGAAGGTGCCGCAGTCGAATTCGGTGTCGAGGTCGGCGTCGGACAGGCCGTGGAAGGACAGTTCCAGATCCGGCGCCGGGCGCTTGGGCGCGATCGCCAGCGGATCGAGGTCGGCGGCGAGGTGTCCGCGCGAGCGGAACGCGGTCAGCAGGCGCAGCACCCCGGCCTGCTTCCTGGCGTGCGCATCGTCGGCCGGCAGCACGCGCGCATGGCCGTCGCGCTGCGCGCGCGCAATCCGCGCGATGGCGTCGGAATGCGGCACGTCGCCGCTGCCGCGGAAACCCTCGAAATAGGCGCGCCATGCCGGCGCCACCGATTGCGGATCGTGCAGCCAGTCCTCGTAGAGCCGGTCGATGTACGCGGCGTTGCCGCCGCCGAACTGGGAGGTTTCCGCCAATTGCCGCAACAGACTGCCGCCGTCGCTCACGATGATCACCGCAGGAAGGACCGAACATGCGCAGCCGGCCGCACCGGGCCGGCTTTTGCCAGTCCGCAATTATAACCGTTCGATGCTGCGGTGCACGAGAGCCCGGCTTTCGCGCGATGCCCGGAATGGCATCGCGCGCCGGCGAGCGCCCGCGACGATGGTGACGGCGTGATGGCTTCAAATGCCGAGCGTCCGCAATTCCGGCCACGGTTCGGAGCGGGCCCAGACTTCCTCGAAGTAATCCATCAGTTCCTTGTGGCGGCCCGGCGCGTGCGTCGAGCCCACGGCCGCCATTTCGCGATCGACCGGACGGAACAGGTAACCGCCGGTGTCCACGCACATGAAGGCCGAGGGATATTCGCGGTCGGCATCCTCCACGGGGCGGCGGATCTCGAACACGCTGGGCAGCCGTTGCGCGAGGTCGAACACGCGATTGCCGTCCTCCAGCGCACGCGCGATGTCCTGGGTCAGGATCCGGATCGACGCGCCGCGTCCGGAAATCGCGATCCGGCGGATCTGTACCAGACAAGCCGTGTCGTCCAGGAGCTGTGGATGGATTTCGCGCACCAGCACGCACATGGCATGCCGCGCGCCGGTCAGCAGGGTGAGCGTGACCGCGATCAGCTCCTCGCGGGTGGCTGCCCGCAGTGCCATGGGCTCCGGCGGTGGCGGCGGCGGTTGCCGTTCCAGAGGTTCGTGGGGCTCCAGCGTGCGGCGCATCAGCACGTGCGGAATGCCCGCCTCCTCGAACGGTTCGCCTTCGGCCTCGAAACCGTGCGCCAGGTAGAAATCGACGGCGTCCTGCTGTGCGTGCAGCCTGACCTCCCGGATGCCGCGTGCGCGTGCCTGGTCGAGCAAGGCGGTGAGCAGCGCGGCGCCCACGCCGCGTCCGCGCCATTCGCGCAGCACGGCCATTCGCGCCACCTTTCCTTCCGGCGACAGCCGGCCGGTGCCGATCGGTGCACCGGCGTCCGCGCGCGCCAGCGCGTGCAGGCTGCGCGGATCGTCCTCGTCGATCTCCATGTCGCGGGGCACGCGCTGTTCGCGCACGAACACTTCTTCGCGCACCGCGACCAGCGCCTCGCGTTCGAGAGTGTTGTTCCAGCCGCAGATCTCGACGTGGAAGCCGCCGGAAATCGACATGGTTCGATGCCCCCTCCGGACGTCGGACTGAAAGTCGTTTTTGCGGTCGATTGTAAAGCGGTCAATGTTGGCGCAGTGTGATGTGGCCCGCGTTGATCAGCGCCGCCAGCAGGGCGATGCCGCGTTGGCGTTGCGCCAGTTTCGCCAGACGCGCACCTTTCAGGAGTTGCCTGCTGCCGGCCAGAGCCCGCGCCCACGCGACGGGGGCGTCGTACGTGCTGCCCGCGACGTGCAGCCGCGCGCCGCGGCCGAGGCGGTGCCAGGCGAAACGGCTGTGGGGAGACGGTTCGAACGTGCAGCGTTCCAGTTTTTGCGCGATGACCGCGGCGTCGAGGGCGCGCCGGCGCGGTTGCGCGGTTTGCGCGCAGCGGTAGCGCGTGATGAATGCGCCGAACCAGTCGGCGAAGGCGTCTTCGTCCATGGCCCGCGCGAACGCGCCGAGCGCGCGGCGGGCGCGGCGCAGCGCCGCGGCGTCGATTTCGCCGGCATCGCGCACGGGCCGCAGGTCCGGATCGGCGTAGCGCCGCGATTCGGGCCATGTTTCCGCAACCCGTTCCGCGAAATCCTGCAACAGCTCCGCCGCCGCGGGCGCACGCATCCCGATCGAGAATGTCATGCATTCGCCCGCTGCGACGCCGTCGTGCGGCAGGCCCGGCGGCAGGTACAGCAGGTCGCCGGGAGCGAGCGTCCACGTGTGCGTGGGATTGAATTCGCGCAGCAGTTTCAGTTCCACGTCATCGCGGAATGCGGTCGGGGGATTCGGCCGCGTGTCGATGGACCAGCGTCGTTGCCCCAAGCCCTGCAGCAGAAACACGTCGTATTGATCGACGTGTGCGCCCACGCCGCCGCCGTCGGTGGCGTAGCTCACCATCACGTCGTCGATGCGCCAGCTGGGGATGAAGGCAAAGGCTTCCAGCAGCGCGGCCGTGTCCGGATCCCACTTGTCCACGTCCTGCACCAGCAGCGTCCAGTGCGATTCCGGCAGCCTGGCGAATGTCGCGTCGTCGAAGGGGCCGCTGCGCAAGGTCCAGCGATCGCGTTTCGCATCGTGAAGGACGATCCTCGCCAGTGCGCCATCCATGCACGCGAGCCCGGCCAGATCGTCGGCGGACAGCGGCGGCGTGAAATCCGGAAACGCGTTCCGGATCAGCAACGGTCTCTTCTGCCAGTAGTCGCGCAGGAAGCGTGCGGGCGACATGCCGAGCGGCTGGCGCGCGGTGCCGCGCGCTTCGATGGGCGGGCGTCTCATCGGCCGGACGCCCGGGTCCGCGCGGCCGGAAGTGCGCGCGGATGTTTTTCCCATTGCCTGAGCAGCTTCTGCCCGACCTGCGCCAGCGCGTCGATGGCCGGCAGCAGTTCGCGGCCCAGATCGGTCAGCGCGTATTCGGCCGAGGGCGGCGAGCTGTCCAGCAGGCGGCGGGTCACCAGGCCGCGCGCTTCCAGTTCGCGCAGGCGCGCGCTCAACACCCGCGCGGAGATGCGCGGAATGTCGTGGCGCAATTCGCCGAACCGGCGCGGGCAGGCGCTCAGGTACCAGATCACGTTGGGCGCCCACGCGCCGCGCAGCAGCGTCAGCGTTTCGGTGAGCGGGCAGGCTGGCGGCGGCGCGGCAACCCGGTTCTTGCGTAGCGGCAAACCCATGTCGAACCCCTGCGGCGGCGGTAACCGGACAGTAACCGCATTTTACGACTTACCGTGCGTTATCTGGTATTCAGATGTAACCAGGTAGCGGTAGGATAGCGGGACACCGCCGTTGAAGGCGGTGCGACAAGAACCCGAAGGAGAACACCCCATGAAGCTCTACTACAGCCCCGGTGCCTGCTCGCTGTCCCCGCACATCGTGGCCCGCGAGGCCGGCATCCCGCTCACGCTGGTCAAGACCGACACCAAGACCAAGCGCATCGAAAGCGGCGCGGATTTCCTCGCGATCAATCCCAAGGGCTACGTGCCCGCGCTGGAACTGGACAATGGCGAAGTACTGACCGAAGGCCCTGCGATCGTGCAGTACCTGGCGGACCGGAAGCCTGAAAGCGGTCTCGCACCGGCCCACGGCACGCGGGAACGCTACCGCCTGCAGGAAATGCTGGGCTACATCAATTCCGAGATCCACAAGACCTACAGCCCGCTGTTCAAGCCGGACACGCCTGATGCCACCCGCGCCGAACGCAAGGAATACCTGCGCAAGCGCTACGCGCTGATCGAGGACATCCTGGCGAAGCGGACCTGGCTGCTGGGCGACCACTTCACCGTTGCCGATGCGTACCTGTTCACCGTCACCAGCTGGGCGAAGCACGTCGAGCTGGATCTTTCGGCGTTCAAGGCGCTGAACGCCTTCCAGCAGCGCGTGGCCGCGCGTCCCGCGGTGCAGGCGGCGATGCAGGAAGAGGGACTGATCCGCAAGGCCGCGGCAGCGTAAACGTCGCCGACGAGGACCGCCGCCGCCGAGCGTGCCGGCTGTCCGTCCACCGTGCCGTTCGCCTCGCGCCAGGCTCGGGGCGAACGGCACTCTCTTGCAGTGCCGTGTTCCGGAGAGTCCGGCGCAAGGTGCGGATATCAGACGTCTTTCGCGAACCGCGCGGCGAGGCCGGTGTAGGTTGCAGGCGTCAGCGCCAGCAGGCGCCGCTTGTCGGCCTTCGGCAAGTCCAGCGATTCGATGAACGCTTGCAGCGTCTCGCGCGTGATGCCCTTGCCGCGCGTCAGCGCCTTCAACTGTTCGTAGGGTTCCGGCAGGCCGTGGCGGCGCATCACGGTCTGGACCGCCTCGGCCAGCACTTCCCAGCTTGCTTCGAGGTCGGCGGCGATGCGTTCTGTGTTGACTTCGAGTTTGCCCAGGCCGCGTTCCAGCGAGGAGAAACCAATCAGCGCATGGCCGAAGGCTTCGCCCAGCGCGCGCAACACGGTGGAATCGGTGAGGTCGCGCTGCCAGCGGCTGATCGGCAGCTTTTCGCTGAAATGCCCGAGCAACGCGTTGGCCACGCCGAAGTTGCCCTCGGCGTTTTCGAAGTCGATCGGGTTGACCTTGTGCGGCATGGTAGAGGAACCGACTTCTCCGGCCTTCAATTTCTGCCTGAAGTAGCCGAGCGAGATGTAACCCCACGCGTCGCGCGCGAGGTCGATCAAAATGGTGTCGATGCGCCGCACGCAGTCGCACAGTTCGGCGATGCCGTCGTGCGGTTCGATCTGGGTGGTGTATGCCTGCCACTGCAAGCCCAGCGATTCCACGAAGCGCTTCGAGAACGCGCGCCAGTCGACCTCGGGATACGCGATCGCGTGCGCGTTGAAATTGCCGACCGCGCCGTTGATCTTGCCGGGAATCTCGGTGGCGGCGGGTTGGGCGCGCTGGCGTTGCAGCCGCGCGACCACGTTCGCCATTTCTTTGCCCAGCGTCGTCGGCGATGCAGTCTGGCCGTGGGTGCGCGAAAGCATCGGCACATCGGCATTGGCATGCGCGAGTTCGCGCAGTTTGCCGATGACCTTGTCGAGTTCGGGCAGCAACACCGAATCGCGCGCGTCGCGCAACATCAGCGCGTAGGAAAGGTTGTTGATGTCCTCGGAGGTGCAGGCGAAATGCACGAACTCCTTGGCATGTTTCAGTCGCCCATCGTCGCCGATCCGCTCCTTGATGAAATACTCGACCGCCTTGACGTCGTGGTTGGTGGCAGCTTCGATGTCCTTGATGCGCGCAGCATCGGCGACGGAAAAGTCGTCCGCGATCTTTTGCAGCTTCGCGCGTGCGGCGGCCGGAAACGGCGGCAGTTCGGTGATCGCCTTTTCGTCGGCCAGCGCCAGCAGCCATTCGACCTCGACATGCACGCGGCGTTTCATCAAGCCGTATTCGCTGAAGATCGGGCGCAACGCTTCGACCTTGGCCGCGTAGCGGCCGTCCAGCGGCGAAAGTGCGGTGAGGGAATCGAGTTGCATGGCGGCGGTTCCGGGACGTCGCGAAGCAGTCATTGTAATGGCGGTCGCTCGTTATAATGGATAGCTTCCCCACAAGGATTTCCCGCAATGCCGAACTTCCGCACGGAACACGACAGCATGGGCGAACTCAAGGTACCCGCCGACGCGCTGTGGGGCGCGCAGACCCAGCGGGCGGTCGACAACTTCCCGATCTCGGGGCTCACGCTGCCCCGCGAGTTCATCCGCGCGCTCGGGCTCATCAAGGCCGCCGCCGCCGATGCCAACCTGAAACTCGGCCACCTGAAAGCCGCGCATGCCGCGGCGATCCGCAAGGCCGCGCAGCGCGTGGCGGCGGGCGAGTTCGACAGGCACTTTCCGATCGACGTGTTCCAGACCGGCTCGGGCACCTCCAGCAACATGAATGCCAACGAGGTGATCGCGCACATCGCCACGCGCGACTCGAAGGCGAAGATCCATCCCAACGACCACGTCAACTACGGGCAAAGCTCCAACGACGTGATCCCGACCGCGATCCACGTATCAGCCTCGTTGGCCGTGCACGAGCAACTGCTGCCGGCGCTGAAGCACCTGCAGAAGACCATCGACAAGCGCGCACGCGAATTGAAGAACGTCGCCAAGACCGGCCGCACGCATTTGATGGATGCGATGCCGGTGACCTTCGGGCAGGAACTCTCGGGCTGGTCGGCGCAGATCGGCTCCGGCATCGCCCGCATCGAGGATGCGCTGAAACGCATGCGCCGCCTCCCGCAGGGCGGCACCGCGGTCGGCACCGGCGTCAACGCCGATCCGAAATTCGCCAAGGCGTTCTGCGCGGAGCTGTCGAAGGCGACGGGCGTGAAGTTCACCTCCATGGACAATTTCTTCGAGGGCATGGCATCACAGGATGCCGCGGTGGAACTGTCGGGGCAGTTGAAAACGCTGGCCTGTTCGCTGATGAAGATCAGCAACGATCTGCGCTGGATGAATTCGGGGCCGCTGGCGGGCCTCGCCGAAATCGAACTGCCCGCGCTGCAACCGGGCTCGTCGATCATGCCGGGCAAGGTCAACCCGGTGATCCCGGAAGCGATGACGATGGTGTGCGCGCAGGTGATCGGCAACGACGCCACGATCACCATCGGCGGTCAGGCCGGCAACTTCCAGTTGAACGTGATGCTGCCGGTGATCGCCTACAACCTGCTGCAGTCGATCGTGATCCTCGCCAACGCGTCACGCCTGCTGGCCGACAAGGCCATCGCCGGCTTCAAGGTCAACAAGCAACGCGTGGACGAAGCGCTGGCGCTGAACCCGATCCTGGTTACCGCGCTGAACCCCGTGATCGGCTACGAGAAGGGCGCCGCGACCGCCAAGCAGGCCTACAAGCAGAAGCGCCCGATCCTGGACGTGGCGCTGGAAACCACGGGCTTGTCGAAGGCAGAATTGAAGAAGCTGCTGGATCCGGTCGCGCTGACCAAGGGCGGCATCCACGGCGGCAAATGAAGGCAGAATGCCTTCATCAGGTCAGGGGTGAGGACGATGAACGCGCGGTGGCTTTGCGCTCGGGAATTTGAGCGTGCGCACTGGTTCTCGGCCACTTCCATGCGAACCAAACGACAAGGAGCGTCAACGCGATTTCGACAACACCGAGTGCCTGGTAAAACAACCAGGCATGGCGCATCGTAACGAGGATGATGATGCTGTACGCGACGCCAAAGAAGATATTGACCGCGCGATTTACGGGAGCCTTCAGCGTGACTGCCAGAAACGGCATCAAGCACGGAATGACCATCATCGCCGTGAAGGCCAACAACATGCTCTGCGTGGCATGGCCTTCCAACAGGGATTTCAAGGTTCCCGGCACATACAGCCCGAAATAATCGCCGTAGATGTAGCAGAACATCACGGAAATCCACGGCGCCGACAGTTTCAACTGGACGGGTGCCCTGAAGATTTCGAGTGCATCCTTTCTTGTGGCGTTCATGTCTATTCCTCAAGCGCTGGTGGCCCACCGCGTGGCCCGAATCAAGCGCAGCGGATTCCAGGCTATTTGCTCGCGGCGGGCAAACCCTGAGCGGGCAAATGCCGGGCGCCTTCCTTCGCCGGCACGAATATGAGCAGCACAACGCCAATCGCCATCAGCACGGCGACACCGATCAATTCGCCCCGCGCGACCATGCCGAGCAGCGATTGATAGCCCATCACGATCGCGTGTGCGAAGCTGGACCATGCCGTGAAAAGGATGAGGCTGCGGTGCGCAGGAGGATCGCGAACCGCCATCAGCAGGAATACGCCGAGCGTGACATACAGGCTCAGCATCATTGACAGCGCAGGCTCCCGCTGCATGAAAAGTGCCATGGGATAGGCCAGCGCGAGGAACAGCAGACCCACGACAACCAGCGCAACCTTCAAGGCGAGCTTGCGGTTCATGGTTTCCCTCCGGCCAGTTGCAATGCCTGCACTCAGTTATTGTCATCGTCGTGCAGGGCATCGGTGCGGCAATCGTCGATGTCCTTCCTTGTCATCGTCGCGTAGGGTTTGAACGCCGGCAGCGTGGCGGCGAGTTTCTGCTGGCTGGCCATCAGCTCCGGCAAGCGGTCGCAAATCTTCAGGGCGGAGCGCTTGATGCCCTGCGCCTGCGCTTCGACGCGGCGTTCGATGTCCTTGTCGGATTGACCCGAAAACACCGCGGTCAGCGCCTCGCCCGCCGCCTTCATGCCGAGGCTCGCACCCTGCCTGCCGATTTCCATGCCCTGCGCCGCGATCGCCATGATCTGCGCGTGGTAATCGAGCAGCATCGCGCGCTGCGCCGGCGTGACGGGGACGGCCTTGCCGCCGATCAGCAGGTCGCCCTGCGGCGTGATTTCGGCGCGCGGCAAGCCCGGCCTGTCATTCGAAATGGTGATGTTCTCGCTCTTGAGGCGCGTGCCTGCTTCGTCGAGGGCATGATCGACGGTATTGCCGATCAGCGAATCCGGCGAGGACGACGCGGTCGTCGCCGAGGATTGGCCGGCGCTGCACGCGGTCAGCGCAGGCACGAGCAGCAGGGCGGAAAGCATGGCTGGCAGTTTTTGCATGGCGGTTTCCCCTCGCTATGTCAGGTTTCGTCGCGCCAGCGGCGGAACCAGATCGCGGCGGCGATGAGGGCGATGCCGGCGGCAGCGCCGACCCACATCTCGGGCAGCGTGAAGGCATGGGCCATCGCGCTGAAATCGATGGCGGCGAGTTGATCGCCGTGCACGAAGTTCACGCCCCGTGAATTGAGATATTCCGCGTTCGGCGCGATCCAGCCGGCCGGAATCACGCTGAGCAGCGCGCGGCCGACCAGGTCTCCCCAGAAGAACCTGTAGCTGATGTGCGGCAGGCCCAGCAGCCCGATCCAGAAATTCAGCACGCCCGCCACGATCGGGATCACCGCAGCCCACAGGAACGGCTTGCTGCGTACCGCGGCCGACCAGACGAGCAGCCAGCCCACCGTAGGCAGTGCCCATACCGCGTTCACCGGCACCATCGCCAGCAGATGCAGCCATAACGAGAACGGCTCGGCGTGCACCCACAGCAGCGTGAACGGATTCAGCCCATGCGCCAGGAACCACAAGCTGGCGATGATCTGCGCGCCGATGTAACCGGCGAGTACCACGGCCACCGCGATCAGCGGCGCAACCAGCAGTGCCGCGACGATCTTGGAGATCACCGTGGCGGTATCCGAGACAGGCAGCGACTTCCAGAACAGCACACTGCGGTCGCGGCGATCGTCGTACAGCGCGCCCAGCAGATAGAAGAACACCACGAAGGTCAACACGATTGCGCCGATCGACGCGAAGGACAGCAACGTTCCGTCGAGCGCCTGCACCAACCCCGGGGTGTTGTGTTCGAAGCCGTTGCGAAGGGCCTCGCTGAGGCCGCCACTCGAGAACTGGACTTGATCGCCGAACCGCACGCGGGCAACCTCGGCGGCAATGATTCCCAGGATGCTGATGGCCAGGATCGCGCCGGCGGCCCACACCTGCGCCCACAGGAAGCCGCGCCGCGACTCCCAGTATTCGCGCCGGACCAGCCAGGCGAAGGGCGATTTCAGGATCGCATTCATGCGTAAGTCCCTTTCATGGTGGCGACGAACAGGTCTGACACCGACGGCCGCTTGACCTCACCCAGCTGCGCCAGTTGTTCCGGATCTGCACCGTCGTACAGGAAAATGCTCTTGCCGAACACCGCGCCGCGCTCGTCGATGGGCTTGAGCGTGCGCGCGGCCCCGACCTTGTCCGGATTCACCAGCACCTCGACGAAGCGCGCGCCCATTTCTTCCATCGTCGTACTCAGCACGATCTTGCCGTCGCGGATGAACAGCAGGTCGGTGAGGATGTGCTCGACCTCCTCGACCTGGTGGGTGGTGATGAGGATGGTCTTGTTCTCGTCGAAGTAGTCTTCCAGCAGGCTCTGGTAGAACTGCTTGCGATAGAGGATGTCCAGGCCCAGCGTGGGTTCGTCCAGCACCAGCAGCCGCGCGTCGATCGCCATCACGATGGCGAGGTGCAACTGCACGATCATGCCCTTGGACAGTTCGCGCACGCGCTGCTGTCCGTTGATTTTGGTACGTTCGAGGAAACGTTCGCACTTGGCGCGGTCGAAGCGCGGGTGCACGCCGGCCACGAAGTCGATCGCCTCGTCCACGCGAATCCAGCGGGGCAGGGTGGCCACGTCGGCGATGAAGCAGACCTGGCGCATCAGCTCCGGCCGCTGGCGGCGCGGGTCCATGCCTAGCACGGACAGTTCGCCCTCGAAGTCGGTGAGGCCCAGGATCGCCTTCAGTGCCGTGGTCTTGCCGGCGCCGTTCGGGCCGATCAGGCCCACGATCCGGCCGGTGCGCACCTCGAAATCGGCGCCGTCCAGCGCGCGGGTGGTCTTGAAGCGCTTGACGAGTCCGCGCGCCCGGATCACCGTCTCCGTTCCGGCCTGCGGCATCGCGGGTTCGTCCATCACCGCTTCGATTGCCTGGTTCATCACGATTTCCTCTTGTCCGATTGCGGGTTCTGGTGCGACAGCAATTGCCCGATATCCAACCCCAGCCGCTGGATGCGTTCGGCCAGAAGCGGCCATTCCTCGCGCAGGAACCGTTCGCGCTCGCTCCTGAGAAGCGTCTGGCGCGCGCCATCGGTCACGAACATGCCGAGGCCGCGGCGCTTTTCCACCAGTTGCTCGTCCACCAGTTCCTGATAGGCCTTGGAAACCGTGAGCGGGTTGATCTGGTAGTCGGCGGCGACCTGGCGGACCGAGGGCAGTGCATCGCCCTCGTTGAGCGTGCCGTCCAGGATCATCGCCACCACGCGTTCGCGCAGCTGGCGGTAGATCGGCACGTTGTCGTTCCAGGTGACGCTCATAAACGGGATCCTTGCCGGGGCGGGACCGGATTCAGCGGTTGTCCGCGCGTTCAGCGACTTCCGACGTGATGATCGGCGGCGAACGAATAGTAGGGCATGCCGATATCCGGACCGGCGGTGCCGGCCGAACCGCCGTTCTCCGTGGCCGGCTCGCCGCGGGCGCGGCGCAGTTCGTCGCGGGTGGGGCGTACGGTGACGGCCGGCAGCGTCCGGATGTTGTCCGCCGTGGCATCCATGTGCCGCAGCGCGGCATGGACGGAGGCATCGGCGTAAGCGGCGATTCCGCCGAAACCGGCGGCGGAGATCAGGGTGGCGACTGCAAAGGCGTACAGTTTGCGGGCGTTCATGGCAGGGCTCCTGTGGTGATGTGGTACAGCGGTGTTGTAGTTAACTATAACACCAAAAACCACCCTGTCAACACCCCCTGCCTTCAGTCATGGTGGGTGCATGTCCGTTATCAGTGGAGTGGACCCGCTCCCGCTGCGGTGACGGTGTCGAGGTGGGCGCAGCTCCAAGGCATGAACGCGGCTGGCGGACTGAATGAACCCTGCCGGCGCTGCGCTGTCCATCCCGCACGCGTTGCCAACTGCCGGCGTTCCCCGCAGAATGGGCAGCTTCGCTTTTCAGCCGCTGCACGATGCGGCACCGTCCGTCACCATTGACCAGAGGATCGAACCGATGAAGCACACCATGCGGCCCACGCTGGCCGCGATCGCCGTGATGGCCGCGCTTGGCGTCGCCGGCATCTCGCAGGCGCAGTCCACCACTTCGAGCAGCACCTACAACAAAACGCAGGCCAGCGAACTCCTCGGTTACGAGTTGGCCGGGCAGTACCCGGCGTACGGACGCGATCTGATCGATCCCAAGGCGGTCGGCGCGGCCGTGACGCGCGCGCTCGAGGGCCAGAAGCCGACGCTGAGCGAAAGCCAGGCAGAGAGCGTGGGCAAGGCGTTCGGCGAGCAGCTGAAGGCGCGGCACGACCAGTGGTACGCCCAGCTTTCGGCGCAGATGAAGCAGGACAGCGATGCCTACCTCGCCAGGAACAAGAGCCAGCCGGGCGTGCGCACCACCGCGGACGGATTGCAGTATCAGGTCATCTCGCAGGGCAGCGGTCCGCGTCCGAAGGCCACCGATACGGTGCAGATCAACTACACCGGCTCCTTCGTCAACGGCAAGGAATTCGATTCCTCGGCGTCCCACGGCAGCGGTCCGGCCACGCTGGATCTCAACAACGTGTTTCCGGGCTTCCGCGAGGCGCTGCAACTGATGCCGGTGGGCAGCCACTACCGGTTCGTGATCCCGCCCGATCTCGCCTATGGCGCGCAGCCCAAGAACGGCTTCCCGCCCAACGCGGCGCTGGTCTTCGACGTCACGCTGGTCAAGATCGGCAAGTGAGTGCAGGATGCACTCATCCCGCGCAGCACAGGGACGTGCGCTGACGCGGGATCGGTTACCGAGTGGATGTTGTCATCCCGGCCAGTACAGGGATGTACGTTGAGCCGGGATCCAGAGTCTTTCCGGGTCTTCATCCCGCGCAGCCCAGGGACGTGCGTCGACGCGGGATCCAGCTCGGCTTGAAAATGGCGAGGTGACGAAAAGCGCGGCTCCATGCCGCGCTTTTCGTTTGGGATCCGATGGTGCACTGCGCGTCGCGGCCGCACTCGCTACAATCGCCGGCCCTGCACATCCCCGACAGGACTTTGCATGCGCGTCACGATTTTCGGCACCGGCTACGTCGGCCTCGTCACCGGAGCGTGTCTGGCCGAAATGGGCAATCACGTGCTGTGCGTGGACGTCGATGCGGCCAAGGTCGCCCGCCTGGAGCGCGGCGAGATTCCGATCTTCGAGCCGGGACTGGAACCGCTGGTCAGGCGCAACCACGCCACGGGCCGGCTGACGTTCACCACCGACGGTGCCGCCGGCGTCGCGCACGGACAGGTGATCTTCATCGCGGTGGGCACGCCGCCCGACGAGGACGGCAGCGCGGACCTGCAATACGTCGTCGCGGTGGCGCGCAGCATCGGCACGCATCTCGACAGGCCCGCAGTGATCGTGAACAAGTCCACCGTGCCGGTGGGCACCGCCGACCGCGTGCGCGCGGAAATCGCCGCCGCGTTGAAGGCGCGCAAGGCCGCGGTCGAATTCGACGTGGTGTCCAACCCGGAATTCCTGAAGGAGGGCGACGCGGTCAACGACTGCATGAAGCCCGACCGGATCATCATCGGCGCCTCCTCGCCGCGCGCCGTCAACGTGCTGAAGACGCTGTACGCGCCGTTCAACCGCAATCACGAACGGATCGTGGTGATGGACGAGCGTTCCGCCGAACTGACCAAGTACGCCGCCAACGCGATGCTGGCGACCAAGATCAGCTTCATGAACGAGATCGCCAACATCGCCGAGCGCGTGGGTGCGGACGTGGAGATGGTGCGGCACGGCATCGGTGCCGATCCGCGCATCGGTTACGCCTTCATCTATCCCGGAGCGGGATACGGCGGCTCGTGTTTCCCCAAGGACGTGCAGGCGCTGGAACGCACCGCGCGCGCCAACGGCTACGAGGCGCGCGTGCTGGGCGCGGTGGAAGCGGTCAACCGCGAGCAGAAGCGCAAGCTGTTCGAGCAGATTTCGCGGCACTTCGGCGGGAAGCTGCGGGACCGGACCATCGCGTTGTGGGGTCTCGCCTTCAAACCCAATACCGACGACATGCGCGAGGCATCCAGCCGGGTGCTGATGGAAGCCCTGTGGCAGGCCGGTGCACGGGTGCGCGCGTTCGATCCGCAGGCACGCGAGGAAACCGCGCGCATCTACGGGGCACGCGACGACCTGATCCTGTGCGACGAGCCATGGGCCGCACTGGAAGGCGCCGACGCGCTGGCGGTGGTGACCGAGTGGAAGATCTTCCGCAGCCCGGATTTCGATCGCATCCGCGCATCGCTCAAGCAGCCGGCGATCTTCGATGGCCGCAACCTGTACGATCCCGCCACGGTGGAAGCGGCCGGGATCGCGTACTACGGTATCGGCCGGGGCCGCAGCGTGACCACACCGCGGGATCGACAGCCATGACCACTCCTCCCGACGAACGCCTGAACGACCTGGAAGTGCGGCTGACCTTCCTCGACGACGCGGTGGCCGCGCTGGGCGAGAGCGAGGCACAGCAGACGCAGCGCCTGCTGCAACTGGAACACGCGCTGGCCGAACTGCGGCAGGAACTCGCGGCGCTGCGCACGGCGCTGGCCGACGACGTGCGGGCAGAACCGCCGCCGCCGCACTACTAGCGGGGGCGCCGGAAACCCCTGCCGAAGCGGCCATCCGGGCGACCGTCCATGAACGGGACCGCGTGGCCGCACTTTCCACCATGCGTTTCAGGTCCAACGCAGGCGCCGATCCGGTTTATTCATGGGCGAATCACTCCGCGAACAACTGTTGAAGGCGGGTCTGGTCCCGTCACGCCAGACCACGCAGGCAGGGCACCCGCCCCGGCTGCATCCCGCAAGGCGCGCGCCGGCAGAACCCGATCTCGCGCAAGCCTACGCCTTGCGCGCCAGCGCCGAGCGCGCCGAACGCGAGGCGGCCGAGCGCATCGCGCGCGAACAGGCGCAGGCCAGACGCGAGCGCAAACGCAGGCTGCAGGAGCTGCTCGGCGGCAATGCGCTCAATCGCGCCGATGCCGAACAGCCGCGGCATTTCCTGTACAAGGGCAAAATCCGGCGCGTGCATGTGACCGCTGAACAAATGCAGCAGCTCAATGCAGGCGAACTAGGCGTCGCGGTCCATGCCGGACGCTTCCTGCTGGTCACACGCGAGGTGGCGCTGCAGGTGCAGGAGATCGATCCCGATGCGCTCGCGCTGCTGGTCGATCCGGATGCGCCGGCGTCCGCTGGGGATGACGGCGTGCCGGATGATCTGATGTGGTGAACGGAAAACATGACCGTTGCCCGGCGCGCGGCTTTCGATACCGGGATTCCGGGCCGGTCAGGAACGGAAAGGCACCAGTCCGCAAACGCAATGAACGAAGGGGCGCCATCGGCTGTTTGCGTGCAGCGACGGGCCGTTTCTGCTTCACCTCAGCGCAGGATCATCCCAACCCGGCTTGGGCATGAAGCGTTCGCCGTGACGCTGCGCCAGGGTTTCCAGTTTTGAACGGATCACGTCTGCGCCGGTCGTGCGGATGTACTGGATCGGTCCGCCCCGGAACGGCGCAAAGCCGGTGCCGAAGATCACCCCCGCGTCCAGCAGGTCGGCGTCGTCCACGACGCCTTCGTGCAGACACGACACTGCTTCGTTGAGCATCGGCAGGATCAGGCGGTCCTCCAGATCGTCCGGCGCACGGTAGCCCGCATCGACGTGCGGCTTCTGCGGCCTGCCGTCCTTCCACACGTAGAAACCCCGGCCATCCTTTTTGCCCCGGCTGCCGGCATCGACCTTGTCGGCGATGCCGGGCGGCAGGTCCAATCCGAGAAACGGTCCCAGTTCGCGGCTCACCGACAACGCGACGTCCAGACCCACGGTGTCGGCCAGTTCGATCGGCCCCATCGGCATGCCGAAACGTTTCGACGCGCGGTCGATCACCGGATCGGGAACGCCTTCCACGTGGCAGCGCACCGCTTCCAGCAGGTACGGCATCAGGATCCGGTTGACCAGGAAACCCGGCGTGCCGCGCACCGGCAGCGGGATCTTTCCGATGGCCCTGACCCACGCCAGCGCGCGTTTCTCGATGACCGGGTCGAGCCGGTCGTGGCGCACCACTTCGACCAGCGGCATCTGCGCCACCGGGTTGAAGAAGTGCAGACCGAGGAAGCGTTGCGGATGGCTAAACGCAACACGCAGTTCGTCCAGTGGAATCGATGAAGTATTCGTCGCGATGAGTGCGCTTCCCTGCGCGTGAAAGCGGTCATCCATGGCCATACTTTTCGATTTGCCCTCGATCTCGGACAGGACCCGTTTCTTGGCTTCCGGATTCTCGTAGATCGCCTCGATGGCGAGCTGCGCCTGCGAAACACCATTTCCCTCGATGTCCGCGCGCAGCCGCGCGCTGGCTGCCGCGACGCGTTCGGGTGTTTTCAGCTTCTTCTCGAACAGTTCCCGTGCGCGGTCGAGTGCAGGTTGCACGAATTTCATCTCGCGATCCTGCAGCGTCACCTCGAAGCCGCGAAGCGCGCTCCATGCCGCGATGTCGCCGCCCATCACGCCGGCGCCGACCACGTGCACGTGCCGGATGCCGTGCGCGGTATCGCCGGCCAACCCGCGCAGCCGTTCGCGCAGGAAGAAGATCCGGATCAGGTTGTGCGCGGTCGGCGTGGCCGCGAGCTTCACGACCGAGCGCGCTTCCAGTTTCAATCGTTGAGCGATGTCACTGCCACCGCGTCGCCACACGTCGATCAGCGCGAACGGCGCGGGGTAGTGCTGCGGAGAAACCCTGGCCGCCGTCTGCCTGCGCACGATCGGCGCGAGGATCTGGCGCGCCGGCCAGGTGTTGGTGAGCCACGCCAGCGCACGCTGCCCCGTGCTGCGGTGAACCGGGTACGCGACCAGCTGCTTTGCCTCCTCGAGCAACGCATCGGGCGCTGCCAAGCGATCGACCAGTCCGTCCACCAACGCGCGTTCGGCCGATGCGGCGCGGCCGGTCAGCATCATCGCCAGCGCCTTCGGCGCGCCGATCAGGCGCGGCAGCCGCGCGCTGCCGCCCCAGCCCGGATGAATCCCCAACTGCACCTCGGGCAATCCGATCCGCGTTTCCGGCGCGCGCGCGGCGATGCGCATCCGGCAGGCCAGCGCGAGTTCGGTGCCGCCGCCCATGCACGCGCCGTGGATCGCGGCGACGGTGGGAATGGACAGACATGCCAGGCGTTCGAACACGCGCTGGCCGCGCTCGATCGCCTCGCGCACCGTGCCCGCGCGTCCGTATTCGACGAATTCCTTCAGGTCGGCGCCCACCGTGAAACCGGAAGGCTTGGCGGAATGGATCACCAGCCCGACCGGGCGTTCGATCGCCACGCGTTCCAGGATCGCGTCGAGCTCTTCCAGAACTTCGCGCGACAGGGCATTGACGGAACTTCCGGCACGATCCAGCGCGAGCACCACGATGCCGTTGCCGTCGCGCGCGGCTTGCCAGTGGCTGAACCGCAATCCTTCGAACACGTCGCATCCTCACGGGCACACCGTGGTTATGATCCGGTCACCCATCATGACGGTCAACGTGTGACCCTGATCACATCCATGATGCATGGAATCGCCCGTCACGGCGAACCGGTCGCCTGGAGTCTGCTGGAGAGCATCACCGGTGCCGATTGCGGCCTGATCGTGCTGCGCTGCGATGACGAAGCGGGCCTGCTGCAGCAACTGCGCAGGCTGGCGCTGCATTCCGGGCAGGCGATGTATCTGTGGCGCGAAGGCGCCGGCTTGCGGCGGATGCGCGAAGGCGACGAGGAAGTGCCCGGCTGCGGGCGGATGGCCGACGTGCTGCGCTACGTGAGCCAGAGCGCGCACTTCGGCATCTACTTCCTGGCCCACAGCGCCGCGAGTTTCGACAGCGACCTCGTGCCCCTGCTGCGGCGCGTGTCGCGCGCAGACGGGCAGCCGTTGCGCCGGGTCGTCCTGCTGGGCGCGCCGCCGGCGCTGCCCGCGGGCGTGCGCGCGCACGAACTGGTGTGGAAGGTGCAGGCGCCGGGCCGCCCGCGCCTGCGCGACGGACGCTGGGTGAGATGATGCCCGAAGAACGCCGCCCGATCCTGATCGTGGCCTCGCTGCGCGAGGACCGGCGCGCGCTGTTCGACGCGCTGGACGGTCACGGCTTCGGTGAAATCCTGAGCGCGCGCGACGCGATGCACGCGCGCACGCTGCTGCGGCGCGCGCCGCGGCCGGTGCTGGCGGTGCTCGACTTCAGCCACGCCCCCACCCAGTCGGCGGTGCTGTGCGCGGAATTGCCGGATGTGCCGGTGATCGGTTTGCTGGGGGTCGGGCGCGGCGATGCCGGCGAACGCTGGCGGTTCGACAAGCATCCGCCCGGCGTGGTGGAGTGGCTGCGCACGCCGGTCGATCCGGTCGAGGCGGAAATCCGGACCCGACAGGTGCTGGCGGGGCTCGTTCCGGCCCCGCCCGCGGCTTCGGCCGGCGAGTCGTTCCGTTTCGCGTTCGACGACAGCATCGACGAAATGGTGTTGTCCGATCCGGTGGACGGTCGGATCCTCGCGGTCAACCCCGCTTTCGAGCACGGCACCGGCTTCGGCCTCGCGCAGGCCAACGCGCAACGCCTGCCGCGCCTGCTGGCGCACGATTCGGGCGGCGGCCCGGAAGGCTGGCGCAGGCAGATCGAACAGACCGGCCTCGCGCGCTTCACGTGCGAGCGGCGGCGCGCCGACGGCGGCGGCCGGAGGATGGAGGTGCTGATGCGGCTGGTGCCCTACCAAGGGCGGCTGGTGCACTTCAGCGTCCTGCGCAAGGTGACGGATGCGGTGGACGAACCCGACCTGCTGCAGCAGCTGGTGCAGATCACCCGGCCCGGCATCGGCGAGGCGGGCCTGCAGGGCATCGCCCAGCAGGTGTTGGAAGCGCTGGGCCTGGACCTGATCGTGGTGACCGAACGCGGCGGGGCGGGCGGCACGCTGGAGCCGCTGGCGCGCATCGACCGGCTGTCGCTGCCGCCCGACGCGCCCGATCCGCTGCAGCAGCACGCGGTGTTGCGCGCGCTGGGCGGTGAGGCGGTGCTGCATCTGGAAAACGCGCAGCAACTGGGCGAGGGGAGTTTTCCGCATGCGCTGGGCTGCGAGTGCTTCGCGGCGCTGCCGTTGCCCGACAGCCACCACAACGTGCTGGGCGTGCTGGTGTGCGCGGGACGCAAGCCGCCGCTGCCGGATCCGCGGCTGGCGCGGCCGGCGCTGGAGATCGCCGCCGCGCGCTTCGCCGCGCTGCTGGAATTGCGTGCCGAGCGCGAGCAGGGGCGCGCGACCGCGCTGCTGGACGGTCTGACCGGCCTGCCGAACCGGCTGCTGTTCAACGACCGTCTGGAATCGACCCTGCGCGAAGCCAGGCGCACGGCGGAAACCTTCGCGGTGCTGTTCGTGGATCTGGACCGCTTCAAGGAAATCAACGATTCGCTGGGACACGCGATCGGCGACCAGGTACTGGTGGCCACGGCCAAGCGCCTGCGCGCGGTGGTGCGCGGCTCCGACACGGTGGCGCGCTATGCCGGCGACGAATTCACGCTGATCCTGCGCCACATCGTGCAGCGCGAGGACGTGTTGCGGGTGGCCGAGAAACTGCTGCGCAGCATGGAGGCGCCGCTGACCCTCGCCGACGGTTCGGAACTGCACGTGACCGCGTCGATCGGGATCAGTTTCCATCCGGATGACGCCACCGACGCCGAGAACCTGATCAAGCACGCCGACATGGCGATGTACAGCGCCAAGGGCCGCGGCCGCAACAATTGCCAGTCCTATGTCGCGGTGCCCGAGGAATCCCACCGCCAGCGGCGCGAAATGGAGGCACGCTTGCGCCAGGCCGAGGCGAACGGCGAATTGAGCGTGTTCTACCAGCCGCAGATCGACGTCGAGAGCGAGGACATCGTGGGCATGGAGGCGCTGGTGCGCTGGCAGCATCCCGATCTCGGCATGATCAGCCCCGCGTTCTTCATTCCGCTGGCCGAGGAAACAGGATTGATCATCCCGATCGGCGAGTGGGTGCTGAGACGTGCCTGCGCGGACGCCTCGGTGTGGCAGCGCCGCAGCGGATTGCCGCTGCGGGTCGGCGTCAATCTTTCGGCGCTGCAGTTGATGCAGCCCAACCTGGTGGGCGTGGTCGAATCGGCGTGCAGCGACGCCGGCATGGATCCGCACCTGCTGGATCTCGAACTGACGGAAAGCATCAGCGTCAAGATGGTGCCGAATCTGGAGGAAACCCTGACCGCCCTCCGTGCACTGGGCTGCAGCGTCTCGATCGACGACTTCGGCACCGGCCAGTCCTCGCTGGATTACATCAAGCGTTTCCCGGCCGATCGCATCAAGATCGACCAGAGCTTCGTGCGCAACATCGGCGTGGACCCCGACGACGAGGCCATCGTGCGCGCGATCCTCGACATGGCCCACAGCCTGAACCGCAAGGTGGTGGCGGAGGGCGTGGAGGCCGAACAGCACCTCGCCTTCCTGCGCGAGTGCGGCTGCGACGAGGTGCAGGGCTACCTGTTCTGCCGCCCGCTGTCGGTCACCAGCTTCACCAACATGCTGGCCGAGCGCCGCGCTGCCTTCGCCGAAGCGGAAGCCGAGGCGGCGGATCCGCTGTTGCGCCTGCCGGCCGGACCGGCCCGGGAAGGCGGCGCCGCGGCGTGAGCGGCGCACCGGCGGTCCGGCCCGGTGCTTGACCCGGCGCGGGTTCGCCCCAAACTGGTGAACTTCGGGGCCGCGGGCGCGGTCGTATCGAGGCGCACGTGGCGTTCGGCGCCGAAGGAGTAACGCCCGGATGGGCGAAGTGGAAACCGATCGCGCGCTGGTCGCGCGCGTGCGCAATGGAGACAACAAGGCCTTCGATCTGCTGGTGCGCAAGTACCAGCACAAGATCATCGGCCTAGTGTCGCGTTACGTGCACGACTGGAGCGAGTGCGAGGACGTGGCCCAGGAGGCGTTCATCCGCGCCTATCGCGCGATCGGCGCCTTCCGGGGCGACAGCGCGTTCTACACCTGGATGTACAAGATCGCCGTGAACACCGCCAAGAACCATCTGGTTGCCCAGGGCCGCCGTCCCCCCGCCGACGACATCGACGCGGACACCGCGGTGCAGTTCGATTCCGGGGCCCGGCTGCGCAACGAGGCCACCCCCGAGCACGAACTGGCCAGGCGCGAGATTGAACAAACCGTGTTTCGCACGGTCGAAAGTCTGCCGGAAGAGCTGAAGACGGCCATCACCCTGCGCGAGGTGGACGGCTTGTCGTACGAGGAAATCGCCGAGCGCATGGGTTGTCCGATCGGGACGGTCCGTTCGCGGATCTTCCGGGCCCGCGAGGCCATCGACGAGAAATTGCGGCCACTGCTTTCACACGACGGGGATTGAAGTACCGACATGTCGGACGAGGATTGAGGCACATGGATCCAACCAGTCGCGAAGACCTTTCCGCCCTGATGGACGGCGAGCTTGCCGCCGAGCCGACGCGTTTCCTGCTGCGCCGGCTGGATCACGATCCGGAACTGGCCGCGACTTGGTCGCGCTGGCATCTGATCCGCGCCGTGCTGGCTTCCGACCCGGCCCGAATGTCGGGGGCGAAGGCCGACGATGGTTTTGCGGAACGCGTCGCCAGGGCCGTCGCGACCGACGTGGCGCCGCGCCATCGCTGGGCGCGTTTCGTGGGCGGCGGGGCGATCGCCGCGGGCGTGGCGGTGGCGGCGCTGGTGCTGAGCGTCCCGCGTTCGCCCGAGGTGCAGCCCGCCGTCCCGGTGCCCGCTCCCGCGATCGCCGGCCATGCATCCGGCCGCGCCGCGGACACGGCGCTGGCGTCGATTTCCGCCGCACGCGCGCCCGGCACGCCGCCTTGGCTGCTGACCCGCCAGCCTACCGTGCTCGCCGCGCAACCAGCTTCCGCCAACGTGGTGTTCGGCACTGGTCTGCTGCAACCGGATTACCTGCGCCCCGCGGCCTATGCGTCCGATCCGGCGTTGCTGGCGTTTCCGCTGGCGCAGCCGCAGGACCCGGCCGCCGCGCCCTACGCGATCCAGCTGGTGCCGGAACGAAGGGCCGAGCGGGCGATACAGCCCCGGCACTGACGGCGCGGCGAGTCCGGCGTGACCCGGGCGGCTGCAGGCCGGTGTGCCTGCGCCGAATGAACCGGGCAATCGCCGGCATCCGGCGGCAAGCGGATTCCCTGCACAATCAAAGGAGTTCCCACCATGCTTCAACGAGCGAGGCAGGTTGCGGCGATGGTCGTCCTGCTCTTTCTTTCCGGCGCGGCGCTGGCCGTACCCGGCGCGGAATTGCCGGATTTCACCGGCATCGTCGAGAAGTACGGTCCGGTGGTGGTCAACGTGGAAGCGCATTACAACCACGTCAGCGAAATGGAGGGCGGCATCCAGACCAACACGCCGCCGCTGCCCGACATCTTCCGGCGCTTCTTCGGGATGCCGTTCCCGCAGATGCCGCAGCCGCCCGACCGCGGCGGTGAGTCGCTGGGTTCGGGCTTCATCATTTCGCCGGACGGCTACATCCTCACCAATGCCCACGTGGTGGAAAACGCCGATTCGGTGAAGGTGCGGCTCTCCGACCATCGCACTTTCGCGGCGAAGATCGTCGGTACCGACAAGATCTACGACATCGCGTTGCTCAAGATCAACGCCACCGGGCTGCCGACGGTCGCGATCGGTGATTCGCGCACCCTCAAGCCCGGGCAGTGGGTGGTGGCGATCGGTTCGCCGTACGGCCTCGACCATTCGGTCAGCGCAGGCATCGTCAGCTACGTGGGGCGCACCCTGGGCAGCAACGACCAGCCGACCGTGCCGTTCATCCAGACCGACGTGCCGATCAACCGCGGCAATTCCGGCGGTCCGCTGTTCAACATGCAGGGCCAGGTGGTCGGCATCAACTCGCAGATCTTCTCCACCAGCGGCGGCTCGATGGGCCTGTCGTTCTCGATCCCGATCGATCTGGCGATGAACGCGGTGCAGCAGCTCAAGACCAAGGGCTATGTCAGCCGTGGCATGATCGGTGTCGGCGTGCAGAACGTCACCGACGAGATTGCCAAGGCGCAGCACCTCCCCAACGAGCAGGGTGCGCTGATCGCGCAGGTGCAGCCGGGCGGTCCGGCCGACAAGGCGGGGCTGCAGGTCGGCGACGTCATTACCGGCTTCAACGGCAAGACGATCTACGATTCGTCGCAACTGCCGCCGGTGGTGGCGCAGACCGCGCCCGGCTCGACCGCGACCGTGAACATCCTGCGCAACGGCAAGCCGATGACGCTCAGGATCAAGGTCGGCGAGATGCCGCGCAACGGACTTTCCAATGCGTTCATCGCCGGCGCCCCGTCCACGTCCGGCAGCGGCCTGCTGGGACTGACCGTGCAGGACATCACGCCCGACATGCGCCAGCAGCTCGGCATCAGCGCCAAGGGCGGCGTGGTGATCACCGACGTGCAGGGCCCCGCCGCGCAGGCCGGCCTGCAGCCGGGCGACGTGATCCTGCGCGTGGGCAACCGGCCGGTGAACAACGTCGCGGAGTTCCGCCGCGACACGGCCAGCGTCAAGCGCGGCGATACCGTGCTGCTGCTGGTATCGCGCAACGGCAGCAACCTTTTCATTGCCGTGCCGGTGCCGCAGAAGTAAGCCGTGCGCAGCGTGTGGCTGGCAAGGCCCGTTCGCCAGCGGACGGGCCTTGTTTTTCCGGGCGTGGCAGACACCGGATGCTATGATCGACCGCTGATCACGCTGGAGACCCGTGCATGAGATTCCGGTCGCGCTGTGCAACGCTGTTCGCTGCGATGCTGTGGTGCGTCCTGCCTGCATGCGGTGCGCAGGCTGCGCCGGCGCAGGCGACGGCCGCGCGTCCCGGACACGCCGCGATCGCCTCCTCGCAGCGACTCGCGACCGAGGCGGGCTTCGAGATGCTGAAGGAGGGTGGCAACGCCTTCGACGCGGCGATCGCGGTGGCCGCGGTGCTGTCGGTGGTGCAGCCGGAAAGCTCGGGCATCGGCGAGGGCGGGCTGTTCCTGCTGCACCGCGCCTCGGATGGCCGCAACGTGATGCTGGATGCGCGCGAGACCGCGCCCACCGGAGCGTCCACGAAACTGTACGAGAACCCCGACGGCACGCCCAATCGCGACAAGTCGTTGAACGGTCCCCTGGCCGCGGCCATTCCCGGCGAGCCCGCGGCGCTGGTGTGGCTGGCGGAGCATTACGGCAGGCTGCCGCTGTCGAAATCGCTGGCGCCGGCGATCCGGATCGCGCGCGACGGATTCCGGGGCGATCGCGAATTCATGGAGGCCCTTGCCGAGAGGCAGGCCGTGATCCGCCGCTATCCCGGTTCGGCGGCGCTGCTGCTCGAGGACGGCGGGGTGCTGCCGGCCACTCACCTGTTCAGGAATCCCGATCTCGCCGCGACGCTGGCGCGCATCGCGAAGGACGGCGACGCCGGGTTCTACCACGGCGAGTTCGCGAGGAAGCTGGTCGATGGCGTGCGCGCGGCGGGCGGCACCTGGACGCTGGCCGACCTCGCGGACTACAAGGTCGTGGAACGCGCGCCGCTTGCCTTCGACTACCGTCCGCCGGGCGGTCCGGTGTACCGGATCGTGTCCGCCTCGCCGCCGTCCTCGGGCGGCGTCGCGCTGGTCGAGATCTTCAACATGCTTTCGGGCTTCGACCTGAGCGGGATGGATCGCGCGCATCGCGTACACACGGTGATCGAGGCGATGCGCCGCGCCTACCGCGACCGCACGCAGTACCTCGGCGATCCCGATTTCGTGAAGATGCCGCTGGCGCGCCTGACCAGCATGGCCTACGCCGACGAACTGCGCGCATCGATCCTGCCCGACAAGGCCACGCCCAGCAGCGCGCTGCCCAGGCCGAACGTGGCGGTGCAGCCCGAGAGCATGCATACCACCCATTTCTCGATCATCGACAGGGACGGCAACATGGTCGCCGCCACCCAGACCGTGAACACCTGGTTCGGCTCGTGCCTGGTGATTCCGGGAACCGGTTTCGTGCTCAACAACGAGATGGACGATTTCGCGCTGGTGCCCGGCAAGCCCAACGCCTACGGCCTGATCGGCTACGCGGCCAACGCGCCGGCGCCGGGCCGCCGCCCGCTGTCGTCGATGACGCCCAGCTTCGTGTTCGGCCCCGACCGCGACATGGCGATCGGCTCGCCGGGCGGCTCCACCATCATCACCCAGGTGCTGGAAGGCATCCTGCACTTCATCGACGGCGACGGCGCGGAGCAGATCGTGTCGGCGCCGCGCTACCACCAGCAGTACCTGCCCGACGTGGTGTTCGTGGAACCCGACGCGCTGGATGCGAAGACCCGCACCGAACTGCGCGACATGGGCTACACCCTCAAGCAGCGCCATCCCTGGGGCGACATGAACGTCGCGATCTGGAACCGCCGGACGGGCGAAGTCTCCGCGGCCAGCGATCCGCGCGGCGGTTCGGGTTTGGGCGAGGTGAAATGAACCGCGGAACCTCTGCACTGCCCGTCGCCTTGGCGCAAGCCGTGACCCGGTGTGTCAGGCACTTGCGTGGGGCACGGCCATCAAATCCCGGCTTGCGGGGAATGACGACGCTTTGGTGCGAACAGCGATGAAACTCTGGTCCATCGAAGGCAATACGCAGAAGCTGGACGGCGGCGCCATGTTCGGCAACGCGCCGCGCGCGATGTGGGAGAAATGGATCGCGCCGGACGCGCAGAACCGGATACCGCTGGCCTGCCGTGGCCTGCTGGCGACGGACCTCGACGGGAAAAACGTGTTGTTCGAGACCGGCATCGGCGCGTTCTTCGAGCCCAGGCTGCGCGAACGCTACGGCGTCAACGAGGAACGCCACGTGCTGCTGGATTCACTGCGGGCGGCCGGGCTTTCGCACGAGGACATCGACGTGGTGGTGCTTTCGCACCTGCATTTCGACCATGCGGGCGGGTTGCTGGCGGCGTGGGAAGAAAACAGGCTGCCGCAACTGCTGTTCCCGAACGCGAGGTTCCTGGTGAGCGCGGGACACTGGGCGCGTGCCACGCATCCGCATCCGCGTGATCGCGCCTCGTTCATCCCCGGCCTGCCGGAGCTGCTGGAACGAAGCGGAAGGCTGGAACGGGTCGATGGCGAGCATTCGCGCGCGCTGGGCAGGTCGGTGCGCTTCCACTATTCGCAGGGCCACACGCCCGGACTGATGTTGTCGGAAATCACGGGCCCGGGCGGCGAGGGCGGCGTGGTGTATTGCGCCGACCTGATTCCCGGCCGCGCCTGGGTGCATCTGCCGGTGACGATGGGGTACGACCGTGCGCCGGAACTGCTGATCGACGAGAAGCGCGAGTTCCTCGACGACAAGCTCGCGCGTTCCGTGCGCCTGTTCTTCACCCACGATCACGAGATCGCGCTGGCATCGCCCGCGCGCGATGGAAGCGGGCGCTATCACACCATCGACAACCGGCGTGCCATCGCCGGGATGGCATTGTGACCATGCCGCTGCGCATCCCGCCGGCGATCGACGCGCGGGCTTGGCCGCGGCGGCTGGCCGGCGCGGTGCTGGTTTTGATCGCGCTGCTGCTGCTGGGCCTCACCGAGCACACCGACCGCCTGCGCGCGATGGGCGAGGACGCACTGGGCGGTTTCGTGCTCACCGGCGACGCCGCGAAGCCGGGCCCGGCCAGCGACGGGCAACTGGTGCTGGCGGTCGGCGCGCCCGAGGTCGTGCAGCCGGCGCTCGATCCGCAGTTCAACGTCAGCGTGAACGCGCCGGCGCTGCTGCGCAAGGTCGAGATGTTCCAGTGGCAGGAAACCGATTACGGCGGCCGGCGCAATTACGAGCAGGAGTGGTTCGACCATCCCGTCGATTCGTCGAAGTTCGGCGATCCCGCCACGCACGCCAATCCCGGCGCGTTTCCGATCGGTCCGGCGCGCTTCGATTCGCCCGAAGTGCGGGTGGCCGGCTTCAAGCTCGACCCGGCCCTGGTCGCTTCGCTCGCCGGGGTCGAGAATGTTTCGCCGGACCTGAGCCGCCTGCCGCCCAACATGGCGGCGACTTTCCAGGTGCGTGACGGCACGCTGCTGTCGGGCAGCAATCCCGACCATCCGCAGATCGGCGACCTGCGCATCAGCTGGATGCAGATCGATCCGGCGCAGATCTCGGTGCTGGCGCGCAACCGCGGCGGCACGCTGGTGCAGGCCAGCGATGCGTCGGGCCGTCCGCTTGCGCAGGTGCAGATCGGCCGGCGCTCGCTGACCGACATTCTCACGGACGCGCCGCAGCCGCCGCACTTCAAGTGGGCGCGCCGCCTGCTGGCGGTGCTGCTGGCGTGGCTCGGTGTCGCGCTGTTGCTGCCGCCGCCGCGCCGTCGCGACCGCTGGCTGGCGCTGGCCATCGCGGCCGTGCCGCTGGCATTGCTCGCTGGCGCGTACTGGCTGGGCGTGCGCAACGTCGCCGCCCTCGCGCTGTTCGTGATCGCCGCGATCGCGCTGGCCGGGGCGGCATGGCGCTGGCGCGCGCATCCGCATTGAGCCCTTGCGCGGCGCGATCGACACACACCGCTGTCTCGCCGCAGTCCTTTTGAAGGAGAAGTCCGTGATGCCGCTGCGTCCGCTGTGCGTGTTCACGCTTGCATGTCTCGCGGCAACGGCGTCCGGAGCCGCGGCCGCTTCGGCGTCCCGGGACCAGGCCACGACACGCGCCGAATGGAATGCGCCGCAGGCGCCTTTCCGCATCTACGGCAATACGTGGTACGTGGGGCCGCACGGCCTGTCTTCCATCCTCGTGAATACCGGGCGGGGCCTGGCATTGTTCGACGGCGATCTGCCCGAATCGGCGACGCAGATCGAGGCGCACGTCCGCGAACTGGGCTTCCGGGTACGCGACATCAAGTGGATCCTCAATTCGCATGCGCACCAGGACCATGCGGGCGGCATCGCGCGGTTGCAGCGGGACAGCGGCGCACAGGTGCTGGCCAGCGCGGAAGGCGCGCATCAAATGGCACTGGGCGGCGCCGATCCGGCCGATCCGCAATACGGTTTTCAATTGACCTACGCGCCCGTGCCACGCGTGCGCGTGGTGCGGGATGGCGAAACCCTGCAACTGGGCAACGTGGCCGTGACCGCGCACTACACGCCGGGGCATACGCCCGGCAGCACCTCATGGACGTGGACTTCCTGCGCTGGCTCGCGCTGCCTGCACATGGTCTATGCCGACAGCCTGACCGCACTCGCAGCTCCCGGTTACCGCTTCAGCGATCATCCGGATTACCTCGCGGCATTCCGCCGCTCGATCGCCTCGGTCGCGGCGCTGCCCTGCGACATCCTGATGACCCCGCATCCCGATGCCAGCGGTTTCTGGGACAGGGTCGCGCGGCGCCAATCGCCCGACGACGTCTCGCCATTGATCGATGCCGGCGCCTGCCGCGCCTATGCAGCCGCGGCCGCGCGGACGCTGGATGCGCAGCTCGCCCGGGAACGTGCAGCGGCGAAATGATTCACCCGGCCTGCCCGTGCTCGAGGAACCACAGGCCCGCGAACAGTTTCGGGTCGATCGAGTAGCCCTTGTCCGCCATCGCGCGCAGCCACGCGCCGGCTTCGCCGCGCGGCACCTCGTGGACCACGATGTTCTCGGTCTCGTCGCCGCCGCCGTCGCCAATCCTGCGCAGGTCCAGCGCGCGCACGAAGTGCATGATCTCGGTGCTCATGCCCGCGGACGACGGCCCGGCGTGCAGCGGCACGATCCTTCCGCAAGTCCAGCCGGTTTCCTCCTCCAGCTCGCGGCGGGCCGTGGCGGCGATGTCCGCGTCATCGGCGTGGCCCTGATCGCCGATCAGCCCGGCGGGCATCTCGATGGTGAACTGCCGGATCGGCACGCGGTACTGCTCGACGAACAGCACGCGGTCGGCAGGCGTCACCGCGACGATGATCACGGCGCCCTCCGGATTGTTGCGCTCGACGAACTCCCAGCGGCCCCGCTGCTTCAACGTCAGCCAGCGGGCCTTGTGCAGGATTTCCACGGGCGCCTCGGCGTCGGCGGGGATGCGCGGATCTCGGCTCATGCGGCGGTTTCCGTCTGGAGGATCTGGTGCGCGCGGGTGCGCGTGAGCGGCCCGATGCGCAGGCGTTCGAACAGGGCATCCAGTGCGGCGGGATCGGGCGCGCGGCGAAGCAGTGCATCCGGAACGCGCGGCACCGGCGCGTCCAGCGCGATCCGCGCCAGGCGTTGCGACAGCCGCGCCTGCTCCGCGTGCGTGCGCAGTCTCTCCGCGAGCGACGCCGCGCCGCGCAGGCGCAGGAACGGCACTTCGTCCACGCGCGCGAGCAACGATTCCAAATCGCCGAAATGCGCCAGCAGCGCGGCCGCGCTTTTCCCGCCGATGCCGGGCACCCCGGGGATGTTGTCGGTGGCATCCCCGGTCAGCGCCAGGAAATCGACCACCTGCCGTGCCTCCACGCCCAGCCGCTCGCGCACGCCATCCGCATTCCAGCGCTGGCCGCGCGCGTAGTCCCACTGCTCGTCGGCGCCGCCAAGCAACTGCCCGAAGTCCTTGTCGGCCGACACGATCACGCTCCTGAACGCGTGTTCGCGCATCGCCGCCTGCACGCTGCCGATCAGGTCGTCGGCCTCGTACGCCGCGTCGGCGAGCACGGCGAAGCCCAGCGCGGCGGCCAGTTCGCGACAGCAGTCGAACTGGCGCTTCAGCTCGGGCGGCGCGGGTTCGCGGTTGGCCTTGTAGGCGGGATAGATGGCGTTGCGGAAGGAACTGGTCAGCGAGATGTCGAACGCAGTCACGGCGTGCGTGGGCCGGGCACGTTCGACGAATTCGAGCAGGAAACGCGCGAAGCCGTGCACCGCGTTGACCGGCGCACCGTCGGCATCGAAGAACACGTCCGGCATCGAATGCCAGGCGCGGAACACGTACATGCTGGCATCGATCAGATAGACCGTCGAAACAGGCGTGCGCGATGCCGCGTTCATCCCTGCCATGCGCTCAGGACAGCCTCCACGTCGGGCCGGGTGCGCTCGGGCGGTTCGGCGCCGCGGCTGCCGATGTGGATGTAGGCGATCGCGCGCTCGTGGTCGGCCAGCCCCAACAGCCTGGCCGCGTCGCGGTCGTAGCACGACCAGCCGGTCAGCCATTGCGCCGCGAAACCTGCCGCCTGCGCGGCCAGCAGCAGGTTGAAGGCGAGGCAGCCGGCCGACAGCAGTTGCTCCTGTGCGGGAATCTTGGGGTTGTGCTCGTCGATCCGCGCGATCACCGCCAGCACCAGCGGCGAGTGTGCGAAGCGGTCGCGGTCCTTGGCCAGCTTGGCTGCGGGCACGCCGGGGTCGATGCGCGCGTGCAGCGCAGCCAGCGCCTCGCCGTAGCGCGCGCCCGCGTCGCCGGTGAAGGCGATCAGCCGCCACGGCGTCAGCTTGCCGTGGTCGGGCACGCGGACGGAGGTGGCGACGATCTCGCGCAGTTGCTCCGGTGTCGGCCCGGGCGGCAGCAGTTGCGCGGCCGGCACCGAGCGGCGGCTGCGCAGGAACTCGAGGACATGTCGATCTTGCATCGCGGCAGTTTAGCAGCCGCATCGCGGCGCTTTGCGCTACGATGCCGGCACCGTAGCGGGAGACAATCATGCCGGTCACGATCGCCGCCTTGTGCGAAACCGCCGAGGGAGAACGCCGGGTCGCGCTGACGCCGGAAACCGCGAAAAAGTACGCCTCGCGCGGCCTGCGCGTGCTGCTGGAACGCGGCGCGGGCGAGCGGGCGGGCTTTCCCGACGCGACGTACGCGAACGCCGAATTCGCGGACGGCGATGCGGCGGCGGGGCAGGCGGACATCGTGCTGTGCGTGCAGCCGCCGTCTGCGCAGCGTGTCGCGGCGATGAAGGAGGGCGCGGCGCTGATCGGACAATTGCGTCCGCACAACGCCGGCGACCGTCTCGCGGAATACGCGCAGCGCAGGCTCACCGCGTTCTCGCTGGAATTGCTGCCGCGCACCACCCGCGCGCAGGCCATGGACGTGCTGTCCTCGCAGGCCGCGGTGGCGGGTTACCGCGCGATGCTGATCGCGGCCGAGGCGGCACCGAAATTCTTTCCGATGCTCACCACCGCGGCGGGCACGCTGCGTCCTTCCAAGGTGCTGGTGATCGGCGCGGGTGTGGCGGGACTGCAGGCGATCGCCACCGCGCGCCGGCTGGGCGCGATGGTGGAAGGTTTCGACGTACGCCCGGAAACGCGCGAGCAGATCGAATCGCTGGGTGCGAAGTTCCTAGACCTCGGCGTCAAGGCGGCGGGTGAGGGCGGCTACGCGCGCGAACTGACGGCGGAAGAGCGCGCGGCGCAGGAGGCCAGACTGGCCGAGCACGTGAAAACCGTCGATGTGATCGTCACCACCGCCGCGGTGCCGGGACGGCCATCGCCGAAGATCATTCCGCTGGCGATGGTGGATGGCATGAAGGTCGGCGCGGTGATCGTGGATCTCGCGGCCGAAGGCGGCGGCAACTGCGAAGCCACCAAACCCGGTCAACGGATCGAACGCAACGGCGTCGTCGTGATCGGTCCGCTGAACCTGCCGTCGGGGGCCCCGCTGCACGCGTCGGAAATGTACGCACGCAATCTCGCCAACTTCAGCGAGCTGTTGGTGGCGGACGGCGCGTGGAAGCCGGACTTCGCGGACGAACTGGTCGCCAAGACCTGCGTGACGCGCGGCGGCGAGGTGACGTTCGGGAAGATGTAGGGGCCTGCCTGCAGGTGATAGTCCGGGGTGACATCTGCGTCATTCCGGGGCCGTTCGCGGCAGCGAACGGCCCCGGAATCACGCACGTCGTTTGTATGCTTTTCCCGAGTCCCGAGTCCCGAG